>CAYGXL010000060.1:0-1975 GCA_964353935.1 uncultured Burkholderiaceae bacterium | reverse complement strand
CAGGATCTGCGGCGTCATGCCGATCTTCGCCTGGTGCCAGTCGAGGATGCCGAACTGGCCGCCCGAGACGGTGTACAGGTAGACGAGCGCCACCAGCATCAACAGCGAGCCGGCGAGCGTGTACAGGAAGAACTTGAGCGCCGCGTAGACCCGGTTCGATCCGCCCCAGATGCCGATGATGATGTACATCGGGATCAGGGTCGCTTCGAAGAACACGTAGAACAGCAGGCCGTCGGCGGCGGCGAAGACGCCGATCATCAGGCCCGACAGGATCAGGAACGAGGCGTAGTACTGCGCCACCCGGCTCTCGATCACCTCCCAGCCCGCGAGCACCACGATCACCGTGATGAAGGCGGTCAGCAGCACGAACCAGACCGAGATGCCGTCGATGCCGAGGTGGTAGTGCGCGTTCAGCCGCTCGATCCAGACGGCTTTCTCGACGAACTGCAGTTCGTGCGTGGCCGCGTCGAAGCCCGTCCACAGCGGAATCGTCACGAGCAGGCCGAGCAGGCTGCCCGTGAGCGCGACCGTGCGGACGACGCCGGCGTTGCGGTCACGACCGGCCGCGAGGATCAGCCCGCCGAAGGCGATCGGTATCCAGATCGCCAGACTGAGCCAGGGAGTCGCGTTGCCCATTGTTCCTCTGCCTAGCGGGCAACACCCAGCGTGACGAACAGCGTGATCAGCACCAGCAGGCCGACGATCATGCCGGCCGCATAGGTGTAGATGTGTCCGGACTGAAGCAGCCGCGACGCGGCGGCAACCCAGCCGATCAGCCGCGCGGTTCCGTTCACGGCGACGCCGTCGATGAGCGCCATGTCACCGCCCTTCCAGAGGCCCATGCCGAGGCGGCGCGCGCCGCCGGCGAACACCACCTCGTAGATGCGGTCGAGGTAGTACTTGTTGTCGAGCAGGCGGTAGAGACCCCGGAACCGCGCCTGGATGAGCGCCGGGATGTCGGGCCGCTTCAGGTACAGGAACCACGCGAGGCCGACGCCGACGAGGTCGAGCCAGAACGGGGCGGTCATGAAGGCGTGCAGCGCCATCTCGGTCGCGCCGTGGAAGTGCGCGGCGAGTTCCTTCATCGCCGGGTGCCTCGCGGCGTCGACGAAGATCGCGCCGTCGAAGTAGTCGCCGAAGAGCATGCCGCCGATCGCGACGAAGCCGATGACCACCGACGGGATCGCGAGCAGCACCAGCGGCACGGTGATCACCGCCGGAGACTCGCGCGGCTCGCCGTGGTGGCTGTCGTCGTGCCCGTGGCGGTGGCCGTGATCGCCGCCGTGGCCCCACCGCGGCTTGCCGTGGAACACGAGGAAGAACATCCGGAACGAGTAGAAGGCGGTGATCACCACGCCGACCAGCAGCGCCCAGTACGCGAACGTCGCGCCCGCATGGCCGGCCTTCGCCGACGCCTCGACCGCGAGGATGATCGCGTCCTTGGAGTAGAAGCCGGCAAAGAACGGAGTGCCGATCAGCGCCAGCGAGCCGATCAGCGAGGTGATCCAGGTGACCGGCATCTTCCGCCACAGGCCGCCCATCCGGCGGATGTCCTGCTCGTGATGCATGCCGATGATCACCGAGCCCGCGGCGAGGAACAGCAGCGCCTTGAAGAAGGCGTGCGTCATCAGGTGGAAGATGCCCGCCGAGAACGCGGAGGCGCCCAGCGCCACCGTCATGTAGCCGAGCTGCGAGAGCGTCGAGTACGCCACCACCCGCTTGATGTCGTTCTGGATGATGCCGAGGATGCCCATGAAGAACGCCGTGATCGCGCCGATGACGATCACGAAGGTCAGCGCGGCGTCCGACAGTTCGAACAGCGGCGACATCCGCGCCACCATGAAGATGCCCGCGGTCACCATCGTCGCGGCGTGGATCAGCGCGGAGACCGGCGTCGGGCCTTCCATCGAGTCGGGCAGCCACACGTGCAGCGGGAACTGCGCGCTCTTGCCCATGGCCCCGATGAACAGGCACA
>CAYGXL010000059.1:0-14472 GCA_964353935.1 uncultured Burkholderiaceae bacterium | reverse complement strand
GCGACCGCGCGGCCTGCAAGGCCGAGCGCCTTCGGAGCGGCCGGGCGGCGCTCATGTCGATCTCCGCTGTGCGTTCTTCGGGCGAAACGCCTTGACGACGGCGTCGTGCGTTTCAATGTACGGGCCGCCGATCAGGTCGATGCAGTAGGGCACGGCGGCGAAGATCCCGTGTGCCAGCGCCTGGCCGTCGGGCGCCTTCAGCCCTTCGAGCGTTTCGGCGATCGCCTTCGGCTGTCCCGGCAGGTTGAGGATCAGCGCGGCGTGGCCGGCGACCTCGCGCAGCACGCCGACCTGGCGCGACAGGACTGCCGTCGGCACGAACTCGAGCGAAATGCGGCGCATCTGTTCGCCGAAGCCCGGCATCTCGCGCGTCGCGATGGCGAGCGTCGCCTCGGGAGTCACGTCGCGGCGCGCGGGGCCGGTGCCGCCGGTGGTCAGCACCAGGTCGCAGCCGACCTCGTCGACGAGTTCGACGAGCGTGGCCTCGATCGCAGCGCGCTCGTCGGCGATCAGTCGCTCGTGGGCCCGGAACGGGGTCTTCAGCGCGCGCCCGAACCATGCCTTCAGCGCGGGCAGGCCCTGGTCTTCGTACACGCCGCGCGAGGCACGGTCGGAGATCGACACGAGGCCCAGGATCAGTTCATCGGGATGCGAGCGTTCAGCCTTCATGCGCGTCGTCGGTGGAAGTGTGGGGTGCCAGTTGGTCGTGCAGCCAGCGGTACAGCGCGCGCGCCTGCTTCGGGGGCTGGCCGGCCGCGTGCTCGCGGCGGGCGGCGCGGATCGCCGCGCGCAGCCACTGGACGTCGGCGCCGGGCCGCTCGGACATGAACGCGGTCAGCGCCTCGTCGTCGGCGAGCAACCGGTCGCGCCAGCGCTCCGCCAGGTGCATCAGCGCGACCGCCGCGCGCGACTCGCCGGTGGCGCGTCCGATGGCGGCGCGGACCTCGTCGGCGTCGACGTGCCGCATCAGCTTGCCGATGTACTGCATGTGCCGGCGCCGGCCTTCGTGGCTGGTCACGCGATGCGCGAAGGCGATCGCTTCGTGCAGTTCCTGCGGGAGGTCGACCTGCGCCAGCTGGTCGCGGCTCAGTTCCACCAGCTGCTGTCCGAGCGCCTGCAGCGCGTGCATCTCCTTCTTGCGCTGCGTCTTGCTCGGGCGTTCGCTGCCGTCGGCGGCCGCCTCGTCGGGCCGCGCGTCGGTCGAGTTCGGGGTCGAGTCGGGAGCTTCGATCATCGTTGTTTATGATACCGGCCACTATCGGAGCACCTGGGTCGCCGCACCTCGGCGCCTCCTCCCTCCTGCACAAGCGACGCCGACCACCCCATGACCATCTTCTCGATCTCCGACGACCGCCTCACCGACCTCGCGCGGGACGCGTTGAAACACGCGCGCGCGCTGGGTGCAAGCGACGCGTCGTGCGAGGCCAGCGAGTCGACCGGGCTGTCGGTCACCGTGCGCCACCGGCAGGTCGAGACGATCGAGCGCACCCGCGACAAGGGGCTGGCCGTCACCGTGTACATCGGCCAGCGGCGCGGCCACGCGTCGACGTCCGATTTCTCGAAGGCCGCGATCCGGCAGGCGGTGGAAGCGGCGTACAACATCGCGCGGTTCACCGCCGAGGACGAGGCGGCGGGACTGCCGGAGCCGGACGCGTTGCAGCGAAACCCGCCGGACCTCGATCTGTTCCATCCGTGGCTGCTCGATGCGGACGAGGCGATCCGCCTCGCGAAGCGCTGCGAAGGCGCGGCGTTCGCGGTGAGCCCGCAGATCGTCAACTCGGAGGGTGCGAACGTCTACACGTCGTCCGGGCACTTCGTGCTGGCCAACACGCGCGACTTCGTCGGCGGCTACCCGTATTCGCGCCACTCGATCTCGGTGTCGCCGATCGCGCGCAACCGGCACGGGATGCAGCGCGACGACTGGTACTCGTCGTCGCGCATCCACGCGGAGCTCGCCTCGCCGGAGGCCGTCGGCGATTACGCGGGGCGGCGCGCGCTCGCCCGGCTCTCGGCCCGCAAGCTCAGGACGCGCCAGTGTCCGGTGCTGTTCGAGGCGCCGCTCGCGTGCGGCCTGCTCGGCAGCTTCGTGCAGGCGGCGAGCGGCGGATCGCTCTACCGCAAGGCGTCGTTCCTCGTCGATTCGCTCGGCAAGAAGGTCTTCGCCGACCACGTCTCGCTGCACGAGGATCCGTTCATCCCGCAGGGCGCCGGCTCCAGCCCGTTCGACGAGGAGGGCGTGCGCGGCATGAAGCGCGACGTCGTCGAGCGCGGTGTGCTGAACGGCTACTTCCTTTCGACCTACTCGGCGCGCAAGCTCGGACTGAAGTCGACCGGCAACGCGGGCGGCGCCTACAACCTCGAACTGCGCTCGAAGGCCACCGAAGCCGAGGACGACTTCGAGGTCATGCTGCGCCGGCTCGGCACCGGGCTCCTGGTCACGGACCTGATCGGGCAGGGCGTCAATTACGTGACCGGCGACTACTCGCGCGGCGCGAGCGGGTTCTGGGTGGAGAAGGGCGAGATCCGCTACCCGGTCGAGGAGATCACCATTGCCGGTAACCTGCGCGACATGTTCCGGAACATTGCGGGGGTCGGCACGGACCAGGTCGTGCGCGGCAGCAAGGTCGCCGGCTCGGTGCTGATCGACGGCATGAAGGTCGGCGGCGCCTGAACGGCGGACTCGACACTGCCTTGCTCTCGCGGTCCCCGCCGCTAGAATCGGATCGGCGCGAGACGGAAACCGGGGCAGCCACCCCTGTAGAACACCAACGAGCAGTCCCGTCGGGACGAGGAGAGGGCATGGAACGGCGCAAGTTTTTGGCAGGTTCGGGAACCGTGGGAGTGGGAGTCGCCGCCGCGGCGCTGATGGCCGCGTGCGGCAAGAAGGAGGAGCCGGCAAAGGCCGCGCCGGCCAAGGCCGACGCCGCGAAGGCCGGCGCCCCCGCGGTCGCGACCGGGGAGGTCCGCTGGCGCCTCGCTTCGAGCTTCCCTAAGTCGCTCGACACGCTGTTCGGCGCGGCCGAGACCTTTGCCAAGACCGTCACGACGGCGAGCGGTGGCAAGTTCACCGTCACCGCCCACGCGGCCGGCGAGCTGGTGCCGCCCTTCGGCGTGGTCGACGCCGTGCAGAACGGCACCGTCGAGTGCGCGCACACCGCGCCGTACTACTTCTTCGGCAAGGACGAGACGTTCTCGATCGACTGCGCGATTCCCTTCGGCCTGAACGCGCGGCAGATGACGGCGTGGATGTACGAGGGCAACGGCATGAAGCTGCTGCGCGAGTTCTACACCAAGTACAACATCGTCAACTTCCCGATGGGCAACACGGGCGCGCAGATGGGCGGCTGGTACCGCAAGGAGATCAGGTCCGTCGCCGACATGAAGGGCCTGAAGATGCGGATTTCCAACCTGGCCGGCGCCGTGTGCACGCGCATGGGGGTGGTGCCGCAGACCCTGCCGGGCGGCGAGATCTACACGGCGCTGGAGAAGGGCACGATCGACGCGGCCGAGTGGGTCGGGCCCTACGACGACCTGAAGCTGGGCTTCAACAAGGTCGCGCCGAACTACTACTACCCCGGCTGGTGGGAAGGTGGCCCGCAGCTGTCGCTGTATGTCAACACCAAGTCGTATGACGCGCTGTCGGCCGAGAACAAGGCGATCGTCCAGGCCGCCGCGGCCTACGCGGGCGTCGACCTGCAGGCGAAGTACGACGCACGCAACCCGGGCGCGCTGAAGCAACTTGTGGCCGACGGCACCAAGCTGCACCGCTTCCCGAAGGACGTGATGGATGCGGCGTTCAAGCACTCCCAGGACATCTACGCGGAGATCAGCGCGAAGAACCCGACCTGGAAGAAGGTCTACGACGACTACATCGCGTTCCGTCGCGACCAGAACCTCTGGTTCCGCTTCTCGGAGGCCACGTTCGACAACTACATGCAGTCACAGAAGCTGTAGGCGCCGGATCGCGCGACCCACATCGCGCATTCGAAACGGGCCGCAATCGCGGCCCGTTTCAATTTGCGCCGCCGCCCGCTACTTCTTGTCGGCGTCGCTCCGGAGCGCGCGCCGCACGGCCTCCATGGGGTCTTCCTGTGCCGGCTCGCCGGCCGGCGGAGCCGGCAGGATCTTCCCGCCCGCCGGGGCCTTCCTGTCGTCGGCCGTCGGCCCGGCCGGCGCGACTTGCGGGGAGGGTTCTTCGCCGTAGCCGCCCGGCTCGGCTTCCAGCTGGATCTTGTCGAGGTCGACCGACGCCTTCTGGCTATCGCCCACCACGAGTCCGGGGAAGACGATGACCATCACGACCATGAAGAGCTGGATGGCGATGAACGCCAGGCCGCCCTTGTAGATCTCGGTCGTCGACACCGCGGCGATCTTCCTGCCGGTGACGCGATCGGGATAGTCGTTTCGCGGCGCCACGCTGCGCAGGTAGAACAGCGCGAAGCCGAAGGGCGGCGTGAGGAAGGACGTCTGCAGGTTCATCGCGACGATCACGCCGAACCAGATCAGCGCCCAGTGGGCCTGCGTGCCGGCCGGCAGCAGCTCCGGGAGGATCTTCTCGGCAACGGGCGCCAGCAACGGGATCACGATGAAGGCGATCTCGAAGAAGTCGATGAAGCAGCCCAGGACGAAGATCAGGACATTGACGATGATGAGGAACCCGAGCGCCCCGCCCGGCATGTCCTTGAACAGGGACTCGACGAAGTAGTGGCCTTCGGCCGCGTTGAACGTGAAGCTGAACACCGTCGAGCCGATCAGGATGAACATCACGAAGCACGACAGCCGCGTCGTGTTCACCAGTGCCTGCTTCAGCAGCGACATCGAAAGGCGGCGGTTGGCGACCGCCATCACCAGCGCGCCGACGGCGCCCATCGCGCCGCCTTCCGTGGGCGTGGCCACGCCGAGGAAGATCGTGCCGAGGACGAGGAAGATCAGCACCAGCGGCGGAATCAGCACGAAGGTCACGCGCTCCGACAGCTTCGACACGAGGTTCAGCCGGAACAGCCGGTTCAGCAGCGCGAGGCTCAGGGCCGTGAGCGACGCGATCGTCATCGACAGGATCAGGACTTCGTCGCCGGGTGCCGGCAGCTGGCGCTCGACCAGCGGATTGATCAGGCGCTCGTGCACCTGCGCCCACGCGAATCCGGCCGCGGTGGCGATCGCGAGAAGAACAAGCAAGGACTTGTGCCCGCTCGCGCCGTTGGCCTCGCGATAGATGCGCGCCTCGGCGGGAAGCGCGGGCGCCCACGACGGCTTGACGATCGACACGATGACCACGTAGATCGCGTAGCAGGCGACCAGCAGCAGCGCAGGCAGGATCGCGCCGGCGTACATGTCGCCGACCGAGCGGCCGAGCTGGTCGGCGAGCACGATCAGGACGAGCGACGGCGGGATGGCCTGTGCGAGCGTCCCCGAGGCGGTGATCACGCCGGTGGCAAGCGTCCGGTTGTAGCCGTTGCGCAGCATGATCGGCAGCGAGATCAGGCCCATCGAGATCACCGCGGCCGCCACCACGCCGGTCGTCGCGGCAAGCAGGGCGCCGACGAAGATCACCGCGAGCGCCAGGCCGCCGCGGAGCGGCCCGAAGACCTGGCCGACCGTCTCGAGCAGGTCCTCCGCCATGCCGCTCTTCTCGAGGATGATGCCCATCAGCGTGAAGAACGGCACCGCGAGCAGCGTGTCGTTCTGCATGATTCCCTGCACGCGCAGCGGCAGGGCCTGGAAGAGCGTTGCGGGGAACAGGCCGATCTCCATCCCGATGAAGCCGAACGCGAGGCCGGTGGCGGCCAGCGAGAAGGCGACCGGGAAGCCCGTCAGCAGGAACACCAGCAACCCGCCGAACAGCAACGGCACGAAGTTCGCGGCGATGAACTGGGTCATTTGCTCGCCGCCTCAGCTGGTTCCCCGGCAATTGCCTGTGACTGCGGCGTTTCCGGGTGCGCCAGTGGGTCGGGAATCAGTCCCTTGAGGAACGCAACGCGCTTGACCAGTTCGGACGCGGCCTGGCCCAGCAGCAGCACCATGCCGAGGGGCAACAGCGCCAGCACCGGCCAGCGGATCAGGCCTCCTGCGTTCTGCGACATCTCGCCGGACTGCCATGCGTTCACGAACAGTGGCCATGACAGCTGCAGCAGGATCCAGGCGAGCGGCGTCAGGAACGCGACGATGCCGACGATGTCGATGATGTTGCGGGTCCGCGCGCTCAGTCGGCCCGAGATGAAGTCGATGCGGACGTGCGCGTTGTGCAGGAAGGCGTAGCCGGCTCCCAGCAGGAACACCGCCGCGAACAGGTACCACTGCACTTCCAGCCAGGCGTTCGAGCCGATGCTGAAGACCTTGCGAATGACGGCGTTGGTGGTGCTGACGATGACCGTCGCGAACAGCGCCCAGATCAGGATGCGACCGACCCATTCGCTGATCGCGTCCATTCCGCGCGACAGGCGGAGCAGGAACTGCATGAGGTCCTCCCTGATGGCGCCGCGCCTCAGGTCGCTATGTGGCTCGGCGCGGCGGAGGCATTCTAGCTTTCGCCCCGCGGGACTCTCAGGACCTCGCGAGACGAGCGCGCCACTGCGCGACCTGCGCCCGCACCTGGGCGGGCGCCGTGCCGCCCACGTGATCGCGTGCGGCGAGCGAACCCGCGGTCGTCAGCGCGGCCCGCACGTCGTCGGCCACCTGCGGAGCGAGCCGCTGCAGGTCGGCGAGGGGCAGGGCGTCGAGTGCGCAGCCGCGTTCCACGGCGAGGCGCACCGCGCGGGCGACCGCCTCGTGCGCGTCGCGGAAGGCCACGCCCTTGCGAACCAGGTAATCGGCGAGGTCGGTTGCCGTCGAGTAGCCTTCGTTGGCCGCCTGTTCCATTGCGGCGGCGTTCACTTCCAGGCCGGGCAGCATCTCGGCGAACGCGCGCAGCGTGTCCGCCAGCGTGTCGACCGCGTCGAACACCGGTTCCTTGTCTTCCTGATTGTCCTTGTTGTACGCGAGCGGCTGGCCCTTCATGAGGGTGAGCAGGGCCGTCAGGCTGCCGTACACGCGGCCGGTCTTGCCCCGCGCGAGTTCGGCGACATCGGGGTTCTTCTTCTGCGGCATGATCGACGAGCCGGTCGTGAACCGGTCGGGCAGGCGCACGAAGCCGTAGCGCTGGCTCATCCACAGCACGAGTTCCTCGGACAGGCGCGACACGTGCATCATCGCGATCGCCGCCGCCGCGCAGAACTCGATGGCGAAGTCGCGGTCGCTGACGGCATCGAGCGAATTGGCGGCCACGGCCTCGAACCCGAGCCGCTCGGCGACGAAGGCGCGGTCGATCGGGAACGTCGTTCCCGCCAGCGCCGCCGCGCCGAGCGGCAGCCGGTTGATCCGCCGGCGCGCATCGACGAGGCGCTCGCGATCGCGTTCAAACATCTCGACGTAAGCGAGCAGGTGGTGGCCGAATGTCACCGGCTGCGCCACCTGCAGGTGCGTGAAGCCGGGCATCACGGTGGCGGCATGGCTGGAGGCCTGCTCGACCAGCGCGGCCTGCACGCGCTTCAGCAGTTCGACGATGCCGTCCACCTCGCCGCGCAGCCACAGCCGGAGGTCGGTCGCGACCTGGTCGTTGCGCGAACGCCCGGTGTGAAGGCGCTTGCCGGCGTCGCCGACGAGGTCGGTCAGCCGCTTCTCGATGTTCAGGTGCACGTCCTCGAGGTCGAGGCGCCACTCGAAAGTGCCCTGCTCGATCTCGCCGCGGACCTGCGCGAGGCCGCGTTCGATGTCGGCGAGGTCCGCCGCCGAGATGATGTTCGCCCGCGCGAGCATCGCGGCGTGGGCCAGCGACCCTTCGATGTCGGCGAACGCAAGCCGGCGGTCGAACCCGACCGACGCGGTGTAACGCAGCACGAAATCGGCCACCGGTTCGTCGAATCGACCCGACCAGGCACTGCTTTTCGAAGCCAGCGGATTCGCGGGTTGCGCAGGGTGCTCTGACATAATCGATTCGAGGGTCGGCGCTCTCGAGAGACCTTGACTGGCGCCGTGTGGTTGTCGTTTGCGGGGATTATAGGTTTGAAGACATCGCCACCCGCACTGAAGGGACCGCTGGCGCGAGACGAGACCGCGGTGCCGACGCCAAGGCGCGTGATTCCGGACGGCTGCAACCTGGGCGTCCTGCTGCGCGCGATCAGCTTCGTGTTCGCCCTGGCGGCCTCCGCGGCGCTCGGCGCTTCCTCGTCGGCGAACGAGGCGGTCGACTCCCTCCTGCACGCGATGTCGTTCGCGGTGCCGGGCACGCTCGGGACGCTGATGCTCTGGTGCGCGGCGCGTCGCGCGCTGCCCGACTTCGGCATGCCGGTCCAGCGCGCGATCGCGTGGTGCATCCCCGGGTTCGTTGCCGCCTCGCTCGCGCTCCTCTTTTCCGCGCCGGGAGGGCCATGGGCAGCTCCGGCGCACTTCGCGGCCGCCTTCGTGCTCGGCGCCGGGTTCCAGCATTACTACGAGCTGCGCGAGCGCGCATTCTCTCCAGCCGTGGTCGAGGCGAAGTACCAGGCGCTGCAGTCGCGCATACGGCCGCACTTCCTGTTCAACAGCCTGAATGCGGTGCTGTCGGTGATCCGCACGGAGCCCGCCAAGGCCGAGCGGATGCTGGAGAGCATCGCCGAGCTGTTCCGGGCGGTGATGGCCGATACGCGGAAGTTGGTGCCTTTGCAGCAGGAAATCGAGCTTTGCCGGAACTACGTGGAGATCGAGCAGACGCGGCTGGGAAATAGGCTGGCTGTCGACTGGCAAATCGGGGCATACCACCCCCGGGCAAAGGTGCCACAGTTACTCCTGCAACCGGTCATCGAGAACGCGATCCGGTACGGCGCGGAGAAACTTGCCGGCAAGGCCGATATCGTGGTGCGCGTTCGCCAGCACGGATTCACGCTGGAGATCTTCGTCAGCAACCCGATCGCCCCGGATCGACCGGAGCGGGAGGGCAACCAGATGGGCCTCGCCAACATTCGGGGCCGCCTGGCGCTGATGTACGACCTCGAGGCCAAGGTGGAGACCCGGATGCACCGTGACCGGTTCGAGTTGACGATGACTCTGCCGGTCGAACGGCGCAGCTGAGACGGAGCAACGATGCTGAACGTGATGATCGTCGACGACGAACCCCCGGCCCGGGCGCGCCTCGGCCAGGTTCTGCGCGACTGCTCGCACCAGGTGTCGTTGCAGCTCATCGGGGAGGCCGAGGGAGGGATTCGCGGCCTCGAGGAGGCGGACCGGTTGCAACCCGACGTCGTGCTTCTCGACGTCAACATGCCCGACATGAACGGCATCGAGGTGGCGCGCCATCTCGCCCAACGGCAGAACCCGCCGGCCGTGATCTTCGTGACGGCCTATGACGAACACGCGCTCGAAGCCTTCGAGGTGCAGGCGCTCGACTACCTGATGAAACCCGTACGCGCAGATCGTCTCGTGGCCGCCCTCGCGCGCGCCGAACGGTTCCGGACCCACGAGCCCCGGATCGAGGAACTCGCCAAGACCATCGGCGCGGTTCGGTCTCACCTGACGGTGTCCGAACGCGGCCGCATGATCCTCGTGGCGGTCGAGGAGATCGTCTACCTCCGCGCCGAGCTGAAGTACGTCACGATCAAGACGTCAACTCGCGAGTACCTCACCGAGGAATCGCTGACTTCGCTCGAAACGGAATTCGGCGACCGCTTCGTCCGCATCCACCGCAACGCGCTCGTCGCGCGCAACTCCATCCTCGGTTTCCAGCGTGTCCGCGGCAGCGTGGACGACGACGGCGAAGCGTCCGAGGGGCACTGGGAAGTGCTGCTGAAGGAAGCTTCGGAGCGTCTCCCGATCAGTCGTCGGCAGTGGCCGACGGTCAAGGCGGCTGCCAGGGTCTAGCCTCCGCCCCGCCTTCCCGAGCGACCGCAGGCTCGCTGTCGCTTGCGACTTCTCTGGCTTGTCCGACCTTTGTCAACGTGTGCCGTAACTGCGGCGGGCGGGCTGCGCCAGGCGCTCCTCCGGGGTGGTCGGCGCTGACGCGCCGACTCCGCTGCGCTGCTCGGCGAAGGGCGTGCCGCCTAACTCGCTTCGTTCGCTGCGCTCACTGCGCTCGGACAGGAGGCGGCAAGTTGGATGACGAGCGCGCTGACGCGCGCCGCCCCTCGCCTGCGCTGCTCGCCACCCCGGAAACTCGCGCCTGGCACAGCCCACCCGCCGCAGTTACTACGCCGCCTCTGTGCTGGCGGGAGTTGAGGCATCGGCCCCGGTAGACTTCGCCGCCTTGACGCATCGGAAGCGATTTCATGAACGCACCGCAACGGGTCGTCATCGCGACCCGCGAGAGCCCGCTGGCGCTGTGGCAGGCCGAGCACGTCCAGGCCCTGTTGCGCCAGCAGGGCGCCGAGGTCGACCTGCTCGGCATGACCACGCGCGGCGACCAGATCCTCGATCGCACGCTTTCGAAAGTCGGCGGCAAGGGCCTGTTCGTCAAGGAACTCGAAGTCGCGCTGCTCGAAGGCCGCGCGGACCTCGCCGTCCACTCGCTGAAGGACGTGCCGATGGAACTGCCGCCGGAGTTCGAACTGGCGGCGGTGATGACCCGCGAAGACCCGCGCGACTGCGTCGTGTCGACCCGCTACGCGACACTCGAGGAGATGCCGGCGGGCGCCCGCATCGGCACCTCGAGCCTGCGTCGTGAACTGATGCTGCGGGCGCGCTTCCCGCGCCTGTCGATCCAGTCGATCCGTGGCAACGTCGGCACCCGGCTGGCGAAGCTCGACCGCGCCGAGTTCGACGCCCTCGTGATGGCCGCTGCCGGGCTGAAGCGGCTCGGCCTCGCCGATCGCATCCGCCAGATCATTCCGACCACGGTGTCGCTGCCGGCGCCGGGACAAGGCGCGCTCGGCATCGAGGTGCTGCGCTCGCATCCCACCGTCCGGTTGCTGCTCGCGCCGCTCGACGACCCGTCGACGCGCGCGGCGACGGCCGCCGAGCGCGGCGTGTCGCGCGGGCTGGGCGGCAGTTGCGAGGTGCCGCTGGCGGCGTATGCCGAAGTCGAAGGCGGCGACCTGCGCCTGCGCGCCCTGGTCGGTAACGCGGCCACCGGCGAGTTCGTCGAAACCGAGGTCCGCGGCCCGATGACCGACGCGGATGCGATCGCGGCGGAGGCGGTCGCGCGCCTGAAAGCCGGCGGCGCGCTGCAGTTGCTCGGCACCGCCTGATCCGGCGCGGCCGATGCGCGCGCCAGTCATCGTCACCCGTCCGGCGGCGCCCGGCCAGCGGCTGGCCGCGGCGCTTCGACGCCGCGGTGACGAGGTTGCGTGGTGGCCTGCGTTCGACATTGCGCCGCCCGCGAACGAGGCGGCGGTGCGCCGGACGCTCGACCACCTGGCCGACTACGACCTCGCGCTGTTCGTCAGCCCGAACGCCGTCCACGCGACCGCGGAGCGGCTGGCCGCGGACTGGCCGGCATCGACCGTGATCGGCGCGGTCGGGGCGAGCACGCGCGACGCCGCGGCCGCCGAACTGCCGGGCGGCGGCGCTGCCGCCATCGTGGCGCCGGACGACGGCGACGAGTCCGGCTCCGAGGGGTTCTGGCGCGCGTGGTGTGCGACGGGACGGCGCGCGCGTCGCGTGCTGGTGCTGCGCGCCGCCACCGGGCGCGACTGGATCATCGACCAGTTCCGCGCGGCCGATGCGGAAGTGGATGCGCTGGCGGTCTACGGCCGTTCACCGCATGCCTTGCCCGAGGGCGAGCGGAGCCGGTTGCTCGGATGGGTACGCGGCGGCGTCCTCCCGATCACGATCGTCAGCAGTGCCGAAGCGGTCGGCGCGATCCTGGAGCAGGTGCAGCGGGTCGAGGGTGCCGCCGAGTGGCTGCAACGCGGCCTGGCCATCGCCACCCATCCGCGTGTGGCGCAGAGGCTGCACGCGGCGGGATTCGCGAATGTCGAGGCTGCCGCTGCGGACGACTCGGCGGTGATCGGCAAGCTAGAATCGATCCAGGGTTGATCACCGCCTTCCGGTGGCCCGCGCCGCGACCGTGACGTCGCGCCCTTTACTGCTGCCCTGTCGTCCAACGTGAGCACCGAACCGACCACGAGCCCGGAATCGGCGGTTGCACCAACCGCGGTCGTCGAGCCCGTTGGCAGCGCACCGACCGCTCGCGCGGGCGTGCCATGGCTGGCGCTGCTCGCGCTGCTGCTCGTCGTCGCCGTCGGCGCCTTGTCGTACACCCAGCTCGCTGCGGTCAAGCGCGAGACGGCGCGCCGGCTGGCAGAGCTGCAGCAGGCCGCCGCCGCTGCAACGGAGACCGCCACGCGCGCCGACGCGGAAGCGCGCGCGGCGCGACAGCAGGCCGCCGTGCTCGAATCCCGCCTCGCCGAAGTCGAGAGCCAGCGCGAGGCACTCGAGCAGTTGTACGCGGACCTGTCGCGTGGCCGTGACGAAGCCGTGCTCGTCGAGGTGGAGCGGCTGATCACGCTCGGCGCGCAGGAACTTCAGCTCACCGGCAACGTGCCCACCGCGCTCGCCGCGCTGCAGACCGCCGATACGCGCCTGGCCCGACTCGAGTCGCCACGCTTCCTGCCGCTGCGGCGCGTGCTCGCACGCGACATCGAGCGGCTCCGGGCCGCGCCGACCGTCGACGTCACCGGCATCGCACTGAAGATCGACCAGCTCATGGCGGGTTCGGAGAGCTGGCCGCTGCTCGCGGACGCGAATCCGACGGCGCCCGCGGCGGCAATGTCGCGCCAGGCCCCGCAGCCGCCGCGCCAGGTCGAGTGGTGGGAGCACACGTGGGAGTCGATCCAGCGTGAACTCGGTGAGTACCGTGACCTGATCCGCATCCGTGCCGTCGACGCGCCCGACGCGATGCTGCTGGGGCAGCAACAGCAGGCGCTCGTTCGCCAGCAACTGCGGTTGCGGCTGCTCAACGCGCGCCAGGCGCTGCTCGCGCGCAACGACCGCCTGTACCGCGCGGACCTCACCGAGGCCCAGACGCTCGTGAACCGTTACTTCGACGCGCGCCAGCGCGACACCGCGGCGGCGCTCGCATCGATGAAGCAGCTCGCCTCGGCGCCGCTTTCGGTCGAGACGCCGAACATCAACGACAGCGTGTCCGCGGTGCGCGCCGTGCGAACCGCCCCGGGCCGATAGCGATGCGCTGGCTGATGTCGGCGTTGCTGCTCGCGGTGCTGGCGGCGGTCGTCGCGCTCATCCTGCAGATCAACGCCGGCAACGTCGCGTTCCTGGTCCATCCGTACCGCGTCGACGTCTCGCTGAACCTGTTCATCGTTGCGTTGGTGGTCCTGCTCGCCTTCGTTTACTGGGCGGCCCGCGCGATCCAGAAGGTGGCGGACTTTCCGGAGCAGGTGCGCCTGTATCGCGCCCGCCGCGAGGAGGTCGGCGGCCAGCAGGCGCTGGTCGAGGCCGTGAGGAGCCTGCTCGAAGGGCGCTTTGCGCGGGCCGAGAAGGCCGCGCGCTCGGCCCAGTCGTCCGGCACGACGGCCGGCGTGGCGGCGCTGATCGCCGCGCGCGCCGCGCACCGGATGCAGGAGTTCGAGCGGCGCGACGAATGGCTGCAGCGGGCCGAGGGCGACAGGGCAATGCAGACCGCGCGTCTCGTGACCAGCGCGGAAATGTGGACCGAGCAACGCGAGAACGACGCGGCGCTCGACGCCATCGACCGTCTCCAGGGCGCCGGCGCGCGCCACATCCACGCCACGCGGATCGCGCTCAACGCCAACCTGCAATCCGGCCGGTGGGACGACGCGCTGAAGGCGGTGCGGCTGCTCGAGAAGCGCAACGCGCTGCATCCGGTCCTCGCACGGAAGCTGAGGCACGCGATCTACCGGGAACTGATGCTGGCGCAGCGCCACGACCCCGCCGCGCTCGAATCGTCGTGGCGCCGACTGCCGCAGGCCGATCGCGAGATGCCCGAGATCGCGCTCGAGGGCGCACGGCTGCTCAACGTGGCGGGACGTGGCCACCTGGCCGCCGAGGTCATCGAAACGGCCCTCGGCAAATCGCCGGCCGCGTGGGACGAGATGGCGGAGCGGCTGCTCGACGAGTACGCGCGGGCGCAGGCCTTCCCTGCTCGCGGCCAGCTGGAGCGCGCGGAGGCGTGGCTGGCGCAGGCGCCGCAGCGCGGCCCGATCCGCGCGGCCCTGCTGCGCACGGCCGGATTGATCTGCCTGCGCGAGCAGCTGTGGGGCAAGTCGAAGGGTTACCTCCAGGAAAGCCTCACGGAGGCGAGTCACCCGTCGACGTTCCTCGCGCTGGCGCGGCTTGCGGACACCGTGGGTGATGAGGCCGACGCCGCGCGGCAATACCGCGAGGCAGCGCTCGGCTTCGCGAATCTGCCGACGGCGTCCGCCGACAATTCGATCGCCGCGCTGCGTGCGGGCATGCGTGATGTCACGCACTAGCTTCGCTTGACACGCGGTATCCGAACCGCATACTTGCGGGCCCGATCCGGCCGCGCCGGATTCGACTTTCCAGACA
>CAYGXL010000058.1:0-14559 GCA_964353935.1 uncultured Burkholderiaceae bacterium | reverse complement strand
CGAGCCGGCGTTCGACCGACGCGCTCGGCATGCGTGCTGCCCCCCGGCGCCGCCGAACACGGACAAGGTGTAGCGGGTGACGTCGTGGCCGCGCTGCACCGAGATGCGCTTGATCGCCTCGGCCATGTTGCCGACGGCGATGTCGATGTAGCCCTCGGCCACCTGTTCTTCCGAGAGGTTGCGTCCGGTCTCGGCGCGGATCCGCGCGGCGAGTTCCGCGAACCGCGTACTCACCACATCGGCATCGAGCGCCTGGTCCCCGCGCGGCCCGAACACGTGCGGGAAGAACGCCGGCTGGATCTTGCCGACCATGACGTTGCAGTCGGTGACCGCGAGCGGCCCGTCGCGCCGGTAGCAGGCCGGCCCCGGGTTCGCGCCCGCCGAGTCCGGGCCGACGCGCAGGCGCGCGCCGTCGAAGTGCAGGATCGAACCGCCGCCGGCGGCGACGGTGTGGATGCTCATCATCGGCGCGCGCATCCGCACGCCGGCGACCTGCGTCTCGAACGCGCGCTCGCAGTCGCTGACGTCGCGCCCGGCGAAGTGCGACACGTCGGTCGACGTGCCGCCCATGTCGAACCCGATCACGCGATCGAAACCCGCCGCGAGGCTGGTCCGGACCATGCCGACGATGCCGCCCGCCGGACCGGACAGGATCGAGTCCTTGCCCTGGAAGCGCCGCGCGTCGGTCAGGCCGCCGCTCGACTGCATGAACAGGAGCCGCGTGTCGGGCAGGTCGCCCGCCACCTGCCCGACGTACCGGCGCAGGATCGGCGACAAGTAGGCATCGACCACGGTCGTGTCGCCGCGCGCGACGAACTTCATCAGCGGGCTGGCCTTGTGCGACACGGAGACCTGCGGAAAGCCGATCTCGACGGCGATCCGCTCGAGCGCCGCCTCATGCTGCCGGTAACGGTAACCGTGCATCAGGACGATGGCCACGGCGCGGTAACCGGCCTCGTAGGCGCGCCGCAGGTCGCGGCGCGCCGCCGCCTCGTCGAGTGCCTTGACGACGTCGCCGTGGGCGCCGATCCGCTCGTCGGCTTCGATCACCTGCGAGTACAGCAGCTCCGGCAGCACGATGTGGCGGTCGAACAGGCGGGGCCTGTTCTGGTAGGCGATGCGCAGGGCGTCGCGGAACCCGCGCGTGACGACGAGGGCCGTCCGCTCACCCTTGCGCTCGAGCAGCGCGTTGGTCGCGACGGTCGTGCCCATCTTCACGGCGCCGAGGGCCTCGACCGGGACCTCCTCACCCGCGGGCACGCCGAGCAGATGGCGGATACCGGCGACGGCGGCATCCCGGTACTGCTCGGGATTCTCCGAAAGGAGCTTGTGGGTGAGGAGCGCGCCGTCCGGCCGCTTCGCGACCACGTCGGTGAAGGTGCCTCCCCGGTCGATCCAGAACTCCCAGGCGCCGTGCGCAGGCGCCGCGCTCATCGCATCCTCCGCGTCATCGCCGGTACTTGTATGCTGAGCGCCGCGCTGGGCTTGGAGTGGAAGCGTTCGGGCAGTCGACGGGCACCGCCCATCGCGCGATCAGGATGCTGTGTGGACACGATTCCCTTGACTTGCTCGGGCCGGCGCTATGTTGACACAGCGACCGATCGACCGGCCCCCGCCGATTCACCGATGAGGAAACCATGAAAAGACGTTCCCTGCTGCTCGGCTCCGCCTTCGCCGCCGCGGCACTTGCTGTTGGAGCGCCGACGTCGGCGCAGACCAAATGGGATATGCCCACGGGATACCCGCTGGCCAATCCCCATACCGTGACGCTGACGCAGCTCGCGAAAGACATCGAAATCGAGACCAAGGGCAAGCTGCGGCTCGTGGTGCACGCCAACGGCTCGCTCTTCAAGGCGCCGGAGATCATGCGCGCCGTCGAAAGCGGTCAGGCCCAGATGGGTGAGGTCCTGATGAGCCTGCTTGCCAACCAAGCGCCGCTCTTCGGCCTCGACTCGCTGCCCTTCCTGGCAGTCGGATTCGACGACGCCTACCGCCTGTATCAGGCGCAGCGGCCGGCGCTTGAACGCGCGCTCGACAAGCGCGGCATGAAGCTGCTCTACGCAGTGGCATGGCCTCCGCAGGGCATCTACGCGAAGAAGGAGATCAAATCGGCTGCCGACATGAAAGGGCTGAAGTGGCGCGCCTACAACCCGGCCACTTCCAAGATCGCGCAGGCCGTCGGCGCGACCCCCCTGACGATCCAGGCCGCCGAGTTTTCGCAGGCCCTGGCCACCGGCGTCGTCGACTCCACCATGACCTCCGGCGCCACGGGTGTCGACTCGAAGATCTGGGAGAGCCTGACTCACTATCACACGGTGAATGCCTGGCTGCCGAAGAACATGCTGGTGGTGAATCGCAAGGAGTTCGACAAGCTGGACAAGGCCACGCAGGATGTGGTGGTCCGACTTTCCGCGGAAGCCGAGAAGAAGGGCTGGGACCGCATGCGCGGCTTCAACGACGAATCGCTCGCAATCCTTGCGAAGAACAAGATGACGATCGTTGCGCCGACGCCGCAGCTGATGGCCGACATGAAGAAGATCGGGGACGAGATGGTGGCCGACTGGCTCAAGCAGGCCGGCGCGGAGGGCAAGGAGATCCTCGACGCCTACAACAAGAGCGCCAGGCCGGCGACGAAGAAGTGACCGCACCAGCCACGCGCTGATCGGGGACGACGGCCGACGCTGCAGCAGCGTCGGCCGTTTTTCCATCCACGCTCGCCACACGACCCTCCATGCTCCTCGGTCCCCTTCGCCGCCTTTACGACTATTGCGCCTACGCCGCCGCGGTCTTCATCTTCCTGATCTTCGCGGTGATGATCGTGTCCACGTCGTTGCGGGTGCTCGGCGTCGCGGCCGCCGGCGTCGACGACGTCGTGTCCTGGATGACTGCCGCCGCCGCGTTCCTCGCGATGGCCCACACCTTCCGGCACGGCGACTTCGTGCGGATGACGCTCGTGATCGAGGCCGTCCCGGCGCGGGTGCAGCGGTTGATGGAACTGCTTGCGCTCTCGGCGGGCCTGATTGGGACGGGTTACGCGGCCTACTGGGTGGTTCGATCGGTCTACGACAGCTGGCGTTACCAGGAAATGACGACGGGCCTGCTGGTGGTCCCGCTCTGGATTCCGCAGGTCGCGTTCGCCCTGGGGGCCGTGCTGATGTTCGTCGCCCTGCTCGATGAGTTGATCAGCGTCGTGCGCGGCGCCAAGCCGAGTTACGTTTCAGCGGTCGAAGAGCGCCGAGCCCGCGGCGACTACAGCGAAGAGCTGTGACATGGAAGTCGTCCTGATCGGCTTTGTCCTGCTCGCCCTGCTCGGCGTGCTGCTGTGCGGCGGCCTGTGGATCGCTTTCGCGCTGGCCGCGGTCGGTTATGCCGGCATCGCCTGGTTCACCACACGGGATCCCGGCCCGAACCTCTTCACCGCCATGTGGGGATCGAGTGCGTCGTGGGAACTCGCGGCGCTGCCGCTTTTCGTGTGGATGGGAGAGATCCTGTTCCGGACCAAGCTGTCGGAGCAGATGTTCGAAGGTCTGGCGCCGTGGCTCAACCGCATTCCCGGCCGCCTGTTGCACGTGAACATCCTGGGCTGCGGCGTCTTCGGCTCGGTATCCGGGTCCTCGGCAGCGACGTGCGCGACGATCGCCAAGGTCGCTCTGCCCGAGCTGACCAGGCGCGGCTACAACGAGAACATCGCCATCGGATCGCTCGCGACCGCAGGCACGCTCGGCATCCTGATCCCGCCGTCGATCATCATGGTCGTCTACGCGGTGGCGGCGGATGTCTCGATCATCCGCGTCTTCCTCGCCGGGTTCATTCCTTCGTTCATCCTCATGGGGCTGTTCTCGGGCTACATCGTCTTCTGGGCACTGACCAACAAGGAAGCAATGCCCGCGCGGGAAGAGCCCACCACCCTGCGGGAAAAGCTGTACCGGTCACGCAACCTCATCCCCGTAACGCTGCTGATCGTCGGCATCGTGTGGGTCCTGGTGGCCGGCATCGCGACGGCAACCGAATGCGCCGCCTACGGTGTTCTCGGCTCCCTGATCATCGCGGCCTCGAGCCGCATGCTCACATGGGAGAGCTTCTGGCAGGGCCTGATGGGTGCGACCCGCCTGTCCTGCATGATCATGCTGATCCTCGCCGGGGCCTCGTTCCTGAAGATGGCGATGGCCTTCACCGGTGTGCCGCGCGAACTCGCAGAATGGGTCAACGGGCTCGGCCTGACGCCCCTGCAACTGATCGCGGTCCTGACGATCTTCTACATCATCCTCGGCACCGCGCTGGATGGCATCTCGATGATCGTCCTCACGGCCACCGTGGTGCTGCCGATGGTTCAGCAGGCCGGTTTCGACCTTGTCTGGTTCGGCATCTTCGTGATCCTGCTGGTCGAGATCGCCGAGGTCACCCCGCCCGTTGGGTTCAACCTGTTCGTGATGCAGAACATGACCGGTCGCGACAGCAACCTCATCGCGAAGTCCGCGCTGCCCTTCTTTGCGATGCTCGTCGTCTGCATCGCGATCATCACGGTCTGGCCGGAACTCGTGACCTGGCTCCCCGATGTCGTGATGGGCGAGGCGAAGTAGCGACCCCTTTAGAATCGCGCCTACAAGAACAACAGCCATTGGGCATTCGATGCGTGTGTTGGTGATCGGCGCCGGCATCATCGGCGTGTGCACCGCCTACTTCCTGCGCCGCGCGGGCATGGACGTCACCGTGGTCGAGCGCCGTCCCGGCGTGGCCCAGGAGACGAGCTTTGCCAACGCCGGCGTCATGGCGCCGTCCTATGTCGCGCCGTGGGCGCAGCCGGGCATGCCGGGCAAGGTCGCCGCCTACCTCTTCAAGGCCGAGGCGCCCATCGTCTTCCGGCCCGCCGCGAACCTGGCCCTGTGGAACTGGATCCGGCGCTGGCTCACCGAGTGCAGCGCCGAACGGTTCGCCCGCAACAAGGCGCGCATGCAGCGGCTCGCCTTCTACAGCCAGGAACAGATCCGCGCGCTGCGCGAGCTGCACGCGCTCGACTACGAGCAATCCACGGGGTACCTGCAACTGTTCCGGACCGAGCAGGAGGTCGAGCGCTCGGCGGCAACACGGAGAATGCTCGCCGAACTGGGCGTCGCGCACCGGCTGCTGAACGGCGACGAGGCGCGCGCGGTGGAAGTGGCGCTGCACCCGGTCACTCCGCTCGCGGGCGCGCTGCACCTGCCCGACGACGAAACCGGCAACTGTGCCTTCTTCGCGCACCAGTTGAAGGACATCGCGGCGCGCGAAGGCGTGCGATTCCGCTTCGGGGAGACCGCGCAGGGCTTCAGCCTGGCGCTGGGCCGCATCGAATGCCTGCGCACGAACGCGGGGGAACTGCGTGGCGATGCGTACGTCGTCGCCGGTGGGATCGACAGCCTCGCGCTGCTGCGTCCACTCGGAATCCGGCTGCCGCTGATCGCCGTGAAAGGCTATTCGGCGACGGCCACCATCACGGCGCTCGAGCAGGCTCCCATGACGAGCGTGATGGACGAGACCTACAAGGTCGCGATCACGCGCATGGGCAACCGCCTGCGCATCGCCGGCACGGCGGAAATCGGCACCAGCGGAATGAAGCTGCGTGACAACGCGCTGAGCACCCTGATCAAGGTTGCAAGCGACTGGTTTCCCGCCGCGGCCTCCTACCGCAAGGCGCAGTTCTGGGTGGGCGCACGTCCGATGCTGCCCGACGGCCCGCCGGTGCTCGGCGCCAGCCCGATTCCCAACCTGTACCTCAACACCGGTCACGGCTCCACCGGCTGGGTCATGGCGTGCGGTTCGGGCAAGGTGCTGGCCGACGTCATCGGTGGCCGGGCGCCGGAGATCGATCTCGACGGGTTGACGATCGACAGATACGACCGACGGCGCGCTGCCTAACCTGTGTTCATGGGAACTCCGCTCTTCACCGTCGCCGAACTGCGCGCGATCGAACAGGGCGCGCAGGCCGGTCTCCCCCCCGGCGAACTGATGACGCGTGCCGGCCGCGGCGCGGGACGGCGGATCGACGCCCTGGCCGGCGATCGGCGTGCGTCCGTCTGCATCGTCTGCGGGCCCGGCAACAACGGCGGCGACGGCTTCGTCGTGGCGGCCGAACTGGCCGCGCGCGGGCACCAGATTGTCTGCGTGCTCCTCGGCGCAGGGCAGCCTTCGGCGACCGACGCGCTCGCGGCGTTCCAGCGGTGGCGCGATGGCGGAGGCGCCGTGCTCGCTGCCCTGCCCGATCGTCGCTTCGACATCGTGGTCGATGCGCTGTTCGGCATCGGGCTGGCGCGTCCGCTCCAGGCCGAATTCCTCGATGCCGCGCGCTGGATCAATGGACACGCCATGCGGGTCGTCGCGCTGGACGTGCCGAGCGGGCTCGACAGCGACCGCGGCGCGTGGGTCGGCGACGTCGAAGGCGTCCGTGCCGACCTCACCGTCACGTTCCTCGGCGACAAGCCGGGGCTTCACACGGGAGCGGGCATCGATGCGGCAGGCGAGGTGCAGGTCGACCCTCTCGGCCTGGAGCCAGGCCCGTCCGTTGTCTCGCTGACGGCCCCCGACGACTTTCCCGACATTGCGCGTCCGCGTCGGCGCGACACCCACAAGGGCAGCTTCGGAAACGTGCTGGTCGTCGGCGGAGGCGCCGGCATGGTCGGCGCGCCGCTGCTCGCCGCCCGTGCGGCGCTGCGGATGGGCGCGGGCCGTGTTTACGTGGACTGCATCGGCGCGCCGGAATTGCGCGTGGATCCGGTCCAGCCGGAACTGATGTTCCGGCCCCATGCGTCGATCACCGATCCCGAGTGTGCTGTGGTCGGCTGCGGGCTGGGAGTCGACGGCGAGGCGTGCTCGGCGTTCGCATGGTCGCTCGCGCGACCGCGCGCCCTCGTGATCGATGCCGACGCACTCACTCTCCTCGCGGCCGAGCCGGCGTTGCGAGCGGTGCTGCGCCAACGAACGGCCCCGTCGGTGCTGACGCCGCATCCGCTCGAGGCCGCGCGGCTGCTCAAGATCTCCGCGCACGACGTCCAGCGGGACCGCGTGGGCGCCGCACGAACGCTTGCCGGCGACCTGCGCGCGATCGTCGTCCTCAAGGGGGCCGGCACCGTGATCGCGGCACCCGACGGCCGAACCGCCATCAATCCGACGGGCTCTCCGGCGCTGGCAACCGCAGGCACCGGCGACGTGCTGGCCGGCATGCTCGGCGCCCTGCTCGCGCAGGGATTCGACGCGTGGCAGTGCGTGGTCGCGGCCGTCTGGCTCCACGGCGCTGCCGTGCGTGGCGCAGGCGACTTCGGAATCGTCGCCAGCGACCTGGCACCGCGCGCGGTCGAGGCCTTGAGGGGGCTACGCGAGGGCGGTTGAGGCAACGGCCGGCGGAACGATCCGGCCTGCGGACAGTTCGATCTGGCGTCCGCAGCGACGCGCGATGTCGGGGTCGTGCGTGACCATCACCAGCGTCGAACCACGCTCCCGGTTCAGTTCGAACATCAGGTCGATCACCGCTTCGCCGGTGCGCGCATCGAGGCTTCCGGTCGGTTCGTCCGCGAGCAGCAGGGGCGGATGCAGGACGAAGGCGCGGGCCAGCGCGACCCGTTGCTGTTCGCCGCCGCTGAGATACTTCGGATAGTGCGAGAGCCGCTCGCCGAGTCCCACGCGCGTCAGCAGCTCACGCGCCGCCTCGACCGGGTTACGGCCTTCGGGCACGCGCCCGCTGAGTTCGAGGGGCAGCAGCACGTTCTCCAGCGCATTCAGGTGCGGCAGCAGCTGGAACGACTGGAACACGAATCCGAGGCGTTGCGCCCGCAGCGCCGCGCGCCCGTCCTCGTCGCGCGCGAACAGGTCCTCGCCGAAAAGACGGACCGTTCCTCGCGTGGGAACGTCGAGCCCCGCGAGCAGACCCAGCAGGGTCGACTTCCCGGAGCCCGACGCGCCGATGATCGCCACCGTCTCGCGGGGCGCGATGACCAGGTTGATATCATCGAGAATCGTGAGGCTTCCCGTCGCGTCCTGCACGATCTTGCTGAGGCCGCGTGCCTCGACCGCGGCCTCGACTGCAACGTCAGT
This sequence comes from uncultured Burkholderiaceae bacterium, assembly GCA_964353935.1. Lineage (GTDB taxonomy): Bacteria > Pseudomonadota > Gammaproteobacteria > Burkholderiales > Burkholderiaceae_F > JAOUJD01. The sequence goes on along the minus strand of CAYGXL010000058.1, from coordinate 6,498 downwards.
CACGTCCATCACTCCGTGCGCAGAAATTTCCTGATCCGATCCGGCCTCGCATCCGTGGCCGCGCTGCTTGCATGCCTGGCGCCTGTCGCCTCGGGGGGCTCGCCGGCCGCGGACAAGGGAAAAGGCGGACCGGTCCTGCTCGTGCTCGGCGACAGCCTGTCGGCCGAATACGGACTGTCGCGCGGAACAGGATGGGTGCAACTGCTTGCCGATCGCCTGCGCGCCAATGGAAGCGATTATAGGGTCGTCAATGCGAGCATCAGCGGCGAGACCACCAGCGGCGGCCGTACTCGTTTGCCCGCACTGCTGAAGGAGCACCGGCCCAGGATCATCGTGCTGGAACTCGGCGCCAACGACGGACTCCGCGGGCTTCCACTGAACGTCATGCGGGACAACCTCCAGGCGATGATCCGCCAGGGCCAGGCCGCAGGCGCGAAGGTGCTGCTGGTGGGCCTGCGGGTTCCACCGAACTACGGCCGCGAGTACGCCGAGCGGTTCGCCGACACCTTTTCCACGCTGGCGCGCGAGCTCAAGGTGCCGCTCGTTCCCTTCCTGCTCGACGGCTTCGCGGAGTCGCTCGACCTGTTCCAGGCGGACCGCATCCATCCGAGCGTCGAAGCGCAGCCACGCATCCTCGAAAACGTCTGGCCGGTCCTTCGCCCGCTGCTCGGCGAGCGGCCGAAGCGATGAGCGAGGACCGCACTGCAGTCAGCGCGGAAGAGGCGCTCGCCGACCTCGCCCGCTTCGACACGATCATCGACGTCCGCAGCGAGGCCGAGTACGCCGAGGATCACGTCCCGGGAGCGATCAACTGCCCGGTGCTGACCGACGCCGAGCGCGCCGAAGTCGGAACGATGGACCGCCAGCAGTCGTCGTTCGACGCCAGGCGGCGCGGCGCCGCCCTCGTGTCGCGCAACATCGCGAAACACCTGGAGCAGTCGTTCGCCGACAAGCCGCGGTCGTGGAAGCCGCTGGTCTACTGCTGGCGCGGCGGCAACCGCAGCGGCGCGATGACCCACATCCTCGGACGCGTGGGCTGGCACGCACGGCAGCTCGAGGGTGGTTACCGCGCGTTCCGGCGGGCAGTGCTCGCCGACCTCGATCGCCTGCCCGCGCGCTTCACGTTCCGCGTCGTGTGCGGCACGACGGGCAGCGGGAAGAGCCGCCTGCTGCAGAACCTCGCCGACGCGGGCGCGCAGGTGCTCGACCTCGAAGCCCTCGCCCATCACCGCGGCTCGCTGCTCGGCAGCCTGCCGACGCTGCCGCAGCCGTCGCAGAAGCAGTTCGAGACGCGCCTGTGGCACGCGCTGCGCGGCTTCGACTCCTCCCGCCAGGTCTTCATCGAATCGGAGAGCCGCAAGGTCGGAGAGCTTCGGGTCCCGGACCAGTTGCTGCTGTCGATGCGCGCTTCCGAATGCATTCGACTTGAACTGCCGCTCGAGGCGCGGGTGCGGCTGCTGCGCGACGAGTACGTCCACTTCGAGTCGGACGCCGCGAGCCTCCATGAGAAGCTCGATTGCCTCGTCCCGCTGCACGGACACGAAAGAGTCGGCGTCTGGAAGCGCCTGGTGGAAGAGGGTCGGTGGGACACCTTCGTGGAGCGCTTGCTGCTCGATCACTACGACCCGGCCTACCTGAGGTCGATCGGTCGCAACTTCACGCGGTCGCCGCAGGCGCAGCCGCTCGTCCTCGACAGCGACGACCCCGCCTGCTTCCGCGAGGCCGCGCGGGCGCTCGCCGGCTGAGCCCTACTTCTTCGCCTCGCCCTTCGGCGCGCCCTTCTCGTCCGTCACCGGCTTGCCCGTCGGCTTCTGGAAGTCGGCGTTCAGGATCTTGACGTTGTGCCGAGCCTTCAGTCCTTCCGCGTAAGCGACCTCGTCAGCGGCGGCGGCCTGCTGGGCCAGGACACGGTTGCGGGCCTCGCGCTGCTCGGCGGTCCCCGCTTCACCGACCTTCGTCGACACGATCTGAGCGATCAAATAGCCGGCGTTCTCGACTTCGCTTCCGACGAAGGCCGGCAGCTTGTCGGCCGGGGCACGCATGATGGCGTTCAGCGCGCTCGGCGGCAGCCCCTGCGGATTGCCCCGTGAGACGGTTCGCGCGGGCGCGAAGCCCGAGTCGCTTGGCTGCTTCCTCAGCTCGGCCAGACGGGCCTCGCCCGCTTCCTTCGCTAGCCGAACCGCTTCGCGCCGCTCGACGAGTTGTCGTACCTGCGGCTTCACCTCGTCAAGCGGTCGGACCGCCGCGGGCTTGTGCTCGACGATGCGCGCCGACACCAGCGTGTTGGTTGCCACCTCGATCGCCTGCGTGTTGCGCTTCGACTTCAGCGACTCTTCCGCGAAGAGCGCGTCGACGACGCGCTGGCTGATGTGGGGCGCGAGGCCACGCCGCGTAAGCGCGTCCACCTGCTGGATCTTCAGCTTCAGGGCGTCGGCCGCCGGCTGCAGGGAGTCGGCCTGTTCGTAGACCAGGTTGGTGAACTGATCGGCCGCCTTCGCGAACTCCTTTTGCGCCTGCTGCGTCCTGAGGTCGCGCTCGATGTCGCCCTTGACCTGCTCGAAGGGCTTCACTTGGGCCGCCTTGACCTCGGTGACCTTGATGATGTGAAAGCCGAAGTCGCTTTCGACGACGTCGCTGATCTCGCCCGGCTTCATCCTGAAGACGGCCTCCTCGAAGGGCTTCACCATCATCCCCTTGGCGAAGAATCCGAGGTCGCCGCCCTGCGCGGCCGAGCCGGGGTCCCTGGAGTTCTCGCGGGCCAGCTTCTCGAAGTCTCCCGGCTTCGACTTCACCTGCGCCAGCAGTTGCTCGGCCTTCTTCTTCGCGGCCGCCTTGTCGCCGCCGTCGGGCGTGATCAGGATGTGGCTGGCCCGGCGCTGCTCCTCGGCACCGTAGCGCGCCTTGTTTTGCTCGTAGTAGGCCCGGGCCTCGGCCTCGGGCACTGCGCCGGTGCCGGAGAGCGTTTCGGGCGAGAGGACCAGGAACTCGACCCTGGCCGACTCGGGTGTCTCGAAAAGCGTCCGGTTCTGCTCGTAGAACGCGGCCACCTGCTCGTCGGTCACCTTCACCTTGGGCAGGAACTGTTCGGCCGTGAAGCGCAGCTCACGCACCTCGCGCTGTTCGCGCAGCATGGTGTCGAGGCGGTCCGCCACCGTCTTCGGAACGATGGCCGACTCGACGACAGCCTGCAGCAGCGCCTGCTTGCGAAGATCTTCGCGCACGCGCTGCTCGAACAGCGGCTCCGTCAGTCCTTGTGACGCGACGTAAGCCTTGTACTTGTCGTAGCTGAACTTGCCGTCTTCCTGGAACGCAGGCACGGTCGCGAGCACTTCGCGCAGCCGATCCGTGGTGACGACTATGTTCACCTTGTTGGCCTCGTTGGCCAGGGCGCGGTTCATCACGATGCCGTCGAGGATCGAAGCCCGCGCTTCCCGGGTCTCGAGCAGCTTCGGGTCGAAGTCCTGCCCGAACTGCTGGCGCAGTCGCTCGATGCGGTCCCGCTGCGCCTGGTCGAACTCCTGCTGCGTGATGGGCGACCCGTCGACCTTCGCGAGCGCGCTTTCGCCGCCGATGAAGCTGTTGTAGCCCTGGATCCCGAAGAACACGAAGGACGGGAAGATCAGGACCAGCATGAAAAGCATCATCCAGCGACGATGCGTACGGACCGATTCGAACATGGCGCGGGCCCCTGTCGAGCGTTCAGTGCTGCATCAAGCGCTGCAGCAACAAAAAAGGCGAACAACGTTCGCCTTTTGGTGATCTGTGGCGGAGTGGACGGGACTCGAACCCGCGACCCCCGGCGTGACAGGCCGGTATTCTAACCAACTGAACTACCACTCCGCGTCTGCTTCGAGGCCACTGCTGCGTGGAGATGGTGGGTGCTGAGAGGCTCGAACTCCCGACCTACGCCTTGTAAGGGCGCCGCTCTACCAACTGAGCTAAGCACCCCGGGCCGGCCGTCGGCGCGAGGCTGACGACCAACAGCAGTTGGCTACCAAAGACCGCTAGTTTAGCGAATCTTTCAGTGCCTTGCCAGGACGGAACTTCGGAACGCGCGCCGCCTTGATCTTGATCGGTTGGTTCGTGCGCGGATTGCGGCCGGTGCGCGCGGCGCGCTTGCCCACCATGAACGTGCCGAAGCCGACCAACGTCACCGAGTTGCCCTTCTTCAAGCTCGTGCGGATGCCTGCAACGATCGCTTCAAGGGCTCGACCAGCCGCGGCCTTGGAGATATCGGCCTGCTTCGCAATGTGGTCGATCAATTCGGTCTTGTTCACTTACACCCCCTCTGTCGAGACTGATCACGCAGCTGCGCGGTTCCGGTTGTTCTAATTGAAGGACGTCGGAGGGCAAGCGTGCGAGCGGACGAATTCGAACGGCAATTTCACCGCGCTGACCTGGGAGTGTCAAGGGAAAGCGAAGCGAAATTTGGAGAGGACAGTGTTCCTTGACGAGGAAGAAGAAAACGGCGCGCATCGGTCGACGCGCGCCGCTTCAACTCCTGGCCGGTTCAGTGCTTGACGACTTCGCTCGTGGCGGGCGCATCGCCCGCCTTGACCGGAGCCGCCGCGGCATCCTCGTCTGTCAGCGGCACCGGGTGGCGCTCGAGCGCGATCTCGAGCACCTTGTCGATCCACTTGACGGGAATGATTTCGAGACGATTCTTCACGTTGTCCGGGATCTCCGCGAGATCCTTGACGTTTTCCTCCGGGATCATCACCGTCTTGATGCCGCCGCGGTGGGCTGCCAGCAGCTTCTCCTTGAGCCCGCCGATCGCCAGCACCTCGCCGCGCAGCGTGATCTCGCCGGTCATCGCGACGTCGGCCCGCACCGGGATACCGGACAGAGCCGACACGAGGGCGGTCGTGATTGCGATGCCCGCCGACGGACCGTCCTTCGGCGTCGCGCCTTCCGGGAAGTGCACGTGCAGGTCGGACTTCTCGAACACCTCGTCACGGATGCCCATCCGACGGGCCCGCGCACGCACCACCGAGCGCGCCGCCTCGACCGACTCCTTCATCACGTCGCCGAGCGAGCCCGTGCGCTGCACGTTGCCCTTGCCGGGCATGGTCGCCACCTCGATCGTCAGCAGGTCGCCGCCCACCTCGGTCCACGCCAGCCCGGTGACCTGGCCGACCTGGTTCTGCTTCTCTGCGACGCCGAACGTGAATCGACGCACGCCGAGGAACTTGTCCAGGTTCTTCGCGGAGACCTGGATCTTCTTGTCCTGGCTCTTCAGCAGCAGCTGCTTGACCACCTTGCGGCAGACCTTGCTGATCTCGCGCTCCAGCGAGCGGACACCCGCCTCGCGCGTGTAGTAACGGATGATGTCGCGGATCGCGCTCTCCGTGATGTTCAGTTCGCCGTCCTTGAGGCCGTTGGTCTTCATCTGCTTCGGCAGCAGGTGCTGCAGCCCGATGTGGACTTTCTCTTCCTCCGTGTAGCCGGACAGGCGGATGACTTCCATCCGGTCGAGCAGCGCCGGCGGAATGTTCATGGTGTTGCTCGTGGCGACGAACATCACGTCCGAAAGGTCGAAGTCGACCTCGACGTAGTGGTCCTGGAACGTGTGGTTCTGCTCGGGGTCGAGCACTTCCAGCAGCGCAGACGCCGGGTCGCCGCGGAAGTCCATGCCCATCTTGTCGACCTCGTCGAGCAGGAACAACGGGTTGCGAACGCCGACCTTGCCGAGGTTCTGCAGGATCTTGCCTGGCATCGATCCGATGTACGTGCGCCGGTGCCCGCGGATTTCGGCCTCGTCACGCACGCCTCCGAGCGCCATGCGGATGAACTTGCGGTTGGTCGCGCGCGCGACCGACTGGCCGAGCGAGGTCTTGCCGACGCCCGGGGGGCCGACCAGGCACAGGATCGGCGCCTTGACCTTTTCGACGCGCTGCTGCACGGCGAGGTACTCGAGGATGCGGTCCTTGACCTTCTCGAGCCCGTAGTGATCGTCGTTCAGCACCTTCTCGGCGTTGGTGAGGTCGTTGTTGATCCTGCTGCGCTTCTTCCACGGCAGCCCGATCAGCGTGTCGAGGTAGTTGCGGACGACAGTGGCCTCCGCCGACATCGGCGACATCAGCTTGAGTTTCTTCAGCTCCGACTGCGCCTTGTCGCGGGCGGCCTTCGGCATGCGGGCGGCCTTGATCTTCTTCTCGAGCTCCTCGAGATCGGCGCCCTCCTCGCCTTCGCCGAGTTCCTTCTGGATCGCCTTGACCTGTTCGTTCAGGTAGTACTCGCGCTGGCTCTTCTCCATCTGCCGCTTCACGCGGCCGCGGATGCGCTTCTCGACCTGCAGGATGTCGATCTCGGTCTCGAGCTGGGCCAGCAGGTGCTCCAGGCGCTCGTTCAGGCCCGGCATCTCGAGGATCTTCTGCTTCTGCTCGAGCTTCAGCGGCAGGTGCGCGGCGATCGTGTCCGCCAGGCGCCCCGCCTCGTCGATGCCGGCGATCGAGGTCAGGATCTCCGCCGGGATCTTCTTGTTCAGCTTCACGTACT
>CAYGXL010000057.1:0-14611 GCA_964353935.1 uncultured Burkholderiaceae bacterium | reverse complement strand
CGAGGGTCGTCCCATGAGCGCGCACGGCCGCTCCGAAGCGCTCATCCCCGAGCGCGCAGCGAGGAGGGTAGTCCAGTGAGCAAGCCGATGCCGACGACGGATCTCTGCGATGCGAACGAAGGCGCGCTCGGCGACGGCTCGCTGCGCGTCTTCGACCCCGGGCTCATCGCGCTGGGCGGGCGGGTGGCCTTTGCGGGTCCCGCGACCACGCTCAAGGTGTTCGAGGACAACTTGCTGATAGCCGATACCGTGAAGACGCCGGGCGAAGGCCGCGTGCTCGTTGTCGACGCCGGCGGAAGCCGGCGCTGCGCAGTGTTCGGCGGCAACCTCGCGGCCACCGCAGCGAGGAACGGCTGGGGCGGAGTGATCATCAACGGCTGTGTGCGCGACGCGGGCGAGATCGACGCGACCGACATCGGCGTGCGCGCGCTCGCGCTGCACCCGCGCCGCCCGGTGAAGCGGGGCGAGGGTCAACGCGATGTCGCGGTGGCGTTCCTCGGCGTGACGGTGCGGCCGGGCGAGTGGATCTACGCCGACGCCGACGGCGTGCTGGTCAGCTCGACGGCGCTGGCCATCTAGGGCCGCGCCTGGATCGCACACGCGCGAGCCAGGCGTCAACAGGCCCCGGCGACCTCAGGAGACCGTCAGGCCGAGCGCGGCGAAGGCGACGATCGCGCCTATCGCCTGTACGCGGGGGCTGCAACCTCGACGCTGCAGCGTGTAGCATCTCCTGCTTCACACTCCACAGCGCGCGGAATCCGGAGCCTCTGGCATGTCGGTCATCGCGGTAGTCAATCGGAAGGGCGGCAGCGGCAAGAGCACGCTCGCCACCCACATCGCCGCTTACTGCGCGCTCAGGGGCGCCGCCGTCGCCATCGCCGACATCGATCGCCAGCAATCGACGCGAGCCTGGTTGCGCCAGCGCAAGGCGCAGCTGGTCGGCGAGTCGATGCGCATCACGGCATGGAACGTCGATCCGCGCTCGTTCGTTCGTCCGCCGGTGGGCATCGATCACGTCGTCATCGACACTCCGGGCGGGCTCACCGGCCTCGACCTCGCGCGTGTGGTCATGTATGCAGACGCGCTCGTGGTGCCGATCGGCGCGTCGATCTTCGACCGGGAGTCGGCGGCAGCGTGCCTGGCCGAGTTGCGCACGCTGCCCCGGGTGGCCTCCGGACGGTGCCGCATCGGTGCGATCGGCATGCGCGTCGAGGCGCACAGCGAATCGGCCGAGGCGTTGCTCGGCTGGTCCGACGAGCAAAGGCTGCAGATCCTCGCCGTGTTGCCGCAGTCCTCCGCCTATGTCAGCTGCATCGACAAGGGGCTGACCCTGTTCGACCTTCCGCTCGAGGAAATGGAAGCAGACCTCGCCCACTGGAAGCCGCTGCTGCAATGGCTGCGCCCCCTGGTCCGCCCCGCGGCGAACGCGAGCGAAGCATTGCCGGGAAGCGCGGTTGCGGGCAAGAGCGCCGACTCGCCTGTCGTCGATCAGCCGAGGCCCGAGCCTTCGCCGTCTCACGTGAAGCCGCTCGCGCCCGTGGTCGCCGCCGAGCGAAGCGAGCCGAGGCACTTCGCGCCGAAGGACAAACCCGCACCGTCGAAAGGCCGCCTGCTCGGTGGGCTGGTGATTCCCGGCTTCCTGCATCGCAGGTCCTAGGGTTCTGCTGCGTCCGTTGCGACCGGCCGTCGAGCGCCGGGCGCGGCTTTTCAGAACCTCCAATGCCGTTTCGTATCGAGAAATGTCGCGTCTTGCGGAGCAGCAGACATGCTTTCGCGTTAGCGAAAGCGGCTTTGTATCGTGAAATCAAAACGCTAACACTATGAAAAATAAATAGAAAAAATATAGTCTTATAAAAGTTATTTGACTTGCTGCGACGCGCAAGCCCTCGTACGATGAAAGTCATCCGTGGACGACAATGTGACTGCACGGAACGGCTCGTGGAACCGATTTTTCAAACTTGGAGGATTGCATGACGGCACGTGAACTCGAGGCTCAGCGCCTTCAGAAGGAGTGGAATGAGAACCCGCGTTGGAAGGGCATCAAGCGCGGCTTCACCGCCGAAGACGTCGTCCGTCTGCGCGGCTCCGTCCAGGTCGAGCACACGCTCGCGAAGCGCGGTGCCGAGAAGCTGTGGCGGCTGATCAACGATGAGCCGTTCGTCAATGCGCTCGGCGCGCTGACCGGCAACCAGGCGATGCAGCAGGTCAAGGCCGGCCTCAATGCCGTCTACCTGTCCGGCTGGCAAGTCGCCGGTGACGCGAACCTGGCCGGCGAGATGTATCCGGACCAGTCGCTGTATCCCGTCAACTCGGTGCCGGCCGTCGTCCGCCGCATCAACAACACGTTCACCCGCGCCGACCAGATCCAGTGGATGGAAGGCAAGAACCCGAACGACGCCGGCTACGTCGACTACTTCGCCCCGATCGTCGCGGACGCCGAGGCGGGTTTCGGGGGCGTGCTGAATGCCTTCGAGCTGATGAAGTCGATGATCGAGGCCGGCGCGGCCGGCGTGCACTTCGAGGACCAGCTCGCTTCCGTGAAGAAGTGCGGGCACATGGGCGGCAAGGTCCTGGTGCCGACGCGCGAAGCGGTTGCCAAACTCGTCGCCGCGCGCCTCGCGGCCGACGTGATGGGCGTGCCGACGCTGCTCGTCGCGCGCACCGATGCCGAAGCGGCCGACCTCGTGACCTCCGACGTCGACGAGAACGACAAGGCCTTCCTGACGGGTGAGCGCACGGTCGAGGGCTTCTTCAAGACCAGGCCTGGCCTGGGGCAGGCCGTGTCGCGCGGCCTTGCCTACGCGCCGTATGCGGACCTGGTGTGGTGCGAGACGGGCAAGCCCGACCTCGCGTACGCGAAAGCGTTCGCCGAGGCGATCCACAAGCAGTTCCCGGGCAAGATGCTCGCGTACAACTGCTCGCCGTCGTTCAACTGGAAGAAGAACCTCGACGACGCGACGATCGCGAAGTTCCAGAAGGAACTCGGCGCGATGGGCTACAAGTTCCAGTTCATCACGCTGGCCGGCTTCCACTCGCTGAATTACTCGATGTTCGAACTGGCCTACGGCTATGCCCGCAACCAGATGAGCGCGTTCGTCGAGATGCAGGAGAAGGAGTTCGCCGCCGCCGAGAAGGGCTTCACGGCAGTGAAGCACCAGCGCGAGGTCGGCACCGGCTATTTCGACGCCGTCACGACGACGATCGAAAAGGAAGCCTCGACCGCCGCCCTGCGCGGATCGACCGAGGACGAGCAATTCTTCGACAAGAAGGCCGAGAAGAAGGCGGCCTGATCCAGAGGCCTTCCTCCACGAAAAACCGCGGGCTCGCCCCGCGGTTTTTTTATATTGGCAGCACAACGACAACGACGGACGCCATGAGCACGCCTTTCCCGCACCTGCTGGCCCCGCTGGACCTCGGCTTCACCACGCTGCCCAACCGCGTGCTGATGGGCAGCATGCACACCGGACTGGAGGACGGCCGCAAGCACTTCCCCGCGATGGCCGCGTACTTCGCCGAACGCGCACGCGGCGGCGTCGGCCTGATGGTGACCGGGGGGTTCGCGCCGAACATCGCGGGCTGGACCAAGCCGTTCGCCGGCACGCTGGCGACCTCGACGGGAGCGCGCCGGCACCGCGTCGTCACCGATGCCGTGCACGCGGAAGGCGGGAAAATCGCCCTGCAGATCCTGCACACCGGTCGCTACGGCTACCACCCGTTCTGCGTGGCGCCGTCGCGCATCAAGAGCCCGATCAGTCCCTTCGCGCCGCGCGAACTGTCGCCGCGCGGCATCGAGCGGCAGATCCGCGCGTTCGTCCGCTGCGCAACGCTGGCGCGCGAGTCCGGCTACGACGGGGTCGAGGTGATGGGCAGCGAGGGCTACTTCATCAACCAGTTCCTCGTCACGCACACCAACCAGCGGGCGGACGAGTGGGGCGGCGCGTACGAGAACCGCATGCGGCTGCCGGTGGAGATCGTGGCGCGGGTCCGCGAGGCGGTCGGGCGCGACTTCATCATCATCTACCGGCTGTCGATGCTGGACCTGATCCCGGACGGCAGCAGCTGGCCCGAGGCGGTCACGCTCGCGAAGGCGATCTCCGCGGCTGGCGCAACCATCATCAACACCGGCATCGGCTGGCACGAGGCGCGGATCCCGACCATCGCCACCAGCGTGCCGCGCGGGGCCTTCGCGTGGGTAACGAAGAAGATGCGCGAGGAGCTTCGTGCCGCCGGGGTCACGACTCCGCTCGTCACCAGCAATCGCATCAACACGCCGGAGGTCGGCGAGCAGGTGCTGGCCGACGGTTGCGCCGACATGGTCAGCCTCGCGCGTCCCTTGCTGGCCGATCCCGACTTCGTCGCCAAGGCGAAGGCGGGCCGCTCGCAGGACATCAACACGTGCATTGCCTGCAACCAGGCGTGCCTCGACCACGCGTTCAAGAACGAACTGGCGACCTGTCTCGTCAATCCGCGCGCGTGCCGCGAGACCGTGCTGCTGATCCGGCCGACGGTGCAGCGCAAGCGCTACGCGGTCGTCGGTGCCGGTCCCGCCGGACTCGCGGCAGCCACGACGCTGGCCGGGCGGGGCCACGAGGTGCACCTGTACGAGGCCGCCGCGCAGGTCGGCGGGCAGTTCAACATGGCGAAGCGCATCCCGGGCAAGGAGGAGTTCAGCGAGACGCTGCGCTACTTCGCGCGCCGGATCGAAGCGACCGGCGTCCACCTGCACCTGGACACGCGGGTCGGCGCCGACGACCTCGTCGCGCGGCAGTTCGACGCCGTGATCCTGGCGACCGGCGTCACCGCGCGCGATCCGAAGATCCCGGGGCAGGACAGCCCGCACGTGCTGAGTTACATCGACGTTCTGCTGCGCGGCCGGCCGGTCGGCGAGCGCGTGGCCATCGTGGGGGCCGGTGGCATCGGCTTCGACGTCGCGGAGTTCCTCGTCACGCGGCCCGGCCATTCACCGACGTTGAACCTCAGGGAGTGGCTTGAAGAGTGGGGCGTGGCCGATCCGGCCGAGGTGCGCGGCGGCGTCGTCCGCGCGCGGCCGGCGCCGCCGGCGCGCAAGGTGACCCTGCTCCAGCGCAAGGCGGGCAAGCTCGGCAAGGGACTCGGCAAGACCACGGGCTGGATCCACCGCGCCGCGCTGCTGATGAAGAACGTCGAGATGATCGGCGGCGTCAATTACGAGCGGATCACGCCCGAGGGGATCGTCGTCAGCTACGGGGAACAGCGCCGGGACGGGCAACTGATCGAGTGCGACACGATCGTGCTGTGCGCCGGGCAGGAGCCGTTGCGCGAGTTGCAGGCGCCACTGGCGGCGGCCGGCGTGGCCGTGCACCTCATCGGCGGTGCGGACGAGGCCGGGGAACTCGACGCCAAGCGGGCCATCGACCAGGGCACACGCCTGGCCGCGCAGCTCTGACCGTGTTCACCCTCGTGAGCGGCTGATCCGCTTCGGAACCTTCGGCGGTTCGGGCACCGGGCCGTTCAGGATGCGCGCCATCTTCTCCTGCGCGAACTCCGCACGGAGGAAGTCGACGAACAGCCGCACGCGCAGCGGAAGGTGCTTGCGCGCGGGGAAGAGGCAGTAGACGCTGGTCGGCGGTGCTTCGTGGCCGTCGAGCACGGTCACGAGGCGGCCCGAGGCGAGGTCGTCGCCGACCTCCCACAGCGAGCGCCACGCGAGCCCCATGCCGGCGAGCGTCCAGTCGTGCAGCACCGCGCCGTCGTTGCACGCGAGCGGCCCGGCCACGCGCTCGACGACGGGCGTGCCGTTGACGATGAAGCTCCAGCCGCGCTGCGGGGCCGTGCCTTCGCCAAAGGTCAGGCAGCGATGCTGCGCGAGGTCGGCGGGCCGCATCGGCGTGCCATGCCGCTTCAGGTACCCGGACTGCGCGACGACGACGCGCCGGCTCTCGCCGATTTTCACGCGCACCAGCTGGCTGTCGGCCTGCTCGCCGAACCGGATCGCGCAGTCGAATCCTTCCGCGACGAGGTCGGCGATGCGGTCGGACAGTTCGAGCGAGACCGCGAGCTTGGGATGCTCGGTGACGAAGCGCGGCACGAGCGGGGCGATGTGCGCGCGACCGAAGCCCGCCGGCGCGGTGATGCGCAGGTGTCCCGTCGCCTGCTTGCCGCGCGCCGAGACGGCGCTCTCGGCATCCTCGAGTTCGCGCAGGATCCGCTGGCAGTCCTCCAGGAACGCGATGCCTTCCGGCGTCAGTGTCAGGCGGCGCGTGGTGCGCTGGATCAGCTTGACGCCCAGCCGGGTCTCGAGCGAATCGAGCCGGCGGCCGATCATCGCCGGCGCCAGGCCCTCGTGCCGGGCCGCCGCGCTCAGGCTGCCACGCTGCGCGACGTTCACGAACGTGGTGATTTCCTTGAACGGGTCCATCGTCGTAGGCGAGGCGGATTCGTGCGGCCGGGTAAAAGATGCTGTGCTGTTGACTGCTGATTCCATGCTGCTCGCTCAAATATACTCGTTGACTTCAGGGAAACGAGTCGGCATGCGGATACGCGCGGCACTGTTCGATGTGTTCGGGACGTTGCTCGACGTGTACTCCGTCACGCGCCGCGCGGAAGAACTGTTCCCGGGCCACGGCACGCGGCTTGCCGTCGCGTGGCGCGACAAGCAGATCGAGTACTCCAGGCTGCGCACGATGTCCGGCCGCTATGTGCCGTTCTCGCAGGTGACGCGCGAGGCGCTCGAATTCGCGCTCGACCTGCTGGGCCTGTCTTCGTCGGCGACGCAGGTCAGGGAGCTCATGGACGAATACAAGCGGCTCACGCCGTTCCCCGATGTGATTCCCGCCTTCGAAGCCTTGCTCGAGGGTGGCGTCGAACTCGGCGTGCTCTCCAACGGCGACCCGGAGATGCTGGAAGCGGCGCTCGTCAGCGCCGGGCTGCATCGTCACCTCGACTTCGTGTTGTCGGCCGACCAGGTGCGCGCGTTCAAGACCGATGCGACCGTGTACGCGCTCGGGCCGCGCGTGCTGAAGCGGCCGGCGCGCGAAATCCTCTTCGTGTCGAGCAACGGCTGGGACGCCTGCGGCTCGGCCTGGTACGGCTACACGACCTGCTGGATCAATCGCTCGGGCCTTCCGCTCGAGCGGCTCGGCGTGCAGCCGAATCGAATCGGCACCGACCTGACGACGGTGACCGACTTCCTCCTCAAGGACTACGCATGACACACCACGGAGCAGTGAACATGAACCTTCCGCAAGGCGTCCGGATCACGGCGCCGATGAAGCCCGAGTACGAACGCATCCTGACGGCGGATGCGCTGGGCCTGGTCGCCAGGCTCCACCGCGCGTTCGAGGCGCGCCGCCAGGAACTGCTGGCCGCGCGGGTCGAGCGGACGAAGCGGCTCGATGCCGGCGAACGCCCGGACTTCCTGCCGCAGACGAAGACCGTCCGTGATGGCAACTGGGCGATCGCGCCGATCCCGGCCGACCTGCAGTGCCGTCGCGTCGAGATCACCGGGCCGGTGGAGCGCAAGATGATCATCAATGCGCTGAACTCCGGGGCCGACGCGTACATGACGGACTTCGAGGACAGCAACGCGCCGAACTGGGACAACCAGGTCACCGGCCAGGTCAACCTGATCGACGCGATCCGCCGCACGATCGTGCTGGAGCAGGGCGGCAAGACTTACCGGCTGAACGACAAGGTCGCCACACTGGTCGTGCGTCCGCGCGGCTGGCACCTCGACGAGAAGCACGTGCTGGTCGACGGCAAGCGCGTCTCCGGCGGCATCTTCGACTTCGCGCTCTACATGTTCCACAACGCGAAGGAACTGATCGCGCGCGGCAGCGGCCCGTACTTCTACCTGCCGAAGATGGAGTCGCACCTCGAGGCGCGCCTCTGGAACGACGTCTTCGTGATGACGCAGAAGGAACTCGGCATCCCGCAGGGCTCGGTCAAGGCCACCGTGCTGATCGAGACCATCCTCGCCGCGTTCGAGATGGACGAGATCCTGTACGAGTTGCGCGAGCACTCCGCCGGGCTGAACGCCGGCCGCTGGGACTACATCTTCTCGTGCATCAAGAAGTTCAAGGTCGACAGGAACTTCTGCCTTGCCGATCGCGCGAAGGTCACGATGACGGCGCCCTTCATGCGCGCGTATGCGCTTCTGCTGCTGAAGACCTGCCACAAGCGCAACGCGCCGGCGATCGGGGGCATGAGCGCACTCATCCCGATCAAGAACGATCCGGTCAAGAACGAGCAGGCGCTCGGCGGCGTGCGTTCCGACAAGGCGCGCGATGCCACCGACGGCTACGACGGCGGCTGGGTCGCGCACCCGGGCCTGGTGCCAATCGCAATGGAGGAGTTCGTCAAGGTGCTCGGCGAGCGCCGCAACCAGATCGACAAGCAGCGCGACGACGTCAACGTCAGCGGCGCTGACCTGCTGAAGTTCCAGCCCGAGACGCCGATCACCGAAGCCGGCCTGCGGATGAACGTCAACGTCGGCATCCACTACCTCGGGTCCTGGCTGGCGGGCAACGGCTGCGTGCCGATCCACAACCTGATGGAGGATGCGGCCACGGCCGAGATCAGCCGCTCGCAGGTGTGGCAGTGGATCCGTTCGCCGAAGGGCGTGCTCGACGATGGCCGCAAGGTCACCGCCGACCTGGTGCGCGCGCTGATCCGGGAGGAACTGGCGAAGGTGAAGGCCGACGTGGGGCCGGACTCGCCGACCTACGACCGCGCCGCGCAGATCTTCGAGAAGATGAGCACCCAGGAGGCGTTCGCCGAGTTCCTGACGCTGCCCCTGTACGAGGAGATCGCGTAAGGCGACTTCTCGGTTCCGGGCGGCCGGTGCGCGAGGCGCCTTCCACGGCACGAGAAAGCCGCGGCAACCGCCGCGGCTTTCATCTGGGCGACACAGTGCCCTAGCTGCCGTACCTGAACAGGTTCTTCAACTCCCTGAGGACGGCCGAAGCGCGCTCTGTCGCCGTCTTCTCGTCGGGGAAATTGGCGACTGTTACCCAGTTTCCCTGCACCAGCGCGTCGACGTCGAACCCGGCGCTCGCGGATCCCGACGGCGCGACGCGCAGCCCGGTGATCGAATTCAGTTGTATGAACGAGCCCGAGGTTCCACTCAGCCAGCCCTTGTCGACGATCAGTGCACTCATGCCGCTTCCTTGGTTGATGCCGCAGGGTACGCCCTTCACTCCGGCTTCGATCAAAGGATTTCCGGTGTCACGGGGTCGGGTTCGCCTCCGGTGGTTCCAGCGTATCCTCATCCGCTTTCCAGGAGGCACGCATGACCCTATGTCCGATCGCCATCGTGGCAAGCTGCAAGAAGTGTCCGGCGTTCACCGTGTGCCCGCTGAAGAGCGTGATCGGTGACCACGTGAAGGACGCACCGGCGCCGAAATCCAAGGCAGGAGCGGGCGGCGCCAAGCGTCCTGGGAAGGGCGGCTGAGCCGGCAGAGCACGTGCCGCCGCAGCGGGCTGCCGACGGGCACCCGCAGTCCCGGCGGCACGGCGAGCGTCAGGCGAGCACGCCGATCAGGGCTGCGGTGATGCACGTCGACAGCAGCCCGGCGAAGATGGATTTCAGGCCGAGCGCCGCGAGTTCCGCGCGCCGCTCCTTCGGCAGCAGGGCGTCGAGGCCGCCGAGCATGATTCCGAGGCTGCCGAAGTTGGCGAAGCCGGCGAGCGCGTAGGTCATCAGCAGCGCCGTGCGCGGCGACAACTGCTCCGGTCCCATCTTCGCCATGGCGATGTAGGCGATGAATTCATTGAGCACCGTCTTCTGGCCGAGCAGCTTGCCCGCGGTCAGGGCCTCGCTTGCCGGAACGCCGATGAGCCATGCGAGCGGCGCGAAGAGCCACCCGAACAGACGCTCGAGCGTCAGCGGCGCTCCGTTCAACGCGGGGAGCGCGCCGAGGACGCCGTTCACGAGGGCGACGAGCGCCATGAACACGACCAGCATCGCGACGATGTTCAGCAGCAGCTGCAGCCCCTCGAGCGTGCCGCGCGTGATCGCCGCCATGGTGTTGGCGTCCTGGCGCTCGAACGCGACCGCCGAGGCGTCGGTCAAGTGCGGAGGCACCAGCAGGGCGGCGACCACGATGGCCACCGGGGTTGCGACGATCGAGGCGACGAGGAGGTGGCCGAGCGCGTTCGGCACGACCGGGCCGAGGAAGCTGGCATAGAGCACGAGCACCGTGCCCGCGATCGTCGCCATGCCGCAGTTCATCACGATGAACAGTTCGCCGCGGGACAGGCGCGCGAGGTAGGGCGCAATGACGAGCGGCGCCTCGACCATGCCGACGAACACGTTGGCGGCGGCCGAGACGCCGACCGCCCCCCCGAGGCCCATCGTCCGCTGCAGTGCCCACGCGAACGCGCGCACGATCAGCGGCATCACGCCCCAGTGGAACAGCACGGCCGACAGCGCGGCGATGAGCAGCACCAGCGGCAGCGCGCGGAACGCGAGCACGAAGCTGGCCGCCGGGTTCGTGACTTCATATGGAGCGGGTCCGCCGCCGAGGTGGCCGAAGACGAAGCCGGTGCCGGCTGCGAGGGCGTTCTCCAGGGCCGTCATCACGCCGTTCAGGCTCGCGAGCGCGGCGGCCAGGGGCGGGAGCTTCAGCAGCGCCAGGGCAAGCAGGACGGCGAGCGCGATCCCGCTGGCGACCATCCGCCATGGAATGCGCCGGCGATCCTCGGACAGCGCCCAGCACAACGCCAGCAGGACGAACCCGCCGAACAGGCTCTGCAGTGCGTACATGACTCCGGTATCCGCCCTTTGCCTCACGGTCCGCCGCAATTGGAGCACAGGCTCCATCGGCCGACAGTAAGCTTGGGGCCATGCTCGTGATGAGCGTCAGCCCGGAGCAACGATGAACGCTGCCGACGTCCCCACCGATCTTTTCCACGCGTTCGAGGTCCAGCGCACCTCGTTCGATGCCGCGCCATTTCCGGACTGGGACGTGCGGCGCGATCGCCTGGCGCGGCTTCGCCGCCTCGTCGAGGACAACGAAGGCGCGATCGAGGATGCGATCCACGCCGACTTCGGCGGCCGGCCACGCACCGAGACGCAGATTGCGGAGGTGTACCCGAGCCTGGCCGAGATCAAGGCGGCGCTACGGAAGGGTCGCACGTGGATGCAGCCCCGCAACGCGGGCGTTTCGATCTGGTTCCTCCCGGCGCGCGCGCACATCCAGCCGCGGCCCCTGGGCGTCGTCGGGATCGTGGTCCCATGGAACTATCCGCTGTTCATGGCCATCGGACCGCTGGTCGCGGCGCTCGTTGCCGGCAACCGCGCGCTGGTGAAGATGTCGGAGTTCACTCCGGCGTTCTCCGCGCTGTTCGAGCAGCTGGTCGCGAAGACCTTCGCGCCGGAGGAAGTCGCCGTGGTCAACGGCGGCCCCGACGTCGCGGCCCAGTTCACGCGATTGCCGTTCAATCACCTGTTCTTCACCGGCTCCACGCTGATCGGCCGCAAGGTCATGGGCGCTGCCGCGGAAAACCTGACGCCGGTGACGCTCGAGCTCGGCGGCAAGTCGCCGGCGGTCATCGCGCCGGGCTACCCGCTCGAGAGGGCCGCGCAGCGCGTCCTTGCGGGCAAGCTGCTGAACGCAGGACAGACCTGCATCGCGCCCGACTACGTCTTCGTCCACCGCGACGCGCTGGCCGGTTTCGTCGAGGCGGCGAAGCACCAGGCGAAGCGCATGTATCCGGCGGGCCTCGACGATCCCGACTACTGCAGCATCATCAACCAACGCCAGTACGGTCGCCTCGTCGGCTATGTCGAGGAGGCGCGCAGCCGTGGCGCCGAGGTCGTTGCGCTGTTCGAAGGCCGCATGCAGGACGACGAGCGGCACCGCCTCGGGCCGGCGGTCGTCGTCGACCCCGGCCGGGGCCTCGCCATGATGCGCGAGGAGATCTTCGGGCCGCTGCTGCCGCTGCTGCCGTACGACGACGTGAAGGACGCGATCGACTTCGTGAATGCGCAGCCCAGTCCGCTCGCCATGTACTGGTTCGACGAGAACCGGCAGCGGACCGAGTGGGCGCTCAAGGAGTCGCACGCCGGCGGCATGTGCGTGAACGAGACGCTGATGCACATCGCGCAGGAGGAGCTGCCGTTCGGCGGGGTCGGGCCCTCGGGCATGGGCCACTACCACGGCGAGTGGGGCTTCGAGACCTTCAGCAAGCTGACGCCGGTGTTCAAGCAGTCGCGCTTCAACGGCATGAACCTGTTCATGCCGCCGTACAAGCCGTACGTGCAGACGATCCTGCGGCTGATGAAGCGGTTCTAGTCGAGCGCTGCCAGCGGCATCGCGTCGATCGGTTCGCCCGCCTGCACGCCCGGCGGCGGGACCGCGATCAGCGCGTCGGCCTCGCTGAGGGTTCTCAGCATCGCCGATCCCTGGTCCTTCAGCGGCTCGAGCGCGAGCCCGCCGTAGCGCTGCACGAAGCGCGCGCGCCGCCACTCGACGCGCCCCGGTTTGCCGCGCGTATCGATCGCCATCGGCAACTGCACCGTCAGGGGCACCTCTTCGCCGGCGCCCGCCATCCATCCGAGCAGCGGACGCGCGACGAGCTGGTACATCACGTAGGCGGCGACGGCGTTGCCCGGCAGCCCCAGCAGCGTCATGGCGCGCCCGGAGCGCGCCACCGTGCCGACGAGAAGGCCGCGGCCGGGCCGGAAGTTCACTGGCAGGAACTCGGCCTCGCCGTGCTTGCGCACGACGTCGGCATCGCCCTGCGCGGCGCCGCCCGTGGTGATCAGGACGTCCGCCTGTGCTCGCGCGGCCTGCTCGAGGCGCGCGGTGAAGTCGGCATCGTCGTCGGTCGAGATGCCGAGGTCGATCAGGTCGGCCCCGGCGCGCGTGACGAGCGCCGCGAGCAGCGGGCGATTCCCGTCGTAGGCCGCGCTTCCGCCGAGCGGCGCCGGCGCGTCGACGAGTTCGTCGCCCGTCGACAGGATCGCCACGCGGAGTCGCCGCCAGACCGAGACGGTGTCGGCGCCGACGCTGGCGGCCAGGCCGATGTCGTGCGTCCGGAGCCGGCGACCGGCGAGCAGCACGGCCTCGCCGGCGCGCACGTGCTCGCTGCGACGTCGCACGTTCTGCCCCGGGCGCACCGCGCGCAGGACGCGCACGTCGCCGTCCGCCGCCTCCGTGTCTTCGCTCATCACGACCGCATCGGCACCCGCGGGCAGCGCCGCTCCGGTCATGGTGCGCACCGCCTGCCCGCGCTCCACGTGTCCTGCGTAGGCATGGCCGGCAAGCGCGTGACCGATGACTTGCAGCGTGACGGGCGCGCCGGCGTCCTCGGCGCGGATCGCATAACCGTCCATGGCGGCGTTGTCGAACGCGGGAAGGTCGACGCTGGACACGACATCGGCGGCGAGCACGCGGTTGATGCCGGCGGCGAGGTCGACAGTCTCGGACTCCACGAGCGGCGTGAGGCGCGCGCGCAGCGTGGCGAGGACCTGGGCAACCGAGAGTTCGTTCATGCGGAGCGTTCCGTGCCCGCGGTGCCGGAGTCGGCGGGCGCGTTGACGTTACGGAAAGCCGACGCGTCGTCGAACGGCACCTCGACCGCGCCCAGCGTCTCGAACCACCGATGCATCGCACGTCCACCGGAGCCCAGGAAGGCCCGCAGCGACGGTTCGGTGGAGCGACGCACCAGCGCGAACACCGGCTGCCGCCGGTCCGCGGCGACCGGATACGCGGCGCTGGCGTCTCCGATGGCGTCAGCGAGCCGCGCCACGAGATCAAGAGGCAGGGCAGGCGCGTCGCACGGAGCGAGCGCGACCCAGTCGCTCGAGGCACGCTGCAGTCCCGCCAGCACGCCGGCCAGCGGCCCGGGGAACGGCTCGAGCGCGAGCCCCGCGTCCGCGTCGGTCACGACTTCGGCGAGTGCTCGGTAGGCGTCGACGTTCCGGTTCGCGGAGATGAGGACGGAGCCCACCTGCGGGGCAAACCGACGCAGCACCGTCGCCACGAGCGGTTCACCATCGTTCGCGACCCAGCCCTTGTCGACGCCACCCATGCGGGCGCCGCGCCCGCCGGCGAGCACCAACCCGGTGATCTGTGAGCGACTGGGCGGAGCCATGGAGCCGGGACGGCGTCAGCCGCCGATGTACGACATCTCGATCTTCGGCGCGCGGGCCGTCGCCTCCGTGCGGATCTCGGAGTAGCGATCGGCCCGACCGCGCCAGATATCGCCGATCACGGTTTCCAGTTCGGCGTCGTCGAGCGCCGGATGAGTCGCGTCGCCGCGCAGTGGCGCGCGCAGGTCGTGGCCATTCTGCGCGAACAGGCAGAGGTACAGCCTGCCCTCGGTCGACAGCCGGGCGCGTGTGCAGGCGCTGCAGAAGGCCTGCGTGACGCTCGAGATCACGCCGATCTCCCCGCTGCCGTCCTCGTAGGTCCAGCGCTCGGCGACCTCGCCGGGGTAGTTCGGGCCGATCGGGCGCAAGGGCA
The DNA here is from genome assembly GCA_964353935.1 of uncultured Burkholderiaceae bacterium. Classification (GTDB taxonomy): domain Bacteria; phylum Pseudomonadota; class Gammaproteobacteria; order Burkholderiales; family Burkholderiaceae_F; genus JAOUJD01. Next base: position 161 of record CAYGXL010000057.1, on the reverse strand, counting down.
TCTCTTCTGAGATGCGGTGCACGACTTCCGCCGAGGGCACGACGTCGTCCATCCGCCATCCGTTGGACGAGCCCACGTCCATGAACTCGATGAAACGCACGATGTGTCCGCTGCCCTTGAAGTGGCGCGCCATCGGCACGATTTCCTGGTCGTTGACGCCG
>CAYGXL010000056.1:1361-14645 GCA_964353935.1 uncultured Burkholderiaceae bacterium | reverse complement strand
CCCCTTGTCGTTCTTGTCCTGCGCGCGCCCACCCGGCCGCCCGAAGGGCGCGCGCCTGACCAGTCCTGAGCGGCTGCGAAGCAGCCGTGCCGTGAAGGATGCACGTGCGCCGCGCAGCGGCGCGTACATCCTTCACGCAGTTCTCATGTGCCAGGCTTTCGGCCGGGTGAAGGTTTCCATGCCATAGGTCGACAGAGTCAGGCCGACGCCGGAGTGGCCGACGCCGCTCCACGGCAGCCGCGGGCTGACCCGGTCGCAGCAGTTCCAGTACACCGAGCCGGCGTGCACGCGGGCGAGGATGCCGCGTGCCCGTGCCTCGTCCTTCGTGTAGACGCCGGCCGTCAGCCCGTACTCGGTGTCGTTCATCAGCCGCACGCCTTCGTCGTCGCCCCCGACCTTCTGGATGCCGATGATCGGGCCGAAGCTCTCTTCGCGCATCAGTTCCATCGAGTGGTCGACGTGGCTGAACACGGTGGGCTGGAACCAGTGGCCGGGCGCGGGCAGGCGCGTGCCGCCGATGAGCAGCTTCGCGCCCTTGTCCTTCGCATCCGCCACCTGCCGCTCGAGCACGTCGAGCTGCGGGGCGCGCGTCAGCGGTCCGATGTACGTGTCCTCGCTGGCCGGATCGCCCAGCCTGAACCCCCGGACCTCCTTGACGAAGGCGTCGACGAACGCGTCGTGGATCTTCGCGTGCACGTAGAGGCGCTCGACCGAGCAGCAGCTCTGCCCGGCGTTGTACATCGCGCCGTCGGCCAGCGAAGCCGCGGCGGCCGCGACGTCGACGTCTTCGCAGACGTAGGTCGGGTCCTTGCCGCCCAGCTCGAGCTGCAGCTTGATCATCCGCGGCCCGACTTCCTGCGCGATCCGCGCGCCCGTCGCATACGAGCCGGTGAAGAAGACGCCGTCGACGGGCTGCGCCAGCACGGCCCGGCCCACCTCGCCGGCGCCGATCACAACCGCGAAGACGTCCTGCGGGACGCCGGCGAGGTGCAGCAGTTTGCCGATCTCCAGCCCGGTCAGCGTCGCGAACTCCGACGGCTTGTACAGCACGGCGTTGCCGGCGAGCAGCGCCGGCACGAACACGTTGGCGCCGACGAAGTACGGGTAGTTCCACGCCGAGATGTTGGCGATCACGCCGAGCGGCTCGTGCGAGATCACCTCGCGCATGCCGCCTTCGTCGAACACCTGCCGGGGGGCGAGGGTCGCTTCGGCCGCACCGAGGAAGAAGTCGATGCGGGCGAGCAGGCCGTTCAGTTCGTTGCGCGACTGCTTGATCGGCTTGCCGACCTCCGAGGTGAGGATCGCCGCCAGGCGCTCGGTCTCGCGCACGACTTCCTCGCGGAAGCGACGTATCGCGGCCAGCCGTGTCGCCAGCGGCGTTGCCGCCCACTTCGGCTGCGCGGCGCGCGCGGCGTGGTACTTGGCGGCCACCGACTCGGCCGTGTCCGTCGGCAGTTCGGCGATCACGCGGCCGTTCGCGGGGTTGAGGATGTTCAGCATGGTCGGAGTGAAAATCGGGGTCAGACCCCGATTCCTGCGCTTTCGTCGCGGGAGATTCGGGCGGCCTGCAGGAACTCCGCTAGCAGCGGATCGCCGGACAGGAGGTCGCTGCGTGTCCAGTCGTGGAACTCGGGATGCCACTGCACGGCCGCGACGTACGAGGGGCCGTTCCAGCGGAAGGCCTCGACGATGCCGTCGTCCGACGACACCGCCTCGACGACGAAGTCCCGGGCAAGGTCCTTCACGGCCTGGTGGTGGACGCTGTTGACCGTCGCGCGGGTCACGCCCGGATGCAGGGCCGCGAGTCGCGTGCCGGCGATGAGATCGACGGTGTGGAAGTTCTGGTCGTAGAGCCCGGCGTCGCGGTGAGTGCGCGCGCCAGGCCGCTGCGTGCCGATGTCCTGGTACAGCGTCCCGCCGAACGCGACGTTGAGCACCTGCAGGCCGCGGCACACGCCGAGCACCGGCTTGCGCGCGTCGATGAACGCCCGCAGCAGCGCGATCTCGTATTCGTCGCGCACGCGGTCGCCGGTCCACTCGGGGCGCAGCGGCGTTTCGCCGTAACTGCCTGGCCACATGTCGGAGCCGCCTTCGAGCACGAGCCCGTCGAGCAGCGCGGCGTAGTCGGCGAGCGTGACGTCGCCGCGCTTCGTCGGGCCGTCCGGCGACGGAATCACCACCGCCAGCGCGCCGGCCGACTGCACCCAGTGCACGATCGACTGCTCCACGTACTGCAGCGTCTTGCCGGTGAACACCGGGCGTTGCGGGTCGGCGTGGAAGAAGCACGCCGAGATGCCGATGCGGGGACGGTCGCTCATTCGGGAAGTCGAATCAGAGCGCCTGTTCGAAGAAGCGCGTGAAGTCCGCGCGCGTGCAGGGCCGCGGATTGGTCTGGTGGCAGATGTCCTTCTCGGCGATGTCCACCATCGGCGCGATCTGCTCTTTCTTCACACCGACCGCCGACAGCGACGGCGCGATCCCGATCTCGCGCTTCAGCTCGCCCAGCCAGCGGATGAAGCCGGCGCCGTCCGGCGCGCCGACCACGTGCGCGAGCTCGGCGAACTTGCCATCCGCGGCCTCGAGGTTGAACCGCATGACCGGCTCGAGCATCAGCGCGTTCGCGAGGCCGTGATGCAGGTCGCACACGGCGCCCAGCGCGTGCGCGCAGGAGTGCACGGCGCCGAGGTCCTTCTGGAAGGCGATCGCGCCCATCATCGACGACATCATCATGTCGGCGCGCGCCCGCGGGTCGCGTCCGTTCTTCACGGCCGCCGCCAGCGCCCTGGCACCGATGCGCACGCCCTCCAGCGCGATGCCGTCGCACAGCGGGTGGTAGGCGGGCGACAGGTACGACTCGATGTTGTGGGTCAGTGCGTCCATGCCGGTGGCAGCGGTGACGGCGGGCGGCAGGTCGAACGTCAGTTCCGGGTCGGCGAACACCACCTTCGCGAGCAGCTTGGGCGAGAACACCACGCGTTTCACGTGCGTCGCGTCGTCGCTGACCACGCTCGACCGGCCCACTTCCGAGCCCGTGCCGCTCGTGGTCGGCACGGCAACGAAGTAAGGCAGTTCGCTGACGATCGGCTTCACCTGCGGGTGATCCCACACGTACTCCATCACGTGGCCGTCGTGCACCGCCATCAGCGCGACGACCTTGGCGACGTCGAGCGCCGCCCCGCCGCCGAAGCCGACCACGCAGTCGGCACGGTGCGCCTTGTAGGCGGCCTGCCCGGCCATCACCTGCGCCGCCGTCGGGTTGCCGTGCACGCCGTGGAAGATGCCGACGTCCAGGCCGGTGTCGAGGTGCGCCACGAAGCGCTTCATGACCGGCAGCGCGGCGAGCGCCTTGTCGGTGACGACCAGCGGCCGCCGCAGCCTGCGCTCGCGCAGGTGCACGCCGGTCATCTTGCTGGCGCCGACGCCGAAGTGAACCGTGGTCGGGAAGGAGAAGTGCGAAATCGTCATGGTGTGAAATCCGTCAGATGACCTCGAAGTAGCGCTTCAGCTCCCAGTCGGTCACGGCGTCCTGCCACTGCCGCCACTCCCACTCGCGGGTCAGCGCGAAGTGTTCGACGAAGGTGTCGCCGAGCCAGTCGCGCGCGACCTGGCTCTCCTTGAAGATCGCCGTGGTTTCGCGCAGCGAACGCGGCGCGCGCGGGGTGTTCTCCGACCCCTGGTTGGTGCCGGTGATCGGCGGGGCCGTGAGCTTCAGGCCCTTCTCTACGCCGTGCATACCCGCGGCGAGGAGAGCGGCGACGGCGAGGTAGGGGTTGATGTCGGCGCCCGGGCACCGCGTCTCGAGCCGCGTGCTCTTGGGCGAGCCCGGAATCACCCGGAAGCTCGCGGTGCGGTTGTCGATCGCCCACGTGGGCTTGACCGGCGCCCAGAAGCCGTCGACCAGCCGCTTGTAGCTGTTGACGGTCGGCCAGAACATCGGAGCGAACTCCATCAGGCAGGCGACCTGCCCGGCGAGGTAGCTCTCGAAGAGCTTGCTCATGCCGGCGCGTCCCCTGGCGTCGTGGAAGAGGTTCTTCCTTCCATCCGACAGGGACTGGTGGACGTGCCCGCTGCAGCCCGGCAGGTCCTTGTTCCACTTCGCCATGAAGCTCGGGATGATTCCGTACGACGCGCCGATCTCCTTCGCGCCGCCCTTGAACAGCACGCCGCGGTCGGCGCACTCGAGGGCGTCGGAGAACTGCAGCGCCGCTTCGTACACGCCGGGGCCCGTCTCCGTGTGCAGTCCCTCGATCGGCACGCGGAACAGCAGCAGCTTGTCCATCAGCGCGTTGAAGTACTCGCGGTTGGCGTTCGCGCGCAGCAGCGAGTAGCCGAACATGCCCGGCGTGATAGGCGTGGGGTCGACTCCCTTCTTCGCCGCCCAGCTCTGCGGCGTTTCGGCGAAGTTGAACCACTCGAACTCCAGGCCGCACATCGGCTGGAAGCCGAGCTTGCCGGCGCGCGCGATCACGCGCTTCAGCGTCTGGCGCGGGCAGATCGGATACGGCTGGCCGTCGCGGGTGACGAAATCGCCGAGGAAGAACGGCACGTCGTCGTCCCAGGGGACGTTCCGCCCGGTCGACAGGTCGAGCTGGACCATGGCGTCCGGAAACCCGTGCTGCCAGCCCGTGACCTGGGTGTTGTCGTAGACCGAGTCGGTCATGTCCCAGCCGAACACGACGTCGCAGAAGCCGAATCCGCCCTCGACGGCGGACATGAACTTGTCCTTGTGCAGGTACTTGCCGCGCAGGACACCGTCGATGTCGGTGACGGCCACCTTCACCTTGCCGGACGCCGAGCCCTGGACGGACTTCAGGGCGCCGCGCGAATCGTGGCCGGCCGAGATCGGCAGCTTGGTTCTTGTTGCCATCGGGCGTGTCTCCTCTGCGCTCCTCTGCGAGCGGGCGAGTCTGACGCACCGACGTCGGGTTGTGCAAACAACGGCGTCCCGGTCGGGTCGCGCGCCAGGGAAGGACCCGCGCCCTTGACAGGGACGGGCGACGGCCCCATCTCTTGCGGGGATTCCTGATCTCTCCCTTTACAATTCAAGTAATTGGCAATTGCGAGGCATCCATGCCCATCTACGCTTACAAGTGTGCCGACTGCGGTCACGAGAAGGAAGTCCTGCAGAAGATCAGCGACGCGCCCCTGACCGATTGCCCCAGTTGCGGTCACGCGTCGATGGTGAAGATGGTGACGGCGGCCGGCTTCCAGCTGAAGGGCAGCGGCTGGTACGCCACCGATTTCCGCAACAAGGACTCGGGCGGCAAGGGCAGCAAGCCGGAAACCAAGACCGAAGGCGCCAACGACGCCAAGGTCGACAGCGGCGCGGCGGCGACCCCGACCCCGACCCCCGCCGCCAGCGCGCCTGCGTGTGGCAGCGGCGGCTGCGCTTCCTGCAGCTGAACCCGTCTTCCCATCCCGGAGCGCGCCGCGTGCAGGGCAGCCCAGTGAGCGCCCCATGTTGAAGAGATACCTGATCGCCGGCCTGCTGATCTGGCTGCCGTTGGCAATCACCCTGTGGGTGCTCGACTTCATCGTCACGACGATGGACCGGACGCTCATGGTGCTGCCGGCGAGCCTGCATCCCGACCAGGTGCTCGGCATGCACATCCCGGGCCTCGGGCTCGTGATGTCGGTGATCATCCTGCTCGTCACCGGGGCACTCGCCGCCAACATCATCGGCGCGCGCATGTTCTACTGGTGGGAGTCGGTCCTGGTGAAGATTCCGATCGTGCGGCCGATCTACTCCGGTGTGAAGCAGATCTCGGACACGCTGTTCGCATCGAAGGGCCAGTCGTTTCGCAAGGTCGTGCTGATCGAGTTTCCGAACCGGGGACAGTGGACCTTCGGCTTCGTCGTCGGGGCGCCCGGCGCAGCGATCGAGCGTGAAACCGGCGGGGACCTCATCACCGTCTATGTGCCCACCGCGCCCAATCCGACGTCGGGCTACGTGCTGATGGTGCGTCCTTCCGAAGTCAAGGAACTCGACGTCACGGTCGACGACGCGCTCAAGTTCCACCTGTCGATGGGCGTGGTAGCGCCGGCCGCGCGCGCTCCGCGGTCCGCCCTCACCACCGAGGGGCCCGGCATTCCGGGTTGATCCATCCGGGTTGAGGGGAGATGCCTTCCCCTTTAAGCTAGCGGCCATGCAATCGTCCCTCTGCGCCCGCTTCGCCATCGCTGTCCGGCGAGGCCGGGTCCCGTCCTTCGCCCGAGCGCTCGCGAACGCACGAAACCGGTAGGGCCGGGCGGTTGGCGACCGTTCGGCCCGCCATGTCGGGTGCCGCCCGACAAAAGACGCTGACTTCCCACGAATACGACACCTTCGGCGGGCCGATGCCTGCCAACGACAAGCGGAGCTTTTATGCGTACGGAATATGCGGGCCTGGTGGATGCAAAGTTCATCGGCCAGTCAGTCACCCTCTTCGGATGGGTGCACCGCCGCCGGGATCACGGCGGCGTCATCTTCATCGACCTGCGGGACCGCGAAGGCCTGGTGCAGGTCGTCTGCGACCCGGACCGCCCCGAAGTCTTCGGGCAGGCGGAGAAGGTGCGCAACGAGTACTGCCTGAAGATCACGGGCACGGTGCGCAGGCGCCCGGAAGGCACGGTCAACACCAACCTCGTCTCGGGCGAGATCGAGGTGCTGGCCCGGGAACTGACCATCCTGAACCCGTCCGTCGCGATTCCGTTCCAGCTCGACGACGACAACCTGTCGGAGACCACGCGCCTGACGCATCGCGTGCTGGACCTGCGCCGCCTGCCGATGCAGAAGAACCTGATGCTGCGCTACAAGGTCGCGATGGCGGTTCGCAAGTTCCTCGACGCGCACGGGTTCGTCGACATCGAGACGCCGATGCTCACGAAGAGCACGCCGGAAGGCGCGCGCGACTACCTGGTGCCGTCGCGCGTGCACGCCGGCCAGTTCTTCGCGCTGCCGCAGTCGCCGCAGCTCTTCAAGCAGCTGCTGATGATCGCCGGCTTCGACCGCTACTACCAGATCGTCAAGTGCTTCCGCGACGAAGACCTGCGCGCCGACCGCCAGCCCGAGTTCACGCAGATCGACGTCGAGACGTCCTTCCTCGACGAGACCGAGATCCGCGCGCTGATGGAGGAGTTGATCCGCACCGTGTTCGACGAGGCGCTGGGCGTCAGGCTTCCGAACCCGTTCCCGGTGATGACCTACGGCGAGGCGATGCGCCGGTACGGCTCCGACAAGCCGGACCTGCGCGTGAACCTCGAGCTCGCCGACGTCACCGACGTGGTGAAGGACGTCGACTTCAAGGTGTTCAAGGCGGCCGCCGAGATGAAGGACGGGCGCGTCGTTGCGCTGCGCATTCCGGCGGGCGGCGAGATGCCGCGCTCGGAGATCGACGGCTACACGGAGTTCGTCAAGATCTACGGGGCGAAGGGCCTCGCGTACATCAAGGTCAACGAGGCGGCCAGGGGACGCGACGGGCTGCAGAGCCCGATCGTCAAGAACCTGCACGACGCCGCGCTCGCCGCCGTGCTCCAACGCACGGGCGCTGCGGACGGCGACGTGATCTTCTTCGGCGCCGACCGCGCGAAGGTGGTCTACGACGCGCTCGGCGCGCTGCGCACGAAGATCGGGCACAGCGAGTTCGGCCGCGCGCACGGGCTGTCGGCCGGGGGCTGGAAGCCGCTGTGGGTGATCGACTTCCCGATGTTCGAGTACGACGAGGAAGAGAACCGCTACGTCGCCGCGCACCACCCGTTCACGAGCCCGAAGGAAGGCCACGAGGACTACCTCTCGACCGACCCGGCAAAGGCGCTCGCCAAGGCCTACGACATGGCGCTGAACGGCTGGGAGATCGGCGGCGGGTCGGTGCGTATCCACCGCGAGGACGTGCAGAGCAAGGTGTTCCGCGCGCTGAAGATCGACGCCGAAGAAGCGAAGCTGAAGTTCGGCTTCCTGCTCGACGCGCTGCAGTACGGCGCGCCGCCGCACGGCGGGATCGCGTTCGGCCTCGACCGCATCGTGACGATGATGGCTGGCGCCGAGTCGATTCGCGACGTGATCGCGTTCCCGAAGACGCAGCGCGCGCAGTGCCTGCTGACGCAGGCGCCGAGCGCCGTCGACGAGAAGCAGCTGCGCGAGCTGCACATCCGGCTGCGCAACGCGGAGGCGAAGACGGCGGAGCCCAGGGTCGCCTGACCCCGCCTGTGATGAATGCCGGCGCAGGGACGGAAGGGACGGCGCGCAGCGCGCCGTCCTCGAAGATCCCGGAGTCGGTGCTCGTCGTGATCCACACGCGCGCGCTCGACGTGCTGCTGCTCGAGCGCGCCGACCACGCGGGGTTCTGGCAGTCGGTCACCGGAAGCCGGGACGCGATCGACGAGCCGCTGCGCGCGACCTGCGCGCGCGAAGTGGCCGAGGAAACCGGCCTCGCATGCCAGGCCGAATCGTTCGACGACTGGAACCTGAGTCACCGGTACGAGATCTACGCGCACTGGCGCAGGCGTTACGCACCCGGCGTTACGCATAATACGGAGCATGTCTTTGGACTCTGCGTCCCGCAGCGATTCGATCCCGTCCTGGCTCCGGCCGAGCACACGCGCCACCGCTGGCTGCCGTGGCGCGATGCTGCGGATGCCTGCTTCTCGTGGACCAACGCCGAGGCGATCCGACGGCTCGAGCGGCTGGGCGCGGCGCGCTAGGGCCCTGGTGCTGTTCGCGGCGGCCGCGCTGGCCGGCTGCGCCACGGTTGTTCCGGCCGACCCGTATGCGAGCGAACCCATCGCGCGGCATCTCGAGCGCAATGACGACGTCGGGTATTGCGCGCGCCTGTTCGCCGACATCGATCGCCGCGTCGATGCCCTCGCCGTGCGCGACGCGGAAGCGCCGCGCATCGCCGGCTTTCCCTACCTCCGGGTCGATCGCCTGGCCGCTGCGCTCGCTCCGAAGGCCACGGCGGACGGCCCGCCGCGCAAGGCATGGCTCGCCAGCCTGGCCGCGCTCGACGATGCGGGCCGCACCGCGGAGCTTTCCAACGCGTCGCTGCCGCCCGACGACCTGGCGCGCTGCCGCGTGCTGCTGGGCGCGGCGGACGCGCCGTCGTTCGACACGCTGCAGTCGAGCGCAAGGGTGCCGGACGCGTACAACCTTGGCGCCCGCGCCCTCGGCCTGTATCCGGTGACGCAACTGCTGGTTGCGGCCAACGAGGCCCGCTGGCAGGAAGAAACGAGGGCCGTGTTCGCGTTGCCGCTCGACCAACTGCCGGTGCGCGGCGAGTTGACGCGCTTCGGCGTGCGGACTGCGTGGCCGGTTCCCGATGTCACGCTCCCGGGAGCCACCGATGCGCTCGGACTGCCGGTGCTGTCGCGCTTCGACCGGACCGTGCTGCTGGTTCGGCACGCGCCGCTGCTCGACATCGACGTGCGAGCAGGGTACGACCGCCCGGGCGAACTGGGCCTGGACAGCACCGATCTTCCGGTGGTCGATCCGGAGCAGCCGATTGCCCATACGCGTGTCACTCACGCGCTCTTCGAGGACGGCGCTCGCCTCCAGCTCGTCTACACCTTCTGGTTCAGCGAGCGTCCGGCGCGCGAAGTGCTCGATCCGCTGTCCGGACGCATCGACGGCCTGGTCTGGCGGGTGACGCTGGACAAGGACGGCAGCCCGCTGGTGTACGACGCGATGCGTCCGAGCGGGCGCCATCACCTGTTCTTTCCCACGGACCGCGTCGTCGCCCGGCCGCAGGCGGACACGCTCGATGAGCGCATGTTCTCGCCGCAGGCGGTGCGCGCGCCGAAGCGCGACGAGGTCGTCATCCTGCGCATCGAGTCGGGCACGCACTACCTGCAGCGGGTGTCGGTCGAGCCGCGCGCGCAGCCGGCGGTGCGCTACCAGCTCGACGACGACCGGCGTCCGACGACGTCGCCGAGAGCGACCGGCGGCACGCGCAGCGTCTTCGGCGTCGACGGCCTGATGCCCGGGACGGAACGTGGCGAGCGCCACTTTCTATGGCCCACCGGCGTCGCGTCGCCCGGGCAGATGCGGCAATGGGGCCATCATGCGACGGCATTCGTCGGACGCCGCCACTTCGACGACCCGCACCTGCTCGCTTCCTACTTCTCGCTGCGTCCCGCGGGATCCACCGCCACGGCTCCATGAAGCTCCGCGTCGCCACCTACAACATCCACAAGGGCGTGATGGGCCTGCGGCCGAAGGTCCGCATCCACGACGTCCGGCTCGCGCTGAACGTGATCGACGCCGACATCGTGTTCCTGCAGGAAGTGCAGGACCGCAACGAGCGCATGGTCAAGCGCAAGGGCTATCCGGAAGGCACGCAGCTGGACTACCTGTGCACCGGCAGCTACCTGCACCGCGCCTACGGCATGAACGCCGTCTATCCGCACGGGCATCACGGCAACGCGATCGTGTCTCGCCACGAGATCGGGGTGTTCCTGAACCACGACATCTCCGACCACGTGCTGGAAAGGCGCGGCCTGCTGCACGCCGTGGCGCACTTCGAAGGCCGCAACGGACCGCTCGACATCCACCTGATCAACACGCACTTCGGCCTGATCAAGAGGAGCCGCGTGCGGCAGGCGTCGTTTCTCGTCGACTTCGTCCGCTCCGAGGTTCCTCCCGGCGCGCCGCTGATCATCGCCGGCGACTTCAACGACTGGCAGCGCACCGCCGACAAGGTGATGCACGATGAACTCGACGTGCTCGAGGTCGCGTCGGAGTTCAACCGCCGGCACGGAAGGCCCCGGCTGATGGACCGCCTGATGCCGTGGCGCGAGCCCAAGCGCGCCCCGGTCGCGCGGACGTTTCCGAGCGTGATGCCGTGGCTGATGCTCGATCGCATCTACGTGCGGGGCTTCAACGTGCAGGAAGTGCGGGTGCCCAAGGGGCTGGAGTGGTCGCAGCGTTCCGACCACATGCCGCTGATCGCCGACCTCGAGGTCAAGTGAGCCCTGCCACGCCGTGGGAGCGACGGCGGCTCGAGCGGTCGCTTTCGACGCGGCCGTTGGTTTACGGCGGCAACCGGATCGAACTGCTGCGCAGCGGCGCCGAGTTCTTCCCGCGCCTGCTGGCCGCGATCGACGCCGCGCGCGTATCGGTGCACCTGGAGACGTACATCTTCGAGCTCGATGCCGTCGGCGTGCGCGTCGCCGATGCGCTGCAGGCCGCGGCTGGCCGCGGCGTCGCGGTCCACCTGCTCGTCGACGCCTTCGGGTCCCAGAAGGCGATCCCGGAGCTGCGCGAACGCATGGCCGCGGGCGGAGTGCGTTTACGGGTGTTCCGTCCCGGCATCTGGTGGCGCCTCGAGCGGCGCCTGCTCCGACGGCTGCATCGCAAGATCGCCCTGGTGGACGATCGCCTCGCCCTCGTGGGCGGCCTCAACATCATCGATGACCACCATCATCCCGGCGCCGACGGTGCCGACATCGGCCCGCGCTACGACTTCGCGGTGGCGTGCGAGGGGCCGCTGGTGGGCCTCATCGCGCTCGTCGTGAAGCGGCTGTGGTGGACGGTGTCGGCGGGGGACCGGCGGCCCGGGGACGCGCCGCCGCGGTACATCGAACCCTCGACGCCGCTTCCGGAGAACATGCGCGCCGCGCTGCTGCTGCGGGACAACCTGCGGCACCGCCGGACCATCGAGCATGCCTACCTGGACGGCATCGAAGGCGCGCACCGGGAGATCCTGATCGCGTCGGCCTACTTTCTTCCCGGGAGGAAGCTCATCCAGGCGCTGTGCGCGGCCGCGCGACGCGGCGTGCGGGTGCGGCTCCTGCTGCAGGGTCGTGTCGAGTACCGGCTGCAGCACTACGCGCAGCAGGCGCTGTACGGGCAGCTGGTGCAGGCCGGCGTGCAGCTCCACGAGTACACGCCGAGCTTCCTGCACGCCAAGGTCGCGGTCTTCGACGAGGTCTGGTCGACCGTCGGGTCGAGCAACATCGACCCGTACAGCCTGCTGCTCGCGCGCGAGGCGAACGTCGCGGTCATCGACCACGGCTTCGCGATGCAGTTGCTCCGCGAACTGGAGCGCGCGATCGAGCACGAGTCGGTGGCCGTCCAGGCGCCGGCGCTGGCGCAGCGCCCGTGGTGGAAACGCATCGGCTATCGGCTCGCGTACGCAACCGTGCGCCTGATCACCTTCGTTGCCGTGCGTCGCGTCGATGAATAGAGGTGCAAGTCCGGGCCGCTCGAGCCTGCCCATGACGACGACGAGGGTTCGGATGCGGGATCACGCGGGGCTGACGTGCAGGGTGCGTGTCGCTATAGTCGGCGCGTGCGTCCTTCCCGGGCGCGGTTTCCAACCCCGTCAGGAGACAACCATGAAGTCGAGAATCGTACTGGCCGCCGGTGCCCTGCTGTTTTCCGGCGCCGCGCTGGCTTTCCACTGCCCGGCCGACATGAAGAAGATCGACGAGGCGCTGGCCAAGAGCCCGAAGCTCACCGAGGCCCAGATGGCCGAGGTGAAAAAGCAGCGCGCCGAAGGCGAGGCGCTGCACAAGGCCGGCAAGCACCAGGAGTCGGTCGACACGCTGGCGAAGGCGATGAAGACGCTCGGCGTCCAGTAATCTCGCCTCTGAAGCACGGAACGCCGCCCCCGGGCGGCGTTTCCATTTCTCCAGCCTGAAACCGGGACACCGCGTGCCTGAGCAGCGCCGGGGCCTTCCGCCAGGCCCCAATGTCGGAACGCAGCTGCGCGCTCGGCGCGCGAAGAAGGCGCGCGTCGAGCGCGAGCAGCGTGCTGCCGAGGCCGGGGCGGCGTCGACGCCTGTGCCATCGGCCGATCGCGGCAAGCGGCGACAGCTCGCGTTGCCGAGCGGTGAAGGCTGGTTCGCTGCGCACGGCTGGCAGCCCTTCGCATTCCAGCGCGCCGTCTGGGACCACGTTGCCGCCGGACGCTCGGGCCTGTTGCACGCGACGACCGGATCCGGAAAGACCTACGCCGTCTGGTTCGCCCTGCTGAACCGGGCGCTTGCCGGCGCGGTGCCCGGCGGCGGGCTGCGCCTGCTCTGGCTGACGCCGATGCGCGCGCTCGCCGCGGACACCGCGCGCGCATTGTCCGAGCCGCTTGCCGACCTCGGGCTCGAGTGGACGGTCGCTGTCCGCACCGGCGACACCGAGTCCGGCGAGCGCGCGCGCCAGGCGAAGCGGCTGCCCGAGGTCCTGATCACCACGCCCGAGAGCCTGAGCCTGATGCTGTCGCACGCCGACAGCCGCGCCCGGCTCTCCGACATCGCGCTCGTCGTCGTCGACGAGTGGCACGAACTGATCGGCACCAAGCGTGGAGTGCAGGTGCA
>CAYGXL010000056.1:0-1261 GCA_964353935.1 uncultured Burkholderiaceae bacterium | reverse complement strand
GGCACTCCCGGTTTGGGGGTTGTCCGCCACCTTGGGCAACACAGCGCACGCGATGCAAGTGCTGCTGAACAGCGACGAAGGCGTGCTGGTCGAGGGCCGCATCGACAAGGAGATCGTCGTCGACACGCTGCTTCCCGACGACCCGGGCCGTTTCCCGTGGGCCGGCCATCTCGGCATCAAGATGCTCAGGCCGGTCATCCGGGAGATCGAAAGCGCGTCCACCACGCTGGTGTTCACCAACACGCGCTCGCAATCCGAGCTCTGGTACCAGTCGATCCTCGGAGCCCGGCCCGAGTGGGCGGGCCTGATCGCGCTCCATCACGGCTCGCTGGCCAGGGAGGTGCGCGAGTGGGTCGAACTGGGCCTGAAGGACGGCCGGTTGAAGGCGGTGGTCGCGACGTCGAGCCTCGACCTCGGCGTCGACTTCCTGCCGGTCGAGCGCGTGTTGCAGATCGGCAGCCCGAAGGGCGTCGCGCGGCTGCTGCAGCGCGCGGGGCGCAGTGGCCACGCGCCGGGGCGTGCGTCGCGCGTGACGCTGGTGCCGACGAACACGCTCGAACTCGTCGAGGCCGCGGCCGCGCGGGACGCGGTGGCGGAGCGCCGGATCGAGTCGCGGCAGGCGCCGGACCGGCCGCTCGACGTGCTGGTCCAGCACCTGGTCACCATCGCGCTCGGCACCGGGTTCGCCGAGGAGGAACTGCGCGCCGAGGTCCGCGACACGTGGAGCTACCGCGGACTCGCCGACGAGGAGTGGAACTGGGCGCTCGACTTCGTGGGGCGAGGAGGCGAGGCGCTGCGGATGTATCCCGAGTATCACCGGGTGCTGCGGGACGACGCCGGGATCCATCGCGTCCAGAACGCCCGCATCGGCCAGCGCCACCGGATGTCGATCGGGACCATCGTGTCCGAGGCGACGATGCTGGTGAAGCTGATGAGCGGGCGCAGCCTCGGCTCGATCGAGGAGTCGTTCATCAGCCGGCTGCGCAAGGGCGACGCGTTCCTGTTCGGCGGCCGCACGCTCGAACTGGTGCGCGTGCACGAGATGACGGCCTATGTGCAGCCGGCCAAGCGCGGGAGCGGGGCGGTGCCCCGGTGGATGGGTACCAAGATGCCGCTGTCGACCGAACTCGCGGACGCCGTGCTCCGGCGGTTCGAGGAGGCGGTGGCCGGGCGCTACGAAGGACCCGAGATGCGGCTGGCCCGGCCTTTGATCGAGCTCCAGGCCAGGTGGTCGGTGGTGCCGACGCGCGACGCGCTGGTC
>CAYGXL010000055.1:0-14651 GCA_964353935.1 uncultured Burkholderiaceae bacterium | reverse complement strand
TATGGCGACAACGAGTTCGCTCCCTGGCAAAGCGGGGTGGTGGTCTAGCGGAGCCACCTTCCACCAGGGGCTCCGCTTCATTGTTTCACGTGAATTAACGAGGGACGTCACACCCAGGTTATGTGTCTAATCAGAGCTGTGGACATATTCCCCTCCTTCCCATCGTGACAGGAATAAATCAGGGCTTTTCCTGCCTCATCAATTCTCTTGCTGGAGTAGGGACGAAGGTTCTCTACCCCGTTGCCCGCTCCCTCAGAACCTGATATCGACCTGTTTCCTGGCTCGGGCCGATTCCACGATCGCGTCGCATATCACGGCTGCGCGATAACCGTCCTCGAAGGTGGCGGCGAAGGGAGCGACTTTTTTTTTGTTGACGATACAATCGAGGAAGTGGGTCAGTTCGTGGATGAAGGAGTGCTCCCAGCCGATGATGTGGCCTTGCGGCCACCAGTTGGACAAGAAGGGGTGGTAACCCTCGGTCACCAACACGTCGCGAAAACCCTGCGTTTCTTTCGGCTGGTCGCCCACCCAGAATACTTGTAACTCGTTCAAGCGTTCCAGGTTGAAGCGGATGCTGCCTTTCTCGCCATTGATTTCCAGCACCTCGTAGTTCTTGTGGCCCGCGGCGAGGCGTGACGCCTCCAGCGCGCCGATGGCGCCGTTCTCGAACTCGACTATCGCGACGAACGCATCATCCACATTCACTTTACCGGTCCCGCTGCCCTCGACGAGGGGACGCTCCTCAATGAAGGTGCGGGTCATGGCACTCACGCTCTTTACCTCGCCCACCAGGAAGCGACCGAGGTCGACGATGTGCGCGCCCAGGTCGCCCAGCGCGCCGGTGCCAGCCACCTTCTTGTCCAGACGCCAGATTTTCGGCGTGCCGTAATGCGGCAGGATCCATTCCTGCAGATAGGCCGCGCGGTAGTGGTAGATCTTCCCCAGCATGCCGCTTCGGATGAGATCGTATGCCTGACGGATGGCCGGTACGAAGCGATAGTTATAGGCAACCTGGTGTTTGACGCCGGCCTTGACGACGGCATCGAGCATCTCTTTCGCCTCTTCGCCGCTCCGGGCGAGAGGCTTTTCGCAAAAGACGTGCTTGCCCGCTCTGGCGGCAGCGATACACGGCTCTGCGTGTGCGTCGTTTGGGGCACCGTTGTCGAAGAGCTGGATCCGATCGTCTTCCAGCATCCTTCGCCAGTCGGTGTAGTATCCCTCGTAGCCATAGCGACGCGCGGCCTCGGCAGCGGCCGCCTCGTTTCGCCCACAGATCGCGATCAGCTTGGGGATCGCAGGAGGCGGATACATCATGTACGGAATTTTCTTGTACGCATTCGAGTGGGCCTTGCCCATGAACGCGTAGCCCAGCATGCCGACGCCTATCTCGGGAGCCGAGCTCCCGGCCTTCGGGCCGGCCATCGTGGTGAAACCGGTTTTCTCACTCATAAGACTCTCCATTCCACGGTCCAGGTTCACTTGGCTTTTGAAAACGCTGCGTCGAAAGCGACCGACGAAGAAGTGAAGTCCTGCTTGCGGATCATCGCCAGCGCCTCGGGTGCGCCCCAGTCGCGATCCATGCCGCTATCTTCCCACTCGATGGAGAGCGGCCCCTTGTACCCGATACGGTTAAAGGTCCGGATGATCGGGTCCCATTTGACGGCGCCCCGGCCCGGCGAAACGAAGTCCCATCCGCGGCGCGGATCGCCGAAATCCAAGTGTGAGCCGAGGATGCTGTTTCGCCCGGTGAGCTGCACGCGCGAGTCCTTGACGTGGCAGTGGAAGATGCGGGCGGGGAACTCCTCGATGAAGGCGACCGGGTCGAGGAACTGGTGGATGAAGTGGCTCGGATCGAAATTGAAACCAAAGGCCGGGTGATGCTTGACCGCCTCCAAGGCGCGATGGGCCGTGATGATGTCGTACGCGATCTCGGTCGGGTGCACCTCCAGGGCGAATCGGATCCCTTGGGCCTTGAAGACGTCCAGGATCGGTACCCAGCGCGCCGCGAAGTCCCTGTAGCCCGCGTCAATGTCCTTCTGGCTCGTGGGCGGGAAGAAGTAGAACTTGGCCCACACGGAGCTCCCGGTGAAACCGTTAACCACGTCCACCCCGAACAGCTTGGCGGCCTTCACGGTTTTCTTCATCTCCTCGGCGCATCGCTGGCGGACTCCCTCGGGCTTGCCATCGCCCCACAGCTGAGGCGACAGAATGCTCTTGTGGCGATCGTCGATAGGATTATCGCAGACGCACTGCCCCACCAGGTGGGTGCTGATGGCGAAGCACTTGAGGTTGTACTTGGCCAGCAAATCGCGCTTCTCCTTCAGGTACGTATCTTTCTCAAGCGCCTTGTCGACGTCGAAATGATCGCCCCAGCAGGCGAGCTCCAGACCGTCGAATCCCCAGGCACTGGTCTTCTTCGCCAGGGTTTCAAGGGGCAGGTCGGCCCATTGGCCGGTAAAGAGCGTAACTGGTCTTGGCATGGTGTTTTCTCCTTTCTCTTAAGCCATCAGCTCTTTCAGGAACGCCAGCCCTTCCGTGGCCAGCATGTCCTGGGTTGGTGCCACCGCGCGCCAGATGGCCGCCGCGCGGGCGATCTCCTTCACCGTCGTGGTGAACGACTCGATGACGAGAGCGCCACTGTACTTGACCTTCTTCAGTGCAGCCGCCACCTCCTTCCAGGCCACATGACCGCTGCCGGGGATGCCCCGGTCGTTGCCTCCTGTTCTGGAACGGTGATCTGAAGAAAAGCCTTCAGAGATTCCCATGCACAGTGACTAAGCTCCGCGAGGAGTCTGCGGTCATACAAGAAGTAGCGCCGGAGGATCTTGGGTCTGCTGAAGATGAAGTGGCGATGGGGAACGGCCTTGAGGACTTCCCGACAAAGCCACTCCCCGAATTCCACTACTCTCTTCTGATGACAGGATGGGCAGAAGTGGCGGCGTTTGCATGAAAAGGCAAGATTGAGCTCAATTGTCACCACCTCCTTTCTTCAACATATGCGGCATCGCTTTCGAGATTGGCAATCAAGAAATCGATTTTTGTTTTGGCCATAGCATCTTGTCCTGATTTTTTTTATGAGCAGTTACTCAATCCGTAAAAAATTTGCCCTTTGGATGGCTGAACCGAAGTCCATCATGGTCATGATGGGTCGCATATTCGGTGACTATCGCCCCATCAGATCCACCACGCATCCAGTGCCTTTCTGTGGGATTGGAAAGACGGGCAACCTCACCTGGCCTCACAATGATTTCATGTCTTGCAAAGGTGCAGTCTCTATGGGTGGAGGGTATTCTTGCTTCAACCCCTGGGGTTGGCTCTCCTTTACTGTAAATGTAAACCCACCCATGACGAACGTGCCAGGCCTCCAGCTTCGGTGCGCTGTCTTTTGTAGCGACATGGTAATGTTCGGGGACACTCTGATTTGGAAGGAGGAACATTTCGTGCCCGCTGATATTGTACTTGGGATCGGTAATCCAGAAGATCCCGGCCATCCCGGACTCCATGAACAATCCTAGATTGAAGTCCTTGGCCCAGAAGTCTTCTCCCTGCAATTTGGCCGGGATGGGATAATGATAAAACTCCATCATTTCAAAGTAGGCCTGTTTTGCCGCTTTGACATTGAACTTGCCGTCAGGCGTATAGAAGTCTTCGTTCTTGTACGTTTTGAATTTGGGAACTGACGCCATTTCCATCACCTCCATCGAAATTAGTCCTAGACGGATCTAAAGCATTAACTTGAATTTTCTCTTACGCAACGCCTTCAAAAAATCCCTGGAAGAGCAAGGATATCGATGTAGCCCCAGGATCTTGGAACCCCAGGGTTCGATCCCCAAGATTCTTGGCGCGACCAAAGCGAGCTTTGAAGTCCTTCACCAATCGCTGAGTCCAGCTTTGACAATTGATCGCAATTGACCCGGATCTTATTCGCGGCCGCGTTCAGCATTTGGACAATCTCATTGGGTGATAAGAAGTTGCTTCAGATGTGGCTGAGTATAGGGGAAACCGCCATCGTGTGTCAAGAGACCAATGGCCACATCCTACTGGAGGCCTGAGGATCGCGGTGGACGTGGACGGCGGGGGATGATATAGTCCGTTGCGAACCGAAGAGGAGGGAAGGCTGATTTTTGCTGAGAGACGGACGTTTTGATCGTTAACGAAAAGCTCAGCGGTTGGGGGTTAACGGACGCGAAGCGGCCGGCAATACCCAATCGGCTGGAGCGACTTGTTAACCACTCTCTTCGTTTCTCTTGCCGATGATGGCGAACCCAAATGTCTTGACAAATGTCATTGTGATTTCTATAAATGGACACTCACGGGGAGGCTCTGGCGCATGCCCACAAGAAGCAGGCCTTTTGAGAACTTAATATCCAAGGAATTCTTCGCAAGAAAGGAGGTGTTGCGTTCCCGCAGGTTGAAACCCATGCAATCTTACCCGTTCTTTTTCTTCCGCTCAGCCAGTGACAAGGGGCTGCTCTCTGGGCAGACCCTCGCCCCTGCGTGTCTGGTATCCGCATTCCAGGAGCGATTTTCATGAGCGGGTCTCAACTGAAACCATGCAAATGAACGATAGGGGGGTAACATCATGAATAAGATTGGGAAGTTTCTATTGGTGCTATTCATCTCTGTAGGGATCGCCATACCCGCTGTATCGTATGCGGAGCGTATGGATCTGAAAGGCAAGAAGATCACCATGTCAATTCTGGGAATTGCCGGTTGGTTCCCCAGCAAACTTGGCGTGGACATGTCTCCGGCCTTTGCAACGTATGCAAAGCAAAAATACGGGTATGACGTGAATTTTACTTTTGAGGAAGCGCCTTTTGAAAGCCTTCAGCAGAAGGCTGCCGCAAGCCTCGCAACCAAATCCGCGGAGTACAACATCATCGTCAGCGACAGCCAGTGGCTGGGCGCTTTTGCACAACCTGGATGGATCATAAAGCTCAACGGTATGATCGAGAAAAACCCGGCCCTGAAAGCGATCCAGTGGTACGATAAGGTCGTGGTGGACACCTACATGAGCTATCCCCTCGGTTCGGATAATTACTGGGGGTTCCCCCTGGAAGGCGACACCATGGTGTTGTATGTGCGAAAGGATAAACTCCTCGATCCAGCCGAAAGGGAGGCCTTCAAGAACAAATACGGTTTTGACATGCCCAAGACCTTTGAGGATTTCCAAGCCTTGACCTACCCTAACTTCGTAAAGATGCTGGAATTCTTTACGCGCCCTGATCAGGGTTTCTACGGGATTGCCCAGCATTATTCCAAGGTCTATGATTTTGTCTCCACCGCCGCGCACAATTACCTCTGGTCCCGTGGCGGAAGGAGCTTCGACGAAAAAACTAACCAGGTATGGGGTGTTTTGAATACGGAAGAAAACGCCAAATCCTTAGTGGAATACAAGGAGTCGTTGAAATATGCGCCTCCCGGATCGGTCAATTACGGCAACAGCGAGGTTATGGAGGCCTGGAACGGCGGGAAAGTGTTCTGCGCCATCATGTGGGCAGCCGTTGGCCAGTATATGATGGAGCCCAAGGGGGGCCAACCCATGATCGTGCCGCCCCCGGCCCACCTGATCAATGGCACCGGCGCACCGAACCGGATCTACTCTATGGGGGGCCAGCCCTGGGTCATCAATAAGTTTAATGACAAGGTCAAGCAACAGGTGGCCGAAGACTTCATGGAATGGTGGTACACGGAAGACGTACAGACGGAATTTGCCAGGCGCGGCGGGAATCCCGTGATCAAATCTGCGTTGAACAAGCCCGGTTTTGAAGAAGTCAAACCCTGGTTCCGCGCTTACAAATGGATGTTATCCGAAAAGAAGGGGAGAGATTTCTGGCATGACCCCATGTACGCCGTGCTGCTGGCCACGCAGCAGGAGGCCTTCCATGCCTACATCACCGGGCAGGTCAAGGATCCCAAAGTGGCTTTGGATTATGCGGCTTATCAGCTGCAGAAGACCATGTATGAGCATGGAACCTGCAAGATCAAACCACCGGCTGAGGGCGCGAAAATTCAACTGAAGTAGCGATTCGCACAGCGGCGGAGAAGGTTCTCTTCTCCGCCCACATAAATTAGGAATGCTTATGATGTCTGAACCTTCCATGAATCGCGCTATTCATCAGGAGGGGGCCACTGGCTTTAGGGGATGGTTGAGAAATCTGGAAAACCCCCGATACCTGCAACACCTGTTGCTGGTACCGGTTCTCATCTTCTTTATCGTGTGGAATTTGATTCCCCTTTTCTGGTTGGTGGGGCTCAGCTTTTACAAGTATGTGCTTGTCACAGGTGAGCCCCTAAAATTCATTGGGCTGGCAAACTTCTATGAGATATTCAACAGTTTTGAGATATGGCATGCGCTGAGCCACACCTTTGTCTTTGTCATCGTAGGCGCCGGTGCCCAGACCTTCTTTGGGATCATTCTGGGCTTCATTTTCTGGGACAGCAAAGACCTTCCCTTTCGAAGGGTGGCTTTGACCCTCATATTCACCCCCATGATCATTGCGCCACTGGCAAGCGGTTCGTTCTTCAGGATCATCTATGACCCTGTGTTCGGGATTTTGAATTATTTTATCAGAGGCATTTTCGGGGTCACCATCGATTTCCTGGGCTCCAGCACTTGGGCCTTCCCTTCCGTTCTGATCGTCGATACCTGGATGTGGACCCCCTTTATGATGTTGATGACCCTTGCCGCCCTGGGGTCTGTACCCAAGGCGGAATTGGAAGCTGCGGAGGTGGAAAACCTGTCCTGGTACCGCCGCTTGGTTCATGTGGTGCTTCCCCACGGGAAATTTATCCTCATGCTGGGCATCCTTTTGAGAACCATCGATTCTTTCAAATCCATGGATATCATTTTCACCATGACAAGGGGCGGACCCGGCAATACCACGGAACTGATCGGCATTACCCTGTATCGCCAAGCCTTTGACGCATTTAACATGGGGCAGGCTTCGGCCCTGGCGATTATTGCGCTCTTGATCGCCATCTCCTTTACATCGATTTACCTTCATGTCTTCAGAAAGAAGGAGGCCGCTGAATAAATGGAAGGTCGTGGTCAGAAAACAGGATTCAAACGGCGGCTCTATCATCTTCTGCTGTGGGCCATTTCCATCGGCTTTTTCTCGCCCATTATCTGGATGATCATCTGCTCCCTGAAGACAAGAGAGCAAATCCTGACGCTTCCGCCCGAATGGCTGTTTGTTCCGACGCTCAAGAACTACATCGGTTTGTTCCATATGTTCAATTTCACCAAGGAGCTGATGAACAGTATCTTCATGTCGCTGAGCGCCGTGCTCATCGCCGTGGTGGTGTCCTTTCTGGCAGCTTACAGCTTCTCGCGCTTCAAGCCAAAGGGGACGGACCTCATCATGTTCCTGCTCCTCTCCATGAGGATGGTGCCGGCCGCTGCGGTGGTCGTTCCCATCTACCTCCTCTATGCGGCAGCGGGCTGGAAAGGGACTTATTCGGGAATGATCCTTTTTTACGCCATGTTCAGCATCCCCTTTTCCGTGTGGATTCTGAAAGGGTTTATCGATGGGGTTTCCCAGCGATTCGACGAGACCGCCCTTGTCAATGGCGGTTCGCGCATGCATATCATTTTCAGAGTGGTCATGCCCCAGGTAAAACCGGGGTTGATCGCCGCCTTTATTTTTAACATCATCTTCGTCTGGAATGAATTCCTCTTCAATTACATTATCGGAGGAAAGAAAACCGCCACGGTCCCTGTGGGCCTGGCCCAGGGGTTCAGTGCAGGCATGTCCATTCAGTGGGATTTCATTGCCACGCTCACCACGTTTTACAGTATACCGCTGATTATCTTTATTTTCTTTTTCCAGAAATACCTCCTGGTGGGGATGACCTTTGGTACGGTTAGAGGAGAAGTATAGGGATGAAAAGAAAAGCCGCCTTTGCCGCCAGAATGCAGACCGCCGTCATCCTCTCCATGATTGTCAGCTTCATGTTCATTATTCAAAAGATGAACGACGGCCTGCACAAGGCAGGACTGTTGCTTCTCATCATATCGGCCCTTTCGCAGATGGCCTTTGGGAATATGCCGCCTGAGGCGAATTTCAAGGAGGCAAAGAAGGTCATGATCATCGCCTTCGGCATTGTGGCCTGTGTTTTCGGTCTGGGGATCCTCCTGGCCCCCGTTCTTATCGGGATAGGAAGATAAGGCATGGACACAGTTGTGGAATTTAAAGGCGTTTCAAAAGCCTACAGCAAATTGCAGGTCCTGGAGGACATTCATCTTTCCGTCAAGAAAGACGATTTCATGGTGATATACGGGCTTCCCTCTTCGGGCAAAACCGTGCTTTTGCGGTTGTTGATGGGGTTGGAAAAACCGGATGAGGGCGACATCTTTCTTCGGGGAGAAAATGTGCGCCCTATGCCGCCCAAGGTCAGAAATGTCGGGTATGTACCCCAGGATTTTGCCCTCTATCCCCACAGGAATATTTTCGACAATATCGCCTATCCCCTCAGACTCATGAGAAGGCCGGCCTCTGAAATCCAACCTGTGGTTCAGCGTGCTGCTGCCATGCTCAGTATCGAAGACCTGCTGGGGAAACTGCCCACGCAGTTGAGCGGCGGCCAGAAGCAGCGTGTGGCCGTGGCCAGGGGGATTGTAAAGGAGACCGATATCTATCTCCTGGATGACCCTCTCGCGGGACTCGATTTCAAGTTGCGGGAAAAACTGATCGATGACCTTAAAATCCTTCAGGAAGGTCTTGGCGCGTGTTTTCTCTATACCACCTCGGATCCCATCGAATCCATGGGGTTGGCCGAAACGATCGCCATCCTTCATGATGGAAAGATCCGTGAAACAGGGGAACCCCAAACCGTATACAGGAGCCCTCTCCATCTGTCTACCATGGATATTCTGGGTTTTCCCCGTTCCAATCTGTTTGAAGGCAGACTGCTGCGAACATCATCGGGAGTCTGGTGCAAGACCGATCTTTTTGAATTCCCCGTGGTCATGGATGGAGAAGGCCCTTCCATGGAAGGAGCCACCGAGGTCATCGTGGCGGTTCGACCTGAGAGCATTCAGAAAGCATCCGGTAACGCCGGCAACGGGTTGCAGGCCGATATCTATCTTCGAGAGGATCTGGGCGCCGAAGAGATCATCTATCTCAATGTTGGAGGAACCAGCCTGACCATGCTCAATCCCAGTTACCGGAATGGGCACTACGACGTCGGGGACCAGATCGGCATCGGCATGAGCGCGCAGGATATTTTTGTGTTTGAAAAGGGCAACGGTTCCCGAATCGGGAGGGGGAAAGAAAACTTCCATGTCTGAAATCAAAGTAGAAAATTTGACCAAAAGATTTGGAAAAGTAATGGCGGTGGATGACCTGACCTTTTCCTTTCCCGAAGGCAAGGTGACCTGTCTTCTGGGGCCTTCCGGTTGCGGCAAAACCACTTTGCTGCGAATGATTGCGGGTCTTGAAACACCCACCCAGGGGCATATCTACTTCGGGGATCTGGACGTCACGGCGCTGTCACCCAGAAAACGAAACATCGGCATGGTTTTTCAGTCCTCTGTGGTTTACAGGGGCATCAGCGTGTATAAGAATATCGAACTTCCGCTTCTGAAAAGAAAACTGCCCGAAGAGGAGCGCAGAAAACGGATTCAGGAGGTCCTGGAGCTGCTGAGCCTTCAAGACCAGGCCGAAAAGGACGTTTCTCAGCTGGACAACGTCTCACGCCAGAAGGTTTCTGTTGCGAGGGCCATTGCCTATCGTCCGGACATCATTCTGTTCGACGAACCCATGACCAGTATCGATGCCAATTCAAAGGTCCAGTTCAAGCACTTTTTCAAGGAGCTTTCCCAAAAGCTGAATCAGGTGATCGTCTACGTGACCCATGACCAGACCGAGGCCATGACCTTGGCGGACCAGATCGCCTTGATGGAGAACGGCAGGATCGTTCAGTGCAACGAGCCCAGAGTCCTCTACAGCGAACCCGAAGAGGTGTTTGGCGGATGGTTTCTGGGCAACCCCGGCATGAACTTCATTGAAGCAACCTGTGAGAATAAGAATGGAAAGAGCAGGATCACCTCAACCTTTTTTTACACCTCTCTGACGGTGGAAGCCGAAGGGCTGGATCGGAAAGTCACCATCGGCATTCGTCCAGAGCATCTCAGGCTTTCGCCATTGCCACAAAAAGGGTCCGTGGAGGCAAGGGTAAGAAGGAAATCGATCACCGTGGGCGGACAGTACCTGTATAGCATTGAGCGGGACGGCGCGGAGATCAAGGCCAAGGTAAGCCATCCTGCTGACGAACTGATTCGCGCAAAAACGGTCTGGATCGAGCTTCCGGTGGAGCACCTTGTGCTTTTTGATGGGAGCCGAAGGAGGGTGCACGCCCCCATGGCCGTGTGAGTTCACGAAGGGAGGATTCCGGGGAATGCTTTTTTACAAACCTAGCACCCAATGCGTAGACCCCCAATCTCTAGACCCTGGGGATGAAGGCAACCCTCCGTTACAGCGGAAGGGTTAAAAATGATTCTTCACACAATTTGGCGCCATGCCGAGGGGAGAAAGAAGGATTCATGGGTGGGCGCCGGATCTAAGAAAGGAGATGGAACATGAAAGTAGCCCCAGAAAAAGCAAAGATGATTTTGTTCGCGTACACCGTACCCGACTATGAAAAGACCGCGGCGTTTTACAAACAAGCGCTGGGTGTGGAGTTTCCCAGTGGGACATTCACGGTGAAACGGCTGGACATCGCCGCGGGGAATCTCAGTGAGGGAGATGCCAAGGTGGAGCTGCTCCAGATGGATCGATGGAGAGGTGCTGAGAGCGGTTACGCCTGCGGGCACATCGGATTTCAGGTAAAGGACATAAAGGCCATGGTTGCACACCTCAAGGATCTGGGGTATGAGCCCTCTGAGATCCTGTTCCCCTTTGAAGGCAACGACAAGGTGAAAATCTGCTACTTCAGAGGGCCCAACGATGAGAAGCTGGAACTGGTTCAGATGGATGAATAGACGTTTTGGGGGTTCAGTTTAGCCTCCCTGTTTTCTCAAAAAAGAAGGAAAGGAGAACAATACCTATGACCATGAAAAAGTTTATCAACGACCCGGCAAACCTGACCCCTGAGTTGCTGGACGGTTATGTGAAGGCATACGCCAACAAGGTGGCCCTGGAGTCTGAAAAGCTGGTTGTTCGGGCCAAAAAAAAGGATACCGCCAAGGTGGCCCTGGTCACCCTGGGGGGCGCAGGGCATGAGCCTGCCTTGAGCGGATTCGTTGGCGATGGCATGCTGGATATTAGCGTGGTGGGAGATATCTTTGCGGCGCCTGGGCCGCCAAAGGTATTTGAGGCCCTGAAGAGGGCCAACCGGAATGCCGGTGTCCTCTTTGTGGTACTCAACCATGCCGGTGATGTGCTGAGCTCCAACACCGCCATGGAAATGGCCAAGAAAGAGGGCTTCCGTGTGAAGATGATCCTGACCCATGAAGATATCGCCCCCGGCATGGATGCCCCCATAGAGGACCGCCGCGGTCTGGCCGGGTGTATTCTCCTTTACAAAGTGGCCGGGGCCGCAGCAGAGGCTGGCAAGAATCTCGATGAGGTGTATGCGGTGGCCGAGAAATTCAACAACAATATGGCCACCCTGGCGGTGGCCTTGAAGACGGCCACCCATCCGGCCACCGGAGAGGCCATTTTTGAGCTTGCCGACGACGAGATGGAAATCGGCATGGGCCAACACGGGGAGGCGGGGACAGGCAAGTCCAAGATGAAGACCGCCAACGAGACCGCGAAGGTTATGATCAGCCAGCTGATCAAGGCGGTAAAAGCAAAAAGAGGCGACAGGCTGCTTGTCATGTTGAACGGCGCCGGCGCCACCACCCTTATGGAACTCTACATCGTGTTTCGGCAGGTAAAATCCTTTCTGGCGGATCAGGGTATTGAGATCGCACGGTCCCTGGTGGGCGAGTATCTCACGGTTCAGGAGATGGCGGGTTTTCAAATGGTCGTCGCCAAGATGGACGATGAATTGTTACGATGGTGGGATGCCCCCTGTGATACGCCCTACTTGACCGTTCGATAACCTGCGATGGAAAACGAGGTGCCTTATGGCTGACACCATCGGTTATGGTGATATGGCTCGAATGATACGATCGGCTGCGGATAAGATTCGGGCCAATCGGGATGAATTGACCAGGCTGGACTCCGCCATCGGTGACGGAGATCATGGCACGAGCATCGCCAGGGCCATGGATATCGCGGAAAAGGTCATTCTGGAGTCTGAAAAAACAGACATCAAAAGGTTGTTAAATGACGTGGGCTGGGGGGTGATGGGAGTGAATGGGGGTGCCACAGGCCCGCTTCTGGGTTCATTCCTCATGGGTTTGAGCAATGGGCTGGAAGCACAGGATGCCATCGACTGTCTTACCCTGGCGGCCATGTTTGAGGCCGGGCTGGCCAACGTTCGGCGGCAGACCAAGGCCCAGGTGGGCGACAAGACCCTCATGGATGCCCTTGTGCCCGCCGTAGCCTCCATTCGGGAGGCTGCCGATGCAGGAAAATCGATCAAAGAAGCGCTGCAGAATGCGGCCTGGGCCTCCGACAAGGGCGCGCTTTCCACCAGGGATTTCAAGGCCCGTTTCGGGCGTGCCAAGAATCTGGGGGAACGGGTGCTGGGTTTTCAGGACCCGGGAGCAACCTCCATGTCTCTGTTGTTTCAGGGCCTTCTGGAGGGGCTGCCCTGAGGGACTTCGGAGTTGAACCGGAGACTTTCCCCATGAAACAAAAAGAATCGGAACGTATCGTCAGAAGGGTCGGTGAAAGGAGAACCATTCATGCCGGATATGGATGAAATAAAGGAAGGCACGCAATATTACGCCCAAAAGGCGCAGAAGACCGAGGGCTTTTTTTTGAAAGGCTCCAACTCTCTGGACTGGGGCATGAAAGACCGTTTGGCTCGTATCTTCAGCCCGGTGTCCACGCGAACCGTGATGCTGGCATTTGATCACGGATACATCATGGGGCCCACGTCGGGGCTGGAGCGCATGGACCTGACCATTGTGCCTCTCATCCCCTACGCCGATTGCATTATGTGTACACGCGGCACCCTGCGCGCCCTGGTACCGCCCATCCTGAACAAGCCCGTGTCTCTGCGCTATTCTGCCGGGTCCACCGTGCTGACCGAGTTGAATGATGAGTGCGTCATGGACATTGAGGAGGCCGTCCGCCTCAATGCCTCCCTGCTGGCCATCATGGTGGCTGTTGGGGACAAGCGGTTCGAGGCGTTGACCATTCGCAACCTGACCAGGACCGTGGACATGGGTACCCGCTACGGGATTCCGACCCTGGGTGTGACTGCGGTGGGCAAGGACATGGCCCGGGATGCCCGTTACCTGGCCATGGCATCCCGTGTGTGCGCCGAGAACGGTGCCCACGTGGTCAAAACCTACTTCTGCGAGGATTTCGAACAAGTGACCGCCTGCTGCCCGGTGCCCATCGTGCTGGCCGGGGGCAAGAAGATGCCCGAGCTGGATGCACTGACCATGGCCTATCAGGCCATTGATCAGGGGGCTTCCGGTGTGGATATGGGCCGCAATGTATTTCAGGCGGGCGACCCCGTGGCCATGATTCAGGCGGTGAGGGCCGTGGTGCACGACCATGAAAAACCCGAGAAGGCCTACGAGCTTTACAACACCCTGAAGAACCAGAACTAGCGCATTGCGGGAAGCGGGTTGCGAGTGACGGGGCTCAGGACTGGACTCTGTGACCCATAGGCCGATCCCCGACATGGGGAACCCTCGTTCAGACGCCCGGGGATGACTTGACCTTGGAGCCGCGGAGAGTGATCACGTTCAGATGCTCTCCGGTGATGAGGGACAGGCTGAATGGCAAAGGCGAATAGGCGCTTTGAGTCCATTTCCCCTCCTTGTTGCCCACAAGGGCTGGGGAATAAAAAAGGTTAAATGGCCTCTGACTGGCGCAGAACTCCTTCAACCGCCACTAACAAAAGTCAAAATCTCGATAACATCATTCTCTTCCAGCGCCGTATCAAGCCAATTCAGGTGCACTATGAATCTTCCATTTTTCCTTATCACAACGTTAGGCCGAAGAGCTCTATTGTCGCTATCGAAAATCTTCCTACTCCGTTCCTCGGTATCGCAAAGAACATTTAGCAGTTCTCTGACGTTGGCCCCGGCTTTGAGACTGATCTCTCCTTCAGTCATTTGAAAGACCTCTCTAAACCGAGGGAATAATTTCAAGTTTATCTTCATCGTGTTCTCTCTCCTGGCAACAAAGTCATGCACAAGCGACCTCCCTGTGATCAAAGGCGCCCGGTTCAGCCACTGTCCCAGTTTCTTCGGGACTATTTGCAAGCAAGAACAGCTCTCTTCACGAGAGTCTTGGCGACCTGCACCATGTAGGCGTTATCTTTCAGTGGCTTTGCACCTTCGATCGCTGCATCGCCAGCCGCTTCGGCAGTGGCCTCGTTGAGAGCCTTCCCTATCATGGCCTCCTCGGCTTTTCTTGCCCGATAAGGCGTGACGTACACTGCGTTCAGGCAGATTCTGGCCTTCTCAACCTTGCCCTTCGAACTCACCACCATCACGGCACAATTGACAATAGGAAAGTCAATCGATTTTCGCAAAGCAAATTTCAGAAATGCACTCCTGGCATCCTTGGGCG
>CAYGXL010000054.1:2449-14753 GCA_964353935.1 uncultured Burkholderiaceae bacterium | reverse complement strand
TAGCGGTCGTGCGTCACCGCCACGACCGTGCCCGGGAAGCGGTGCAGGAACTGCTCGAGCCAGTCGACGCTCTCGGCGTCGAGGTGGTTGGTCGGCTCGTCGAGCAGCAGCATGTCCGGCTTCGACAGCAGCAGCTTGCACAGCGCCACCCGGCGCTTCTCGCCGCCGGACAGGGTCGCGACCGTCGCCTCCCACGGCGGCAGCCGCAGCGCGTCGGCGGCGATCTCCATCTGGTGCTCGGTGTCCGAGCCCGACGTGGCGATGATCGCTTCGTACTTCGCCTGCTCGGCGGAGAGCTTGTCGAAGTCGGCGTCCGGCTCGGCGTACGCGGCGTAGACCGCCTCGAGTTTCTGCTTCGCATCGAGCAGTTCGCCGAGCCCGGCCTCGACCTCCTCCTTGACCGACTTCTCGGGATCGAGCTGCGGTTCCTGCGGCAGGAACCCGATCTTGAGGCCGGGCATCGGCACGGCCTCGCCTTCGATTTCCTTGTCCAGGCCGGCCATGATGCGCAGCAGGGTCGACTTGCCCGATCCGTTCAGTCCCAGCACGCCGATCTTGGCGCCGGGGAAGAACGACAGGGAGATGTTCTTGAGGATCTCGCGCTTCGGCGGAACGACCTTGCCGACGCGGATCATGGAATAGACGTACTGGGCCATGGGAAGGAACCGAAAGGGGGAAAGGCGGAAGGCCGCGGAGATTACCGGATCGCAAGTTCGCTAATGGACCGGTGCAGCGTTCGCGCGCCCGAGCCGACCGGGCTGGCGCAAGGCTCCGCTCCGGAAAGCGTCGCTCGCTGCCTGGTAGTAGCCGATCGCCTCGTCGGTGTAGTGCCGCGTGCGGTCGCTCGGTGCCGCTTCCTTGCCGGTGGCCACGTCCACCACCCGCACGCGGCGCTGCGGCCTGAGTTCGACCAGCAGTCCGTCTTCGTAGTAACCGACAGTCTGGTAGTTCGCCATCATCGCGCGCTGGTGCTTCTTTCCCTCGGTCAGGATGTCCTGTCCGAAGAAGCGCGACACGTAGCTGAAGCCGAGCAGGGACAGGATCGTCGGCGGCACGTCGATCTGCGACGCGATGGTCTCGACCCGCGCGGGCTGGATGTGCTTCGGCGCATAGATAAGCATCGGAATGTGAAAGCGGTCGAGCGGCAGGTCCGTCTTGCCGCGGGCCGCCGCGCAGTGGTCGGCGACGATGACGAACACCGTGTCGTCGAACCACGGCCGCGCCCGCGCGCGCTCGATGAAGTCGCCGAGCGCCCAGTCGGTGTACTTGACCGCGCCGTCGGCGCTGGTGCCCGGCGGAATGTCGACCCGTCCCGCCGGATAGGTGAACGGGCGATGGTTCGACGTCGTCATCACGTGCGCGAAGAACGGGCGCCCGGCCCCATGCCGCTTGTCGAGTTCGCGCAGCGTCTGCGTGAAGAGATCCTCGTCGGCCACGCCCCAGATGTTCTCGTAGTGGATGTCGGCCCTGTCGGCGATGGCGCTGCGATCGATGAACGTGTAGCCGTTGGAGCCGAAGAAGTGCTCCATGTTGTCGAAGTAGCCGTAGCCGCCGTAGAGGTAGATGGGCTCGTAGCCCTTGTCGGCGAACACTTCGCCGATCGTGTGGAGGTTCTCGTTGTTCGGCCGCTTGACGACCGAGTGACCCGGCGTGGGAGGCAGCGAGAGCGCGAGCGCCTCCAGTCCGCGCACGGTCCGCGTTCCCGTCGCGTAGAGACGTGTGAACAGCATGCCCTCCGCCGCGAGCCGGTCCAGGTTCGGCGTGAGACCGCGCGTGTTCCCGAAGCTGCCGAGGTACTCGGCCGACAAGGACTCGACCGAGATCAGCACGACGTTGAGCTTCCGCTCCGCGCCGGCGCCGTGGATCCGGCGCTCGATCGGCAGCGCCGGGTTGCTGGTGAAGTCCGGAGTGCCGGCTTCGAGGAACTCCTCGCGCAACTCCCGCTGCGCCGCCTCGAGCGGGATCGTCGCGTAGAACCGGTCGTAGTCGATCTCGTTGGAATTGAACGCGTGGAAGAATTCCCAGATGCCGTTGCCGGCCAGCTGCTGCGACTGCACGCTCGCGCTGAACTCCTTCCAGCTGGGCGGCACGACCAGGAACGACGTCACCGCCAGCAGCGCATACCCGGCCATCCACACCGACCGCCTGCCGAACGTCATTGTCGTCGGCGCGCCGGCGCGCCAGAGCGGCCGCAGCGTGAACCACGCCATCACGCCGGCGAGCGCGGCCAGGCCGAGGACGATGGCGGCCATCGGATACGACTCGCGGATGTTGCCGATGACCTCCCGCGTGTAGATCAGGTAGTCGACCGCGATGAAGTTGAAACGGGACGAGAACTCGTTCCAGAAGACGAACTCGGACACCAGCGTGAACGCCAGCGCGGCGCACGCGATGAGCCCGTAGACCACGAACAGGGCCTGGAGCCCGCGCCGCAGGCGCCGGGCGGGCCACAGCCACGCGGCCAGCGCGAAGGGCAGCAGCCAGAAGGCTCCGGCGGCGAGGTCGTAGACGGTGCCGATCGCGAACCAGCCAGCGGACCGCCACGGCAGGAACTCGGCGGCTTCGCCGTTGAACAGCGCGAGACCGACCCGCGACACGAGGCCGACGCCGAGGAAGAGCGCAAGGGCGACCCCGGCCGCGGCGAACGGCCCCGGGAACAGGCGCGCATGAGCGCGCGCCGCGAATTGTCTTACGGCCGAAAGGAACATCAGGGTGTGTCAGCGCAGGGGCTGGGCAAGCGGGTGGTGGAACCGGATTCGAGTCCGCTCTCGGGCGTTCGTTCGACGATGCGCTGGAGGACTCGCTCGACGACCCGCCCTGTGGACCGTCGCGTCGAGTGTACGCTGCGACCCGCTCGCTTCCGGTCGCGTTTGCGGCCGCTTCTTCGGTCTTTCACGTGCTGCGTACGCCCGCCCTGCCCCCCACTGCCGGTGGCTTTCCATGACCAGCCCCGCGCGCACGGTCGACGACGAGCGCCGGTACTGGCGCACCGTGTGGTTGGTGACTGTGGTCACGCTGCTCGGCCTCGTCGCGCTCGAAACGACGTCGATCGACCTCGCGCTGGCCCGGCTGTCGTACGACCCGTTGTTGCGCACGTTCCCGCTGCGCGAGCACTTCCTCACGACCCGGATCTCCCACGACGGCGTGAAGGTCGCGTCCGCGCTCGTGTTCGCGTGGATCCTCGTCTCCGCCTGGAGGCCGATCGGGCTGTTGTCGAAGCTGGATCGGCCGAGCCGCGTCTACCTGCTCGTCGCGGTAGTCACCTGCCTCCTCGTCGTCGCCTCGCTCAAGCGCGGCAGCGCGCTGCATTGCCCGTGGGGACTGGTCGAGTTCGGCGGGTCGCATGCGTACCTGCGGCTGTTCGACGCGGTGCCCGAAGGCTGGCAACGGGGCGCGTGCTTTCCGGCCGGCCATGCACTGTCGGCGTTCGCCTACATCGGCGGCTACTTCGCGTGGCGCCAGGTCGACCGCCGCGTCGCGCGCGCATGGCTGATCGCGGTGCTCGCCGTCGGCTTGTGGGCCGGCGTGTCGCAGCAACTGCGCGGCGCCCACTTCCTGTCCCACACGCTCTGGACGGCGTGGCTCGCCTGGACGCTGTCGGCGGGCCTCGCCTGGCTGGCCCGCTCACGCTTGCGGCCCGTCAACCGAACCGCGCCGACGGCGGGCTAACGTCCGCCGTCCAACGAGAACAAGAACCTTGACTGCCTTCCTCGTTTCCATCGGCGTCGTCGCGCTCGCCGAGATCGCCGACAAGACCCAGCTGCTCGCGCTCGTGCTTGCCGCGCGCTTCCGCAAGCCGTGGCCGATCATCCTCGGGATCTTCTTCGCCACGCTCGCGAACCACTTCCTCGCTGGCGCCGTGGGAACGTTCATCGCGCGCCAGTTCGGTCCCGACGTCATGCGCTGGGCGCTCGGCCTGTCGTTCATCGCGATGGCCGTCTGGATGATGATTCCCGACAAGATCGACGAGACCAAGGAGCACGACTCGCGGTTCGGCGTGTTCGGCACGACGCTGATCGCGTTCTTCCTCGTCGAGATGGGCGACAAGACGCAGATCGCCACCGTCGCGCTCGCCGCCAAGTACGACGCGCTCGTCGCGGTGGTCATGGGCACCACGATCGGGATGATGATCGCGAACGTGCCGGCCGTGCTCCTCGGCAACATCGCGGCGGAGAAGCTTCCGGTGAAACTGGTGCACGGCGTCGCGGCCGCGATCTTCGCGGTGATCGGCATCGCGATGCTGCTCGGCCTGCAGGTCGGCCTGTGAGGCGGCCCGGGTGACCGGCGCCGGGCGGGCGTGTATCATCCGCTCGTCGTGAGTGCTGTGTGTTCCGGTTCGCACTCGCGTCCCTCGCGGTTGTTCCCACGCTCCCTCGAAGCTTTCCCAAGCGTCATCGCATTCGCCTGAACCGGTTCTGCGGCTTTTGTGCCGCACCAGGCCGTGCTCTCAGGAGATTCAATTTGAATTCAGGATTCAACGCCCTCGGCTTGTCCGAGGCACTCGTTCGCGCTGTCACCGAACTCGGCTACACCGAACCCACGCCCGTCCAGCAGCAGGCCATTCCGCTGGTGCTCGCCGGTCGCGACCTGCTCGCCGGCGCGCAGACCGGCACCGGCAAGACCGCCGGCTTCGTGCTGCCGATCCTGCATCGGCTTGCGCTGACGCCGCCCGCCGCGGGCAAGTCGCGCCACCCGGTGCGCGCGCTGATCCTCACGCCGACGCGAGAACTCGCGGCGCAGGTCGAGGAGAGCGTGCGTGACTACGGCAAGTACAAGAAGTCGACCGTCGCCGTCATCTTCGGCGGCGTGTCGATCAACAACCAGATCGCGGCGCTCAAGCGCGGAGTCGACATCGTCGTCGCCACGCCGGGCCGCCTGCTCGACCACGCAGGACAGAGGACGATCGACCTGTCGCAGGTCGAGGTCCTCGTGCTCGACGAGGCCGACCGCATGCTGGACATGGGCTTCCTGCCCGACATGAAGCGCGTGTTCGCGATGCTGCCGAAGCAGCGGCAGACGCTGCTGTTCTCGGCGACGTTTTCCGACGAGATCCGCGCGCTCGCGAACACCCTGCTGAAAGACCCGGCGGCCGTCCAGGCGACGCCGCGCAATTCCGCCGTGGAAGCGGTGAGCCAGAAGGTGGTCCTGGTCGACCGCGGCCGCAAGTCGGAACTGCTCGCCAAGCTGATCAGCGAACAGCAGTGGTACCAGGTGCTGGTGTTCACGCGCACCAAGCATGGCGCGAACCGGCTCGCCGAGTACCTGTGCAAGCACGGCGTGACCGCGCTTGCCATCCACGGCAACAAGAGCCAGAACGCCCGGACCCACGCGCTTTCGCAGTTCAAGACCGGCGAGCTGCAGGCGCTCGTGGCCACCGACATCGCCGCGCGCGGCCTCGACATCGAGCAGTTGCCGCACGTCGTCAACTTCGACCTGCCCCACGTGCCGGAGGACTATGTCCACCGGATCGGCCGCACGGGCCGGGCAGGTGCCACGGGCGAGGCGATCTCCCTCGTGTGCGCGGACGACAAGCCGCTGCTCGCCGACATCGAGAAGGTGATCAGGCGCGAGGTGCCGTGCGAGATCGTCGCGGGCTTCGAACCGAACCCGAACGAACGGGCGGAGCCGATCCAGCGCGGCCGCGGCGGCCAGCAGCGCGCGCCGCAGCGGCAGGCGCCGAAACGCGAGGGCAGCGAACAGCGGCGCAGCGGGCAGGCAGCCGCGAAGAAGTCGCCTGCACGACCGCCGCACGCCGACCGCGCCGCGCCCCCATCGCGTGGCGAACCGAGGAACGCACCTCGCCCCGCCAAGGCACGTCCCGCCGATCCGCAGCGGGCACGCGCAGCGCCGGCAGCGCCTGCGCCCCGTCACGACGCATCGTCCACGGTGCGCACGAACATCCCCAGCCTGGCGCCGCCCGGCCACCGCCGCGGGCGGTAAGCTGGGCCGTCGTCAGGAGCAAGCGCGATGGACGGTCCCAGGCCCGAGGTGACGCACAACGAAGCCTCGAGGAGGTTCGAGGCGAAGGTCGACGGACTCGTGAGCCGGTGCGACTACCGCATGCACGGCAGCACGATGATGCTGGTCCACACGGAAGTCCCGCCGCAGCTGGAGGGCCGCGGTATCGGCTCGCTGCTCGTACGCGCGGCGTTCGAGCATGCCGGGCGCAACGGCATGGACGTGCTGCCGGTGTGCTCCTACGCGCGCACGTGGGCGGAGCGGCACCCCGAGGTCACCTCGCTGCTGGCGCGGTAGAAGCGCCGTCCGGGGTGCGGGGCACGGTCAACCGCTGTGCGTTCAGGCCGTCGGACAGGCTGACTTCGAAGCTGCCGCCGGGGGGCAGGCCGGTCGTCTCGACCTCGAGCGTTCCCCCCTGTCGATGCAGGGCGAGCACCCTGCGCTCGCCGTTCAGCACGTGGGTGACCGATGCGTAGGCCGCCAGCGAGGCGTTCCAGCGCACGCTCACGCGGCCGCCGCTTTCCTCCCAGTCGACGCTCGGTGCCTCGCGGCCGGCCGCGGGCGTCCGCTGCGCGCGGGCCAGTGCGCCCTGCAACGGCAACAGTTCACCAGCGCGCCACACCTCGACGCGCTCGAGCGGACCAGGATCGATCACCGCAAGCGTGAAGTGCCGCTCCGGCGGCACGGCGTGGTCGACCAGGTCGGCATCGAAGGGGTGGTCCAGCGTGCGGCCGTCGCGCGCCACCAGGCGCAGCGTGTATTCGCCGGCGGCAAACTCCGGCGTGCCGCGCAACGCGCGCACGGGGCTCAGCGTCACGCCTGCGAGGCCGATCGAGCCAGCGACCTGCAGCAGGTCAGTCTGGTCGGGCTCTGATTGCAACAGCGCGATCGACGCCTGCGGCAGCGACTCCAGGTGTGACTGCATCAGCCGGTAGTTGTAGTCGGAGAACCAGGACCCGCTGCAGTAGCCCATGATGTCGGTCTGGTTCACCGGCGAAATCACGTCGAGCGGCGCGGGTACGGAATCGACGAGCGGGGTGGCGCCGAGCGCGCCTCCCGCATACGGATAGCTGGCGTCGGCGCTCGCGACGCTGCCGCATGGCGCGTGCAGGCGGCCGAAGTTGTGGCCGATCTCGTGCGACATCGTGCGCGGCCAACTGGTCGAAGAGTCCCAACCGAGAGCCGTGCGTCCGGGCACATAACCGATGCCTGCATTGCTCCCGCCCGCCCGCCGCACGAACCCGTAGTAGTAGCGGTAGGCGTTGCCGGGGTTCTCGCTGTCGCGCAGCTGTCTCAGTTCGGACAAGGCATTCGACCAATCGGCCGACGTGTCGAGGCCGTCGGTGACGCTGGCGAGCGTGTACGGCGCGCGCGTCGTCACGACGATGCGGTCGCGCGGGATCGGGAAGCGGCGCGTCAGTTCGTCGAGCACCGCGCCCGCGGACGGCACGGTCGGCACGAAAGTGCCCGACACGACCGGCACGAGCACGATTTCCAGCCGGGTCGACGTGCCCACGCTCGGCGTCGCGTCCTGCGCCGTGGACAGTCCAAGCTGCTGCTCGGGGTCGACCTCGACGCGCACCGACAGTCCGCTGGCCACCCAGGAGGCGGGCAACTCGGCGTTGAAGCTCTGCGCCTCGCTGTAGCGGATCCCGTCCGTCAGGGTGCCGCCCGACGTCGTGGGCAACGTCGAAGGACCACTCATCGGCAGCGAACCGAGGATGACCGCGCCGCGGTAGCCGGTCACGCGTACCGTCGGCGCCGGCAGCCCGGCCTGGTCGGACACCACATACGCACGCACCCACGTCTCCTTGCCAGGCACGAGCCGCTGTCGCGCGTCCGTCGTCGCTTGCGACAGCACCTGCGCGAACTCGATGCCGGCGAGCGCCGCCGCGCAGCCGCTTCCCACCACGACGCTGCCGCCGGCCACGGCCGGCTGGCTGTTCGACGACAGGCTGACCGCGCCGCAGGCGACCCCCGCCGGGACGGTGAAGACGAGTTGAGTGGCGGCGCGCGACACGATCGTCGCGGCGATGCCGCGCACGGTGACTCCCGCGACTTCAGTCAGCCCGCTGCCTCCGATCGTCACGTCCGCGCCAGCCGCCACGACGCGGTACACCGCGGAACCGTCGACACGGATCGCCGGCACGACCGTCAGCGGGGCCGCTGACACCACCTGGTCGGCGGCGTTGCCCTGGAGCTGCACCGCGCCGGACTGCGCTGAGTCGGGCACCGTCACCGTGATCCGGGTCGCGCCGCTGCGCGTCGCGATCGGCGCCGAGGCGCCGCCCGCGAACACGACTGCGGTCGCGCGGTCGAGGTTCGTGCCGTTGATCGTCAGCGACTGTCCGGTGACGACGGACAGCGGATCGAACGACGTCAACGTCATCGGCGGGACGACCGTCAGCTGCTGCGACTGCGGGCGGCTGATGCCGTCGCTGTCGATCAGCGTGATCGTTCCGCTGGTCGCGGCCTGCGGCACGTCGACCACCAGGGTGCCGGCGGTCTGCGACGCGATCGGCAGCACGCTGGAGTTCACGCGCACCTGCGCGACCCGATCGAGGCTCGAACCGCTCAGCGTCACGCGTCCGCCGGGCAGGACCGAGGTTGGCGAAAGCGACGTCACCTGGGGCACGCCGCTGACGGTGAAGTCGAGCACGGACAGAACGGTGCGGCCAGCCGTGGTGAGCTCGATGCGTCCCGTCTGCGCGCCGGCCGGCACGACGAGTGCGATCTGCGCGTCGGACGCCACCGTGAACAACGCAGCCGTCGAGCCGATGCGTGCCGACTGCAGTCCCGTGAAGCCGGCGCCGGTCACGGTGATCGTCGTGCCGGCACCGCCGGCGGTCGGCGCGAAGCCGGCAATCGCCAGCGTGGACGGAGCCGGTGGCGGCGCGACACTCGACGCGGTGGAGCCGCCGCCGTCACCGCCGCCGCCGCAGGCGGCCAGCGTGGCCACGCCCGCGATCGCGAGCAGGTGCAGGACCCGACGCACGAGCGAGGTCAATCTAATCCGGATGGTCATGACTCCTGGTTCTTTCGGACGCCCGACCCGTTGCATCGTCGCATCGGTCGGCGGAGCGGCCATCCCTTCGGTTGGTTCGTCCATATGTCGGGTATCGATGCACCGCCACTGCCCAGCACCGGACGCTAGCGCCCGAAGGCTCCGAAGGATGGAAGAGAGGAGGCCAGAAATCCCGGCCAATTCGTGGCTGGCTACGGACTTCGCAGGAGCAACCAGGCCGCGACGATGACCCACACCACAAGCGTGCCGACGAGGTTCGCCGCCGCATTGTTCTGCCGGAAGAGTTTCCAGTTCCAGTAGGCCACGGGCTGGCCCGCGAGCGGCGGCCCGGGGATGAAGCGATGCACCCTGGCGCAGTACTCCTCGTAACGCGGGCCGAAGATCGGCTTCAGGTGCGCTTCCTCGCGCTCGACTCGCGTGTCCATGTAGAACCAGTAGACGATGGTGTAAGCGAGGAGCAGCCACGTGCTGCCGAGCAGCATCAGGAAGCCGAAGATGATGAAGAACCTTCCGAGGTACATCGGGTTGCGCACCATCGCATACGGACCCCGGATCGCCAGGTCGGAGTTCTTGTCGAGCGACGCGAAGCTCCAGAGCTGGATGAACTCCCCGACCATCGACACGATGAAGCCGGCCAGCAGCCATTCGCGCTGCAGGAAAGGCACGGCCAGGACGATCGCGACGATCGCGAGCGGCACCCGAAGGCGTACGAGGAAACCGCGTAATCCCGGGTGATTGAAGACTGAGCGGAGCGAGGCGAGCATCGGGAAGTCAGTGTGGCCCGGCGGAGCCGGAGGTGGTCTTCTGCTTGGCGGCGCCAGCATACCCGCGCGCGATCCACAGGCGCCGCCGGCGCGTCATCCGCTCGTAGACCTCGCGTCGCACGGGGCCGATGGAATCCGGATCGTGCTGCAGCCACTTCTTGTACACGCCGGTCATGTCGAGATCGTCCAGCCAGCGCCGCCACGAGGCCGGCATCCAGCGCGTGTCGAGCGATGCCTGGAAGTCGATCAGCGCCGGCCGGCCGTCCGGCCGAAGCAGCATGTTGCCCGTGCCGCGGGTGTCGAGGTGCACGATCCCGCGTGCGTGCACGTCGTTCAGCAGGCGCTCCAGATCGACGAAGAACGGCATCGTCATCTGCTCCGGTGCAACCTGGCCGAGCGTGGTCCCCGGGATGAACTCGGCGGCGATCGCATCGCCGTCGATGCGAAACGCTCGCTGCGGCACGCCGTCGATGCCGCCAAGGCGCTGCAACGCGCGCAGCTCGCGGCCCAGCAGGAAGCGTCCGATCGTGTAGCGCACCCAGAAGGCGCGCCTCGAAAAGTCCTTGACCACCCATTCCCGGCCCGCGGCCTCGACGCGGAAGACCTGCGCGTTGGCCCAGCGCCCGTCCCGCAGAAGCTTCGCCTGCGCGCCCGCAAGCGCGGCGCGATCCAGCGGCATGTTCGCGTCGACGGAGTCGATGGGTGGCAAGACGGACGTCAAAGGCTGCCCAAGGCGGGCGACGTGGAATTATCCCACCCGGGCTTTGCGGCCACGTGGCGACAGGAGACAGCCGCTGGTCGGTTTACGCGCGCGTCGGCCGCCGCACGGCAGAAACCGCTGGCACACAAGAGGGCAGATCCCTACCATCCGTATCCCATGAACATGCTGATCATCGGCGGCGGAATCTTCCTGGGCCAGGCCCTGGTTCAGGCCGCGCTAGAGCGCGGCGACGCGGTCACCGTTTTCAACCGCGGGCGGTCGCGCAACTGGTGGCCGCCCGGCGTGAAGTGGATCATCGGCGACCGCAAGGAAGACCTCCACCTGCTGATGGGCCGGAGCTGGGACGCGGTGATCGACACGTGCGGCTACCGGCCGCAGGACGTCGAGGCCACGTGTGCCACCCTGTTCGACGGGTGCAACCGATATGTCTTCGTGTCCAGCGTCTCCGCG
This sequence comes from uncultured Burkholderiaceae bacterium, assembly GCA_964353935.1. GTDB lineage: Bacteria > Pseudomonadota > Gammaproteobacteria > Burkholderiales > Burkholderiaceae_F > JAOUJD01. The sequence continues at coordinate 3,835 of CAYGXL010000054.1, read as the reverse complement.
TACGCGTCGTTCGCCCACGCGCCGATACGCGAAGACGACCCGCTCGCCTCCGCCGTCGGCGTAGACCGCGAGAACATCACCCCGGAAACGTATGGGCCGCTGAAGGCCGAGTGCGAGCGCACGCTGTTCGGCCTCTACGGAAGCCGCGCGCTCGTGGTGCGGCCCGGCCTGATCGTCGGGCCGAACGATCCCACCGGGCGCTTCTCGTACTGGCCATGGCGCCTCGCGGGCGGAGGCATCGTGCTGGCGCCCGGATCGCCGCACCGGTCGGTGCAGTTCATCGACGTGCGCGACCTCGCGGCGTGGATGCTCCGGCTCATCCAGCTGGGCGCGAACGGCGCGTTCAACGCAACTGGCCCCAATGAAGGCATGACCTTCGGCGAACTGCTCGACACCTGTCGCTGGGTCAGCGGAGAAGAGGTCGGCGTCGAATGGGTCGAGGACAACTTTCTCGGGCAGGAAGGCGTGCGGCCGTGGACCGAACTGCCGCTCTGGATCCCGGCCAGCGACGCGCAGACGCGCGGGTTCAATTCGATCGACACCGCGCGCGCGAAGGCGACGGGCCTGAAGACGCGGCCGGCCGCGGTGACGGTCAACGACATCCTCGAGGCGGGCATCCCGGCGCCCGACGACAAGCGGCGCCACGGGAAACTGACACGCGAGCGGGAGCGCGACCTGCTCGCGGTGTGGCAACTCCGCAAGCAGGGACTCACGGTCGCCTGATCGCGCGATCGCGTCATCTCCCCTGCGCTTCCTTTGCCCCGGCGCACAGGAAGCGAAAGGGTGATGACGCGTTTCGGGCGATAATTCGCCTCGATGGTGCCGCACTCGCTGTTCTTCTCTTCCGATCGCCACGTCGATCTCGCCCTGCACGTCCTGACATTGATCGTCGGCGGTGGCCTGTTCGCCACCGCGGCCGTTCTCGCGGTCATGTGGCTGCGCCCTGTCGCGCCCACGGCGGCGTTCGGCGACATGGGGCCGCCGTCCTGGGCGTCGATGTCCGAAGTCCTGCTCGATCCGCCGCGCCTCGAATTCGACTTCCAGTTTCCCTATGGTCCAACGATCTACCGCTGCGAGCATCGCGGAAAGATCACGTACACCGATCGTCGCTGCCTGGTCGGGAACGAGCGCAGCCTGCTGGTCCTGCCCCTTTGATCGCCGGGCGGTACGCCCGGTTACAGCTTGATACGAGTTCGTGTCCGCGAAGGACGTCGGCACCCCGTTGATGGGTTGTACGACAACGGAGGACACGATGAAACGCACCATCCTGCTCGGCACACTGACGGCAGCGCTGCTGGCGCCCTTCGCCGCGGCTCACGCCCAATCAAACGTGAGCGTCAGCGTGAGCACGCCCGAATTCGGCATCCGCATCGGCGGGCCGGTGTT
>CAYGXL010000054.1:0-2349 GCA_964353935.1 uncultured Burkholderiaceae bacterium | reverse complement strand
CCGGTCTTCGCACCCGCACCGGTCTTCGTTCCAGTGCCCGTCCACGCGCCACGACGGGTCTTTGTCGTGCCACGCGTGTTCCATCCCGCGCCGGTCATCGTGGTGCCTCATCGCCACGCAGCGCGGCACTTCGGTCCGCGCGGGGGCGTCTGGGTCGCTCCGCGCGCGTACCAGCATCGCGACTGGGATGACCGGCGAGACGGGCGACGCGAACGCCGCGGCGACCGGGACCGCGATGGCTACCGCGCCGGTTACCGCTACTGAGATCGCTGGCGCCCGAAACAGGGCTGTGCTTGAATCTCCGTGGCGCCAACCACGGGGATCGTCATGCGCACTGAAGGGCCAGGCAGTTCAAACGTCGAAGATCGTCGCGGCCAGCGCTTCGGCGGCCGAGGGCTGATCGGCGGGGGCATCGGCACCCTGGTGCTGGTCGTCATCGGCCTGTTCTTCGGCATCGATCCGCGCGTGATCATGGGGCTCGCCGACACGGTGCAGCAGGTGCAGGCTCCCGCGGAGGCGCCGGCCGGCAAGGTCGGCGCCCCGTCCGACGAGATGGGCCGCTTCGTGTCGGTCGTGCTCGCCGACACCGAGCAGACGTGGAACACGCTGTTCCGCCAGCTCGGCCGCGACTACCAGGAACCGCGGCTCGTTCTCTTCACCGGCGCCACGCAGACGGCGTGCGGCACCGGCCAGGCGGCGATGGGCCCGTTTTACTGCCCGCTCGACCAGCGGGTGTACATCGACCTCGCGTTCTACCAGCAACTGCGCGACCGCTTCCGCGCGCCGGGCGACTTCGCGCAGGCCTACGTGATCGCGCACGAGGTCGGGCATCACGTCCAGAACCAGCTCGGCATCATGCAGAAGATGGATGCGTACCGGCAGCGCCTCAGCGAGACGCAGTACAACGCGCTGTCGGTCCGCCTCGAGCTGCAGGCCGACTGCTTCGCCGGGGTGTGGGCGCACCACGCGAACAACCGCAAGTTGCTCGAGGCCGGCGATGTCGACGAGGCAATGAACGCGGCCGCCGCCATCGGCGACGACACGATCCAGCGCCGCACGCAGGGCCGCATCGTTCCCGAAAGCTTCACGCACGGCACTTCCGATCAGCGCATGCGGTGGTTCATGACCGGCATGAAGACCGGCCAGATATCCGCCTGCAACACCTTCGAAGGCACCTGAGCATCGCAGCGCGCGATGAACGTCCGTGACCTCGCCGCCGGCCTCGCGCTGACCGTCGGGATCGTCGGCGGCGTCGCGGCCTGGCTCGATCAGCCAGGATCCGTCGACGTGCCGCCGGGCCGCTCCGATCCCGGCGCATATGTCGTTCGCGCGATCGCCGGCGAAGCGCCGATCGCGGTTCCGGAAGGCGGCGCACTGCTTCCGGTGGCGCAGTTCGAGGCGCGAGGCCGCGTCCTGAACATCGAGCGCTTCAAGCCCCGCCAGTCGCTGGTCAACTGGATTCCCGGCCTCCGCCCGGCCACGCACGACATCGGCCTCGGCTTCGGCCCGATGACCGACACGGCGAACGTCAGCCGTTTCCGCTTCGCTCACGAGGGCGTGAGCCACGGACTGCGGGCGCTGTTTGCGCGGCCGCGCGACGCGATGACCCAGGCGGAGTTCGACGCGCTCGCACCGAACATCACGAACGTGCACGTCATCCCCGCCAACGACCGCGTGCTTGCGCAGTTGCGCCGCGTGAAGCACGGCGAACTGGTCACGTTGCGCGGGCTGCTCGTCAACGTGCGCGACGCCGACGGTCGCGTCGCGACCACCTCGACGACGGCGGGGGACCGTGACTGCGAGATCATGTGGCTCGAGGAAATCCGTACCGATCGGCTGTAAGGAGCAACGACCGATGACTCTCTTCGAATGGCTGGCGCAGGTGTGCAGCGAACTGGGATGGCCGGTGATGCGGGCGCACGACATGCTCGACGAAACCCGCTGGTCCGACATGTACGAGGCGGGCGTGAGCCCGGCGGACGCGGCGGCGCGGGTGCGCGCGGACGCAGCGGCGACCGGGCCGTAAGTCCGCGCTTCCCGGACGCGGTCGACTGCGTCAGTCGTCGCTCCGGATCACGCCCCGCCGGATGAGCCACTTGACGAGTTCGAGGACAGGGACGATGGTCGCTGACACCAGCAGGATGATCGTCCAGTCCGCGACCGTCAGCGCGTAGGTGCCGAACGGCTCCTGAATCCACGGAAGGTAGACAACGACCACCAGCAGGCACAGTTCCCAGGCGATCGCGAGGTTGAGCCAGCGATTCTGGAATGGCCTGACGAGGACCGATGTCCGGTCCGAGCGGAAGTTGTAGGCCTTGAAGAACTGGATCAGCACCAGCGAGACGAACG
>CAYGXL010000053.1:0-15070 GCA_964353935.1 uncultured Burkholderiaceae bacterium | reverse complement strand
GCCGTAGTCGGTGATGTTCTTGACCGTGCCCTTGACGACCGCGCCTTCCTTCAGGTTCTCCAGCAGCTTGGCGCGCTCCTCGCCCATGTTGGCCTCGACCACCGCACGGCGGGAGACCACCACGTTGTTGCGCTTGCGATCCAGCTTGATGACCTTGAAATCGAGCGTCTTGCCCTCGTACGGCGTGGTGTCCTTGACCGGACGCGTGTCGACCAGCGAGCCGGGCAGGAACGCGCGGATGCCGTTGGTCATGACCGTGAGGCCGCCCTTGACCTTGCCGGTGATGGTGCCGCTCACCAGTTCACCGCTCTCGAGCGCTTTCTCGAGGTTCATCCAGGCCGCCAGGCGCTTGGCCTTGTCGCGCGACAGGATGGTGTCGCCGTAGCCGTTCTCGAGCGACTCGATCGCGACGGAGACGAAGTCGCCGGGCTTGACGTCGAGTTCGCCGATGTCGTTCTTGAATTCCTCGAGGGGGATGTAGGCCTCGGACTTGAGGCCGGCATTGACGACGACGAAGTTGTAGTCGACGCGCACCACCTCGGCGGTGATGACCTCGCCCTGCTTCATCTCCTGACGGTTCAGGCTCTCTTCGAAGAGGGCGGCAAAGCTTTCGGTTCTGCTGCTGCTGGTTTGGGTTGCGACGGATGACATGAAAAAATGCACTTCCAGTGAGCTCGCTTCGGCGTTGCGCCTGGGCGGAGTTGATCAAAGCAGGCGGGGTCCATTGAAGAGGCTCGCGCTGGATCAGCGCGTCACCCGAACGAAGGCGTCCCGACTGCACCGTGTGCGACTACGGCCGTCTGCTCAGCCCTCGTCACGCTTTGCATACCAGTCGAGCACCTGGGCCACGACCTCGTCGATCGTGAGCCCGGATGAATCGAGCTGGTAGGCATCTTCCGCAGGTTTGAGCGGCGAGGCGGTTCGTCCTGCATCCCGCGCATCGCGTGCCCGCAGTTCCTGCGAAAGGGTGGCGATATTAGCGGGAAATCCTTTTTCGATCAACTGCTTATGGCGGCGCTCCGCACGCGCTTCGACGGTCGCGGTCAGGTAGACCTTCAGCGTCGCATCCGGAAAGACCACAGTGCCCATGTCTCGCCCATCGGCCACGAGCCCGGGCGCCTGCCGCCGGGAGCGCTGCAGGTCGAGCAAGGCCCGCCGGACGCGGGGATGAACCGCGACTTGGGATGCCGCCCGGCTCACCTCTTCGCGCCGGATGTCGTCGGTCACGTCCTGACCATCCAGTTCGATCCGGCCGTCGGCGAAGCCGGGTTCCATCGAGGCAGCCAGGCGGGCGAGCCCGTCCTCGTCCGCGGCATTCACTTGCCGTTGCAGCGCGCGCCACGCGACGAGCCGATACAGCGCGCCGCTGTCCAGGTAGCGAAAGCCGAGCGCCCGCGCCACGCGCTCGGCAATGGTCCCCTTGCCGGAGGCTGTCGGCCCGTCGATGGCGATGACCGGGACCGCAGCGTTCATGAACGGGCCTGGTCGCGCGCGGGCTGGGGCGCCCCGGCCGTGAGCGCCGCCAGCCGATCGAAGTAGTCGGGGAACGTCTTCGCCACGCACTTCGGCTCGCGTATGTGCACCGGAAGCCCGGCGACGGCTGCAAGCGAGAAGCACATCGCGATGCGGTGGTCGTCATAGGTATCGATGCTGGCCTCGCGCCACGTGCCGGGCGGCGTCACGCGCAACCAGTCGGCGCCCTCTTCCACCTCGGCGCCGAGCTTGCGCAGTTCGGCGGTCATCGCGGCGATCCGGTCCGTTTCCTTCACGCGCCAGGAACCGATGTTGCGCAGCGTGCTGGGTCCCTCGGCGAAGAGCGCGGCGACCGCGATCGTCATCGCAGCGTCTGGAATGTGATTGAAGTCGGCATCGATGCCCCGCAGCCGTCCGACTGCAGGCGCAGCCGCCGAGATGTGGTGCTCTCCGATCTCGATCCTCGCGCCCATTGCGGCGAGGGCATCGGCGAAGCGCACGTCACCCTGCACGCTGTCGCGCCCGACGCCCTCCACGCGCACCGGCCCCCCGGCGATCGCGCCCAGCGCGAGGAAGTAGGAAGCGCCGCTCGCGTCGCCCTCGACCACGAAGCGGCCGGGCGACCGATAGACGCCGGCGGGCACGACGAACTCGCCGCCCTCCTCGCGCACGGCGACGCCGAACCGCTGCATCAGGGCGATCGTCATCTTCACGTACGGCTGGGAGATCAGCGTTCCCTGCACGGCGATCCTCAGGCCTCCCGGAGGAGCCACCATCGGCGCGGCCATCAGCAAGCCGCTGAGGAACTGGCTCGACACGTCGCTGCGGACCGCGACGCGGGCGGCACTGAGCGAGCGGGCCGGCTCGATCAGCAGCGGCGGAAAACCGGCACGATCCAGGTAGCGGATGCGCGCGCCGAGTTCGTTCAGCGCGTCGACGAGGTCGCCGATCGGCCGCTCGCGCATGCGGGCCACTCCATCCAGCTCGTAACGGCCGTCCGCGAACGCGAGCGCGGCCGTGAGCGAGCGGAAGGCCGTTCCCGCGTTGCCAAGGAAGAGGCGTGCCTCGCGCACAGGGAAGCGCCCCGCGCACCCGTCGACACGCAGCCCGTCGTCGATCGCCGCCAGCGTCACTCCGAGCGCCGTCATTGCATCGCGCATCACGCGCGTGTCGTCGGCGTCGAGCAGGTCGATCAGAAGCGTTGAACCTTCAGCGAGCGCGGACAGCAGCAGCGCGCGGTTCGATATGCTCTTCGACCCCGGCATGCGCACCGTGCCCGATGCACGGCGGATGGGGTCGACAGTGAGGACTGCAGGCCAGGAAGTCACGCGTCGATGATGCCACGACGGCAACGGCCTTCCGCTCACCGGTGCCAGCAGACTTCCTCCGTGCTCCCGGATCCCGCGAAGCTGCGCATGCCGGCCTGGTCGATCGACAGGCTCGCGCACACATCGCTCGCCATCGTCCGGGTGGCCGTCGCCGTGATCCTGTAAGTGACGGCCGTGGCTACGACCGAGACCGTGTAGTACGCATCGCCCATGCGCGGAATCTGACGCCATGGGAACTCGGCCGGCGGCTGGCCGGCGCTCGCGGGGTCGTCGTAGCGTCCGCGCTCGGTTCTCCAGCGCTCCATCCAGTGCGCCGCCTCGAGCAAACCGGCCCTCGCCTCGAAGCGCCGACCACGGGCGACGTATTCGGCGTAGGTGGGCAGCGCGATCGACGCCAGCACCGCGAGAATGGCCGTCGCCGCCAGCAGTTCCAGCAGCGAGAAGCCTTCGGCCCGTGGCCCCGGCCGGCTCATTTCATCGGCCGCCAGGAGCGCAGCGGCATCAGGCCGGCGCAGTTCGTCTCGACGCGTGCCACCGAGCCGTCGATGCGCAACCCGGCATGCATGCAGGTGCCCGTCGGACCCTGCTGCACTGGTCCACCGTCGCCCTGGATTCGGTACCGCGGGTTCGCAAGCATCGTCTCGAGGTCAGGAGCTGAGATGCCGTGGACCAGCACCGCACCCGTGTCCGCCGGTTGGTACAGCGGCGCGAACCCGCCCGTCGTGCCCGGTTCGAAGCGGCGACCGATCGTGGCACCCGCCTCGGCTCCGAAAGCGCCACGCGCAAAGCCACCGGCAAGGTCGATGCGGTAGAGGTACGAGTGCCCGGCCGGTGAACAGGGCGCCGTCGTGCCTTCAGGCGAGAAGGTCGAAACGACGAGCATCCCGCCGTCGAGGAACAACGGCCCGATCACCCGCTCCTTGCTGGAAGAAGAGGACAGCGGCCGGAGCCGCACCCAGAAACCCTGGTCGGTCCAGTCGAAGTTCGCCAGATCGGGGCGGTGGAGGCGGCGATAGTGGTTGGTGCCGTCCGTGTACTCCTCCGTGCGCACGAGTTCCAGGCCAGCGAACGGAATGGACGAGGCCAGCCCCTGATCCCGGAGCACAAAGATGCCCTGGTCATCGCTGTTCGCCGGATCGCCGACTTCGAAGTACTTGCCGGTGCCGAAGGCGACGTGGAAACCGCCGAGCGGATGCGGCGCCACGCGCGGCGCCTGGTGGATCGGCCGGACCATTCCTCCGTCCGTCGCAGTGAAGAGCGGGCTCGGCGCGCCGGGCGGCTGCTCGTTGAAGATCTTCCAGTTCGACGGGTTCGCCGAACTCAGGTCGAACTTCCAGAGATGACCGAGCTTGTCGCCCGCATAGACGGCCACGATGTTGCGATTGCCGTCGTACACCGGCGTCACCGCGCCGAGCCCGTTCCGATTGCCCATGCCGCCGACCCCCGTGTCGATGGCACGAATCAATGAACCGTCCAGAGCGTTGAAGACCAGCAACGCCGCCGTGTCGTTGCGGCTTTCGTAGCCGTTGCCGACGATGTACGCCCAGGCGCCGTTGGGCTCCGTCGCGCTCGTTCCGTCGACGTCGAAGCGCACGCTGCCGATCACGCCCGCTCCGATGGCCAGGCCGAGAGCGCTTCTGACGATCGCGCTCGGATGGTCAGCCGCCGTGATGTCCCACAGCACGCTGCTCGCGCCCATCGACGGGCCTGGTGCCGTGACGTCGATCGCGAAGATGCCGGCCGTTCCGGCGCCGGTTGTCCCGATGGCGATCGTTCTCCAGCTCGTGCCGTTCCAGACGTCGCCCTCGATGACCGGTCCATCGACCGAGTAGCGATGCATGTAGGCCGGATCGGACAGCGAGCCCAGTGCGGCGTACGCCGCACGCGGCACGTAGGCGAAGACCTCGCGTCCACTCGACGCGAGCCCGGCGCGCGCATCCAGGACGTGGAACATGCCGTCGTTGGCACCGAACATGACGACGGGCGTGCGACTCGACGCCTTCGCTCGTACGTAGCCGCGATATTGCTCATGGCCATGGACGCCAGCAACGGAGTACGAAGCCGCCGGCGCCAGCCGAAAAGCGTGGTCAATCGCCATGGAGACGAGCGGGGTCGAATTGACGACGTCTCCGAGGACCGTGTTGGGGCGATCGCGGAAGGCGCCGCCGTTGCGGCGCTCGAGCGCGGCATCGCCGCGCAGCCAGGCGAAGATCGGGGGCGGCGCAACCGGACACGAGTTCGCGCTCGCATGGACCGGATCGAGCAGCGCACGCTGGTCCGCGCCGAGGTTGCACCAGTCGAACGCGACGGGCGTCGACGGCGCGGACGACGTGAAGATGTTCCGCGCGGCAGGCGCCGGGAAGTTCGCCGTCCAGGCGGGAGCAGGCTCGGCGCCGAGGCCGCCCAGAAAGCCGAGGTAGGCCTTCGCGTCATGCGCGGTCACGTAGCCTTCCCATGTCGCCGCGAAGAATCCGCTCTGCACGAACAGCGAGCCGTCCCTCAGCGTCGAGGCGGAGACCGATGGAGAGGCCCCGGCTCCCCGGCCGCAACGCTCGCTGCAGTTCACGCTGCAACCGGGCGCTGGCGCGAACAACGGCGACTGCGCCACCTGGCCGACGACGACGCCGGGCCGGAGGAGAGCCAACGCACAGATCCCGATCACCAGCAGACCGTTGACGGTCTGCCGTGCAACCGTGGTCCACCCCGTCCGCTGCGCGATTCCCACGGTGTCTCCCCCGTGTCCGTCTAGTCGGCAAACAGGCGCAGTTCACTTTGCGCCATCATTTCCCGGACGCCATTGGGCAGGTCCGGCGCCGTGACCCGAACGCGCGCGGTGATGCGGAACTTGCGCCAGCGGCTGTCGATGCCGTTGCATCCGGCGGTGTCCATGCCCGTCGGCGAAATCGGCGGCTGGAGTTCGCACGTGGCGTCCTCGATGACGCACGCCGGGTCGCCGCTCATGCCCGGTGCCAGTGCCGCACCTGGAAAGTTCAGGGACGTGGCGTCGCTCCAGTTCGCCGCGACTCGCCAGGCCGGTGTCGCGGCCGTCCCGGCGACGTTGACGGTGTTTCGCGGCCGCGCGATCACGTGCCACTCGCACCAGCGCAGCGTGGTCTGCACCGCGTTGTCGAGCATCACGGTTTCGCGCACGTTGGCCGCAAGGCGCTCGTCGGTTGCCGTCCGCTTCATCTGCGCGATCACGAGGCCCGTCAGCACGGTGAGCACGACCAGCACGACCGGCAGGACGACGCCCGACCACCGCTGCCGCCCTTGCACGATGCGCGCACCCGACGATGGCCTCATGCCTGTCTCGGAGTTCACGGGGAAATGGACGGGGCGCCCGTCGCCTGCGAGCGAACCGTGAAGGTCTCGATGAAGGTGCGCCGCATCCGACCGTCGTTCGCGGGCTCGGTCAGCGTCGCGCCTGCCGTCGCCTCGGCCATCGATCGCGGACAGCGAGGAGCCGCGGCGTCCGCGCGTTGAGCGGTGGTCCCACGTTCCCGGGTTGCCACCGTGATGCAGAGGACCACGGACACGACGTGCCTCCACGGGTCCGTCGGCGACGCAACGGCAGCGGCGTTGAGCCACGCGGCATCGCGAACGGTCCCTCCCAGCGGCACGTAATTCGTCTGATTGCCGACCGCCAGCGCGAAACCCGCGTCATCGAAGCGATGGAAGACGCGAAACTCGATCACGTCGTTGGCAATGGGCGCCGGGCTGCCGGGATTGCCGTTGCCGTGGCACCGCAGCACCGCGCCCGTTGGGTCGAGCGAGAAGGCGCTCTGCACGAGGCGGCGCTGGATGCCGGCGCCAGCGCGTGCGGTCGCGGCCTGCGCCGGCGTGTCCTGCATTGCGTTCGACGCGCCCAGGCAATCGGGCAGCGTGGAGTTCGTGAGGTGCGCGACGTCCATCGGCACGAGCGCATAGCGTCCCTGGAACCGGAGCAGCACCTGGTCGCCCGGCGCGCTGCCGATGCACGTGTAGTCGGGCGCAAGCGCGTTGAAGGCATCGGCGAAGCGACCTCCCGTGCATCCCCGCACAGTCGGCCCGTCGAACAGCGTCTGCTCCTGCGCGGTGTGATCGGAGCCGACGATCTCGCCGTAGCCGGCGGCCTTGATGGCTTCGCCGATCGCCGTCATGACCACGCGCGCGGTGTCTTCCGCGCTGCCCGCCTGTTGCGCCACGCGCGACACGCCCCTCGAGGACAGATACAAGGCACCGACGCCGGCCATCAGCACGAGCCCGATCGCGATGGCGATGACGAGTTCGACGAGAGTCCGGCCGTGCTGCTGCATCCCCGCGACGGCTGCGCCGCGGCTCATGGAAACACCCGTGTCTGATAGCAGCGATACCCGACCGGAAGAACGGCGCCGCCCGCCGTCAAGGCATCGCACACCGCGTCGTTCGAAGCAGCGTGCGGCTCGGGCCACGCCACCGCGACCGCGATCCCGCTTCGCTTCGCGCCGTCCCAGTGGAAATACGCCGCGGCGCCTGGAATGCGACGCCGAAGTTCGATCCGCCACTCGTCGAGATCGCGCACGGCCACTTGCGCGCTCGTGCACGGCGTGGCGCAGGCCGGCGCCGTTGACGGCGCATCAGCGGACGCGTCGAAGCTGAGCGAATAGCGCCCCGCCAGGAAGGCGAGGTGGTTCGCGCGCATCCGCTCCGCGAGTTGAGCGACCAGTTCGGCGGCCTGCCGGCGATGGAAGGCGTCCTTCTGGACACTCAGGGCCCGCGCCTGCAGGCCAAGCAGGCCCAGCATTCCGAAGGCGACGATCGTGAGCGCCACCAGGACCTCGATCATCGAAAGCCCGCGCTCGTTCACTGGACTGCCCTCCGCGCTGCGCGCTCCGGGATGAGCGCTTCGGAGCGGCCGTGCGGCGCTCATCCGCAAGCCCCCGCGACCGGCCGCTTGACGGTGATGCGTCCGGTGACGACCGCCACGACCACGCAACGGGCGGCGCCGGTGAGCGCCGCGTTTGCCGGGTCGCGGTAGTCGATGCTGAACGTGCCGGCACTCGACGCGGCAGTGCCGTAACGGTCGTACGCCACGGCTGCGCCAGGGAGGTTCCCGGCCACGACGAGGCGCGCGTTTCCCGTTCCAGCCGCGGGCTGGCGCTGCAGGATCGCGTCGACTCCGTTCTGGTAGGTCCCGGCGGAAGTGGACCCCCTCTTCTCGAACATGACCCAACCCGACGCCCAGTCTCCGGCGGCATAACCGAGGCCCGCCGCGTTGGTGCACCTGATCGCCGGCTCGGCGGCGTAGGGATCGAGCGAGCGGCAGACCGACACCACGGCACTGCGCCGCACCGCCTCGGAGCGCGCGCGTTCGAACGCCGCGACCATGGTGTCGGCGCTGTTCGTGGTTCGCGAAGAGGCGATGAACCAGGACAGTGATGGCACCGCGCTGGCGACGAGGATCGCCGCGATCGTCAGGACGACGAGCAGTTCGACCAGCGTGAAGCCGCGCGATCGCATCGATCCTTCCCTCCGCCATGAACCGCCTGGGCCATTGGGCGCCCGGACGCCATTCATCACGCAGCGAGCAGCGGTCGCCTTGCTTCAGCGAACGCGCCTCGCTGTCCGGATGCCCAGTTTCCTGGGAGTCGATCGGTTGTTCCAGCCCGACAGGTGTCGGGTGGGCCGGGGAGCCGCCCGAGGAGGCGGGCGTTACTCGGCGTCGAGCCGAGGCGCGTGCGTGCGCCGGCAATCGGCCGCGGCGCGGAACACCGCTTCGATGGCATCGCCGTCGCCGGCGTCGAGGGCGGCCTGAAGCTCGTCGAGAAGCGCCCGGTAACCCCGCAGTTCAACGGCCAGCGCCTCGCGATTCGCGATGCAGACGTCGCGCCACATGCGCGGGCTCGATGCCGCGATGCGCGTGAAGTCGCGAAATCCCGCGCCGGCCTTGGAGAGCTTGCGGTCGGCGTCGTCCTCGCGTGCGATCTGCGCGACGAGCGCGAACGCAAGCAGGTGCGGCAGGTGACTGACCGCCGCGAAGACACGGTCGTGCTCGTGCGCATCCATGCGCTCGACGCGCGCGCCGAGGCGCCGCCACAGGCTCTCGACGCGCTCCGTCGCGGCGGGGTCCGTCTCGGCGACGGGAGTCGCGATGAAGAGCTTGCCGTCGAAAAGGCGCGGTTCCGACGACTCAACCCCGGGGCGCTCCCGCCCCGCGATCGGGTGGCCCGGCACGAAGCGAATGAAGTGGGCGCCGAGTTCCGCGCGGGCCGCCGCGACGACACTCACTTTCGTGCTGCCGACATCGGTCACGATCGCGTCGTCGCTCAAGTGAGGCGCGATCGCGTTCATCACGCCAACCATCGCGCCGACCGGAACGGCGAGCATCACCAGGTCGGCCTGCCGCACCGCCGTCGCCGCGGAATCGGCGACGGTGGTGATGGCGCCGAGGCGGAGCGCCGCCGACAGCGCCGCCGCATCCGCATCGAACCCGGCGACGCTCGTCACCGCGCCGGCGGACAGTGCCGCGCGTGCGAACGAGCCGCCGATCAGGCCGACGCCGATCAGCGCGAGCTTCACGAGCGCGCCGCAGCGAGCGCGCCGGGCAGCGCGTCGAGGAAGCGCTGGTTCTCCCCGGGCAGGCCAATCGACACGCGCAGCCACTCGGGCAGCTGGTAGTTCGCCACGGGACGCACGATCACTCCGCCCTTCAGAAGCTCCTGGTAGACGCGCGCGGCCGGGCCAACCTTCACCAGCACGAAGTTGCCGTAGCTCGGCACGTACTCGAGGCCGAGCGCCTCGAACGCCTGCGTCAACTGCTGCAGCCCGCTCAGGTTCAGCGCATAGCTGCGCGCGAGGAAGTCTTCGTCGGCGAGCGCCGCCACCGCGGCGGCCTGCGCGGCCGCGTTCACGTTGAACGGCTGCCGAACGCGGTTCAGCAGGTCCGTCAGCGCAGGCTGCGCGATGCCGTAGCCGACGCGCAGGCCCGCGAGGCCGAACGCCTTCGAGAACGTGCGCGACACCAGCAGGTTGGGATGACGACGCACCCACGCGACGGAATCGGTGCGCAACTCCGGACGAAGGTACTCGTTGTATGCCTCGTCGAGCACCACGACGACGCGCGACGCCACGCGCTGCAGGAACGATTCGATCGCGGCCGCGGGGAGGTAGGTTCCGGTCGGGTTGTTCGGATTGGCGATGTAGATCAGCGCCGTGTCCTCGGCAACCGCCGCCGCCATCGCTTCGAGGTCGTGGCCGAGTGCGCGTGCCGGAACCACGATGGCTCGCGCGCCGCGCGCCTGGGTCGCGAGCGCGTAGACCGCAAACGAGTGCTGCGCGTAGACGCAGCTGCGGCCCGGCGCCAGCACCGCCGCGGCGGCGAGTTCGAGGATGTCGTTGCTGCCGTTGCCAAGCGTGATCCAGTCGAGCGGCACGCCGAACTTCGCCGCCAGGGCCGCCTTCAGCGCGAAACCGTTGGAGTCAGGGTAGCGGCCGAGGTCCTGCATGGCCGCGACCATCGCCTTGCGGGCCGTCTCCGGCATGCCGAGCGGGTTCTCGTTCGACGCGAGCTTCACGATCGCGGCCGGATCGAGCCCGAACTCGCGCGCCAGTTCCTCGATCGGCTTGCCCGCCTGGTAGGGCGCGATTGCCCGGATGTGCTCGGGCGCGGGCAGTTCGTTCACGGCATTCGTCGCCATCGTCACTCCGTCATTGCTCGGCCGGATACGAACCCAGGCACTTGTAGAACGCGCACTCCTTCTGCAGTTCGCCGAGCGCAGCCGCGACCTTCGGGTCGTCGGCGTGGCCTTCGACGTCGACGTAGAAGTAGTACTCCCAGGTGCCGACGCGCGCCGGCCGCGACTCCAGGCGGGACATCGACACGTTGTGCGCCGCCAGCGGCTTGAGCATGTGGAATACCGCGCCGGCGCGGTTCGGCACCGACAGGATCAGCGACGTCTTGTCGCGCGCAGGCGGCGCGGAAGGCTGCGTCGTCTGCGCGCCGAGCACGACGAAGCGCGTCCGGTTGTTCGGATCGTCCTGGATGTGCGCGGCGACCGCGTGCAACCCGAAGCGCTGCGCCGCGCGTTCGCCGGCGATCGCGGCCACCGTCGCATCCCCGGAGGCCATGCGCGCCGCCTCGCCATTGCTCGCCACCGCCTGCCGCTCGACCGACGGCCAGTGCTGGTTGAGCCAGCCGGTGCACTGCGCGAGCGCCTGGGAGTGGGCGCAGATCCGCGTGACGTGTTCCATGGACCCGGACCGCGTCAGCAGATTGTGGTGCACCGGCACCGACACCTCGCCGAGCACGCGCAGCGGCGTGGCGAGCAGCAGGTCGAGAGTCCTGCTCACCGCGCCCTCCGACGAGTTCTCCACCGGGACGATTCCGAAGTCGGCGCCTCCGGCTTCGGTCGCGCGGAACACCTCGTCGATGGTCGTGCACGGCAATCCGTTCACGCTCATGCCGAACTGCTTCTGCATCGCGGTTTCGGAGAAGGTACCCGAGGGACCGAGAAAGGCCACCGTCAGTTCACGTTCGAGCGCGCGGCAGGCGGACATCACCTCGCGGAAGATGTTCGACAGCGCGGCCTCGCCGAGCGGACCCGCGCTCCTGGCCGCCACCTTGCGCAGCACCTCGGCCTCGCGCTCGGGGCGGAACACCGGCGCGCCGACCTCGTGCTTGATGCGGCCCACCTCGCTGGCCACGCGGGCGCGCTCGTTCAGCAGTTCGACCAGCCTGCCGTCGACGGCGTCGATGGCGTCGCGCAGCGGCTTGAGTCGATCGTCGAGGGAGTCAGCCATGGCGGCGTTCGAAGTCATGCATGAAGTCGACCAGCGCGCGCACGCCTTCGAGGGGCATGGCGTTGTAGATCGACGCGCGCATGCCACCGACCAGCCGGTGGCCCTTCAACTGGACCAGGCCGTGCTGCCCGGCCTCGTTGAGAAAGGTGCCATCCAGCGTCGAGTCGGCGAGCGAGAACGGCACGTTCATGCGCGAGCGATCGCGCTTGTCGATGCGGTTCGAATAGAAGCCGGAGCGATCGATCGTGTCGTACAGCAGCGTCGCCTTCCCGATGTTCCGGCGCTCGATGCCATCGACACCGCCCTGCGCCTGCAGCCACTTCAGGACCAGGTGCGCGATGTAGACCGAGTACGTCGGCGGCGTGTTGTACATCGAGTGCGCTTCGGCGTACGTCCGGTAATCGAGCATCGTCGGCCAGCGCGGCGAGCAGCGGCCGACGAGGTCGCTGCGCACGATCACCAGCGTCAGTCCGGCCGGCCCGAAGTTCTTCTGCGCGCCGGCGTAGATGACGCCGAACTTCGTCACGTCGAGCGGGCGCGACAGGAAGTGCGACGACATGTCGGCGACCAGCGGGACATCGCCCGTGGCGGGGATGTACGAGAACTCCAGCCCGTTGATGGTCTCGTTGGAGCAGTAGTGGACGAACGCGGCCGCTGGATCGAGCTTCAGCTCGGATTGCTCCGGCACGACGGTTCGGTCACCGGCGGCGTTGTCCGCGATCACGTTGACGCTGCAGAAGCGGCGCGCTTCCTCGGCGGCCTTCTCGGACCAGATGCCGCTCAGCAGGTAATCGGCATTGGTCTTCGGACCGAGCAGGTTGAGGGGCACCATGGCGAACTGCAGGTGCGCCCCGCCCTGCAGCAGCAGCACGCTGTAGTCGTCCGGGATGCCGAGCAGCGACCGAAGGAGCTGTTCGGTTTCCTCGATGATCGACGTGAACTCCGGGCTGCGGTGGCTCGTCTCCATGATGGAGTAGCCCTTGCCGTGCCACGAGAGCATCTCCTCGCTGGCCTGCCGCAACACCTCCTCGGGCAGCTTGGCCGGACCCGACGAGAAGTTGTAGACGCGCATGTCAGCCCCCGGCAGGCGCGGCCGGCGTTTCGGAGGAGCCTTCCTCGCCCGGCTCGCCGCTTCCGTTCTCGACGCCGCCTTCGCTGTCGCGCTCGACAACGCGCTGCAGTCCGGACAGCGTCGTGCCGTCGTCGAGCGCGATCAGCGTCACGCCCTGCGTGGCGCGCCCCATCTCTCGGATCTCGGAGACGCGGGTGCGGATCAGCACGCCGCCGGTCGTGATCAGCATCACCTCGTCGTCACCGCGCACCAGCGTGGCCGCGACGACCTTGCCGTTGCGCTCGCTGGTCGAGATGGCGATCATGCCCTTCGTGCCGCGACCATGACGCGTGTACTCGACGATCGGCGTGCGCTTGCCGAAGCCGTTCTCGGTCGCCGTCAGCACGCTCTGCTGCTCGTCCTCGGCCACGAGCAGCGCAATCACCTGTTGCCGGTCATCGAGCTGCATGCCGCGAACGCCGCGCGCCTGCCGTCCCATCGGCCGCACGTCGTTCTCGTCGAAGCGCACGGCCTTGCCGGCGTCGGAGAACAGCATCACGTCGTGCTGCCCATCGGTGATGGCCGCGCCGATCAGGTAGTCGCCCGGATCGAGGTCCACGGCGATGATTCCGGCCTTGCGCGGGTTCGAGAACTCGGCGAGCGCGGTCTTCTTGACGGTGCCCATCGCCGTGGCCATGAAGACGAAGTGCTCCTCGTCGTACTGCTTGATCGGAAGCACGACGTTGATCTTCTCGTTTTCGGCGAGCGGGAACATGTTGACGATCGGCTTGCCGCGCGAAGTGCGCGTGCCCTGCGGCACTTCCCAGACCTTCAGCCAGTACAGGCGGCCACGGTTGGAGAAGCACAGGATCGTGTCGTGGGTGTTGGCGATGAAGAGCTGGTCGATCCAGTCGTCCTCCCGCATCGCGGCCGCCTGCTTGCCGCGCCCGCCGCGCTTCTGCGCACGGTAGTCGGCCAGCGGCTGGCTCTTGATGTATCCGGTGTGCGACAGGGTGACGACCATGTCCTCGGGCGCGATCAGGTCCTCGGTCATCAGGTCCTGGGCGCTGCGAACGATCTCGGAGCGGCGCGCGTCGCCGAACTCGCTCTTCAACGCCAGCAGTTCGTCGCCGATGATGTCGGTGATCCGGGACGGCCGCGCGAGGATGTCGAGCAGGTCGGCGATCTTTTCCATCACCTCCCGGTACTCGTTGACGATCTTGTCCTGCTCAAGGCCGGTCAGGCGCTGCAGACGCATCTGCAGGATCTGCTCGGCCTGCTCTTCCGACAACCGGTACAGGCCATCGCCCTGCAGGCCGTACTGGAGGTCCAGTCCATCGGGACGGAACGCCGCCATGTCGCTGCCGGCCCGCGTCAGCATCTCGCGCACCAGCGAAGAATCCCACGCGCGCGCCATCAGCCCGGTCTTCGCCACCGGCGGCGTCGGCGCCGCCTTGATGATGGCGATGAATTCGTCGATGTTCGCCAGGGCCACAGCGAGGCCTTCGAGCACGTGGCCGCGCCTGCGCGCCTCGCGCAGCTCGAACACCGTGCGCCGCGTGACCACTTCCCGCCGGTGCGACAGGAAGGCCTCGATCATCTGCTTCAGGTTCAGCAGGCGCGGCTGGCCATCCACCAGCGCCACCATGTTGATGCCGAAGGTGTCCTGCAGCTGCGATTGCTTGTACAGGTTGTTCAGCACCACCTCGGGCACTTCATTGCGCTTCAGCTCGAACACCACGCGCATGCCCGACTTGTCGGACTCGTCACGGATGTCGGAGATGCCCTCGAGTTTCTTCTCGTTGACCAGCTCGGCGATGCGTTCGAGCAGCACCCGCTTGTTCACCTGGTACGGAAGTTCGTCGACGATGATCGCCGAGCGCAAGCCGCGGTCGATTTCCTCGAAGTGCGTCTTCGCCCGCATCAGGACGCGGCCGCGGCCGGTGCGGTAGCCCTCGCGCACGCCGTCGAGGCCGTAGATGATCCCGGCGGTCGGGAAGTCAGGCGCCGGGATGAGCTCGATCAGGTCGTCGATCGTGGTCTCGGGGCTGCGCAGCAGCGCAAGGCAACCGTCGACCACCTCGTTCAGGTTGTGCGGCGGAATGTTGGTGGCCATGCCCACGGCGATGCCCGAACTGCCGTTGACCAGCAGGTTCGGCACTTTCGCGGGCAGCAGCAGCGGCTCGTTCTCCGAGCCGTCGTAGTTCGGCCCGAAGTCGACCGTCTCCTTCTCGATGTCGGCCAGCAGCTCGTGCGCGATCTTGGCGAGCCGGATCTCCGTGTAACGCATCGCCGCGGCGCTGTCGCCGTCGACCGAGCCGAAGTTGCCCTGGCCATCGACGAGCATGTAGCGCAGCGAGAAGTCCTGCGCCATCCGGACGATGGTGTCGTAGACCGCCTGGTCGCCGTGGGGGTGGTACTTGCCGATGACGTCGCCGACGATGCGCGCCGACTTCTTGTA
>CAYGXL010000052.1:0-15101 GCA_964353935.1 uncultured Burkholderiaceae bacterium | reverse complement strand
CGGCCTGATCCTGCTCGCCGCCGCGCCGTGCACCGCGATGGTGTTCGTGTGGAGCCGGCTGACCGGAGGCGACCCGTACTTCACGCTGTCGCAGGTGGCGCTGAACGACACCATCATGGTGTTCGCCTTCGCGCCGATCGTCGCGCTGCTGCTCGGCGTGGCGTCGATCACGGTGCCGTGGGACACGCTGCTGACGTCGGTCGTGCTGTACATCCTCGTTCCGGTGATCCTCGCGCAGGTGTGGCGCCGCGCGGTGCTGCGCCGCGGCCAGCCCGCGCTCGAGTCGCTGCTGGCGCGACTGCAGCCGTGGTCGGTGCTCGCGCTGCTTACCACGCTGGTGCTGTTGTTCGCGTTCCAGGGCAAGGCGCTGCTGCAGCAGCCGCTGGTGATCGCGCTGCTCGCTGTCCCCATCGTGATCCAGGTCTTCTTCAACGCCGGGCTCGCCTACGGCCTGAACCGGATGCTGGGCGAGAAGCACAGCGTTGCCTGCCCGTCGGCGCTGATCGGCGCCTCGAACTTCTTCGAACTCGCCGTCGCGGCGGCCATCAGCCTGTTCGGCTTCGAGTCCGGCGCGGCGCTCGCGACCGTGGTCGGCGTGCTGATCGAGGTGCCGCTGATGCTGCTGGTGGTCCGCTGGGTGAACGCCAGCCGCGACTGGTACGAACGCGGCGTTTCCGCCTCCTGAGCGCCGATCGCGGCTGATCCGGGCGGGCGCGTCGTCCCGCGCCTGCTCGGTTGTTTCTCTCAGTTGTTTCCCTGTGTTGCCGCGCTCGTGAGGCGCGGCAGCGCCCCCGTACAATCCCCTGCTGCTCTGCTTCCCTTCGCGGGACCATCGTGTCGAGAAACACAAAACTGCTGCTGGGCCTCGTCGTGCTCGCGCTCGTCGCCGGTGGCGGCTGGTGGTGGAAGGCCGGCCGCAAGGACGACGCGCCGACGTTCCGCACGGCCAAGGTGGAGAAAGGACCGATCACCGCGACGGTCTCGTCCACCGGCACCGTCAACCCGGTGACGTCGGTGCAGGTCGGCTCGCAGGTGTCGGGCCAGATCAAGGAACTGTTCGTCGACTTCAACTCTCCCGTAAAGCAGGGGATGCTGATCGCGCGGATCGATCCTGAAACCTTCCAGTACCGCGTGCGCCAGGCCGAGGCGGACCTCGAGGCCGCGCGGTCGGCGGTGGGCCGCGCCGAAGTGGCGCGGATCAACGCCGAGCGCGACCTCAAGCGCAGCAAGGAACTCGTCGCGCGCAACTTCGTGTCGCCCGCCGAACTCGATCGCGCGCAGTCGACCTATGACCTCGCGGCGGCCGAGCTGAAGACGGCCAACGCGGTCGTGCAGCAGCGCAACGCGGCGCTGGCGTCGTCGCGCGTCGACCTGTCGCGCACGGAGATCCGGGCGCCGGTCGACGGCGTCGTCATCAAGCGGACCGTGGACGTCGGGCAGACCGTGGCGGCGAGCCTGCAGGCACCGGAACTGTTCGTGATCGCCAAGGACTTGCGCGACATGCAGGTCGAGACGTCGATCGACGAGGCGGACGTGGGACGCATCCGCGTTGGCCTGCGGGCCTCGTTCACCGTCGATGCCTTCCCCGGCCGTCCGTTTGCCGGCGAGGTGAAGACCGTGCGCAAGGCGGCGCTGACCGTGCAGAACGTCGTGACCTACATCGCCATCGTCTCCGCCAACAACGACCGCGGCGAACTGCTGCCGGGCATGACGGCGAACGTTCGCATCACCACCGACAGCCGCGAGTCGGTGCTGAAGGTGCCGAACAGCGCGCTGCGCTTCCGCCCGCCCGGCGAGGCGCCGACCGACGCCAAGGCGGCCGCGGAAAGGAGCGCGTCGGCCAGCGCGGACGGCGGCGCCAAGGGCAGCGCGGGCGGTGCGGGCGGCGCCGCGGGAGCAATGACGCAGTTCCGCGAGCGACTGGTCACGGAACTGAAGCTCGACGAACAGCAGCAGCAGCGGCTCGAGCCGATCTTCGCCGAGATGCGCAACAAGTTCATGGGGCTGCGCGACCTGCCCGAGGAGGCGCGCGGCAAGCAGAGCGCCGCGATCCGCGCCGAGATGCGCGCGAAGGTCGAGGACCTCCTGAAGCCGGAGCAGAAAGAGAAGTACGCGCAGATCGTCGCGGAATCGGCCGGACGCCCGGGCAGCGGACAGGCCACGCGCGGCCGCGTCTACCTGCTCGTCGACGGCAAGCCGAAAGCGGTCGACGTGCGCGTCGGCCTGTCGGACGGCTCGATGAGCGAGGTCAACGGCGATGGCATTGCCGAGGGCGCCGAGGTCATCATCGGCAGCACGGGCGGCACGTCGGGCACCACCCCGGCGCAGAAGGGCGGCCCGCCGCGCATGTTCTTTTAGGCGGGCGAAAGTGAAACCCTACTTTCGCCCGATTTAGCTAGAAAAAGTTCGCTGGCGAAGCCAGCCGAACTTTTTGATGACAAAGGCACGATGACTGGTTCTGAACCGCTGATTCGCGTCGACGGCCTCACCAAGGACTACGTCCTGGGCGACAACGTCGTGCACGCGCTCGCCGGGGTGTCGATGACGATCGCAGCGGGCGAGTTCGTCGCGGTGATGGGGCCTTCGGGGTCGGGCAAGTCGACGTTCATGAACATGGTCGGCTGCCTCGACCGGCCGACGTCCGGCAGCTACTGGATCGCCGGCGAGGACGCCGCCGTGATGAACGCGGACGACCTCGCGGCGGTCCGCAACCGCCGCATCGGTTTCGTGTTCCAGCAGTTCAACCTGCTCGCGCGCACCAGCGCGCTCGAGAACGTCGAGCTGCCGCTGATGTACGCGAACGTGCCGATGCAGGAGCGGCACGCGCGCGCGCTCGGGAAGCTGAAGCTCGTCGGCCTCGGCGATCGCGCCGACCACCAGCCGTCGCAGCTGTCCGGCGGGCAGCAGCAGCGGGTCGCGATCGCGCGCGCGCTCGTGAACGACCCGGTGCTGATCCTCGCCGACGAGCCGACCGGCGCGCTGGACTCGCGCACGAGCGTCGAGATCATGGCGCTGCTGCAGCAGCTGAACGGCGACGGCATGACGATCGTGCTCGTCACGCACGAACACGACGTCGCCGCGTTCGCCTCGCGGCTCGTGATGTTCCGGGATGGCCGCATCGTCTCGGACGAGCGCCAGGCGCCGACATCGGCCGCCGCCGCGCTGCGCGCGCTCGACGCCGAGCGCGCGGTCAGCGCATGAGGGCCGCGGCATGAACGCGCTGATGGTCCTGCGCGTCGCGCTGAAGGCGCTGCGCGTCAACAAGCTGCGGTCGTCGCTGACCATGCTCGGCATGATCATCGGCGTCGCGGCGGTCATCGCGATGCTCGCCATCGGCGGCGGCGCGCAGGAGCGCGTGCGCGAGCAGCTGAAGAACCTCGGCTCGAACCTGATGCTGATCTTCCCGGGCTCGACGACTGCGAGCGGCGTGCGGCTCGGCACCGGCGCCGCCCAGACCCTGACCGAGGAGGACGCGCAGGCGATCGCCGTCGAGGTCGACGGCGTCGTCGTGGCCGCGCCGTCGGTGCGCGGCGCCGGCCAGGTCGTCGCCGGCAACGCCAACTGGTCAACCCAGTACTTCGGCACCAACAACGACTACCTGATCGCGCGCGACTGGCCGCTCGCGTCGGGGCGGCTGTTCGAGCCGGCGGAAATCTCGGGCTCGGGCAAGGTGGCGCTGATCGGGCAGACCACGGCGAAGCAGCTGTTCGGCGAAGGCGTCGACCCGGTCGACCAGGTGATCCGGGTGCGCAAGGTGCCGCTCACGATCATCGGCGTGCTCGACCGCAAGGGCCAGAACGCGCTCGGACAGGACCAGGACGACATCGTCCTGATGCCGATCTCGACCGCCCGCAACCGCGTGCTCGGCCAGACCGGCGGCAAGCAGAAGCGCATCGGCTCGATCTCCGTGAAGACGGCCGACGGCGCGGACATGAAGGCGATCGAGGAACGCATCCGCGAACTGCTGCGCCAGCGCATGAAGGTGCAGCCGGGCGCCGACGAGCCCTTCACCATCCGCAACCTGACCGAGATCCTGCAGGCGCAGGAAGCGGCGAGCCGCGTCCTGACGATACTGCTCGGCGCCGTGGCGTCGGTGAGCCTGCTGGTCGGCGGCATCGGCATCATGAACATCATGCTGGTCAGCGTGACCGAGCGCACGCGCGAGATCGGGCTGCGGATGGCGGTGGGCGCGCGCGGCCGGGACATCCTCAAGCAGTTCCTCGTCGAGGCGATCACGCTGTCGATGATCGGCGGCGCGCTCGGCATCCTGCTCGGCGTGGTCGCGTCGTTCGCCGTCGGCGAGTTCGCCGACTGGCGCACCGACATCACGCCGCAGGCGATCTTCCTCGCCGTGGGATTCGCGGCCGGCATCGGCGTCTTCTTCGGCTTCTACCCGGCGCGCAAGGCGTCGCGGCTGCTGCCGATCGAGGCGCTGCGCTACGAGTAGGGCCGGGCGACGCGACGGTGCGGTCCGCGTGTGCATTTCGGCCGATGCCTCCTGGGGGAGTGCCGGTAACATCGCGGCCGCTGCGCATTCGCCCGGAGTCGGGCACGGAGTCGGCATGAAGAAGTGGATTGCAGTCGGGTTGGCCATCGCGGCGCTTGCCGGGTGCACGTCGTTCGGACCGCCCGCCATTCATCTCGACCGCTCGGACATCGCGCAGCGCGCCTTCATCGATCGCGAGAAAGCCGACCTGCGCAAGGTGTTCGGGCAGTTCGAGGGGCTCGCGATCAGCGGGCCGGACGTCGGCATCCAGACGCAGGCGCAGCGCGTCCAGCTCGAGTGGACGATCCGCCTGAAGGAAGCGCCGGCCGGGATCCCGCTCGCGATCCACGTGGCGATCTCGGGCAAGCCGGAACTGAACGAGAACCGCACCGGAATCGACCTCGCCGACGCGCGCATCGAACAGGTTCGCATGCCGACGATTCCGTTCGTCAACCTCGGCTCGGGCAAGATCACCGAGGGCGACACGCTCGGACGCCTGCCGCTGCTGGCTTTCCGGCCCGAAGAACTGAACCGCGACGGCGTGATCTACCAGCCCACTGACTTGTCCATCGGCGTCTTCGGGGTGCGCGTCGGCCTCGCGCCGAAGTAAGGGGCGCGACGCTTCGTGGACATCGCACTGCTGATCAAGGCCGCCATCCTCGGCATCGTCGAGGGGCTCACCGAATTCCTGCCGATCTCGTCGACCGGCCACTTGATCCTTGCGAGTTCGCTGCTCGGGTTCCGCGGCGAGAACGTCGCGACGTTCGAGATTGCGATCCAGACCGGCGCGATGCTGGCGGTGATCTGGGAGTACCGGCAGAAGTTGATCGGCACCGTGGCCGGCATCGCGCGCGAGCGCGCGGCGCAGCGCTTCGCGCTCAACGTGATCGTGGCGTTCCTTCCGGCGGTGGTGTTCGGCCTCGCGTTCGGCGCCTTCATCAAGGAGAAGCTCTTCCACCCGGTGCCGGTGGCGACCGCGTTCCTGGTCGGCGGATTGATCATCCTGTGGGTCGAGGCGCGCCACAGACGGGCGTTCGGCGAGCGCGACCTCGAGGGACGGCGGATCGCTCGCGTCGAGACGGTCGACGACATGACGGTCCTCGATGCGCTGAAGGTCGGCCTGGTGCAGTGCCTGGCGATGATCCCGGGCACCAGCCGGTCGGGCGCGACGATCATCGGCGGGATGCTGTTCGGCATGTCGCGGCGAGCGGCCACCGAGTTCAGCTTCTACCTCGCGATCCCGACCCTGATCGGCGCGGGCGTGTACTCGCTGTGGAAGCAGCGCGGCATCCTGACCACGGCAGACCTGCCGCTGTTTGCCGTCGGTCTGGTGCTCGCGTTCGCCTCGGCGCTGCTGTGCATCCGCTGGCTGATCCGCTACATCTCGACGCACGACTTCACGGTCTTCGCCTGGTACCGCATCGTGTTCGGCCTGGTCGTGCTCGCGACGGCGTACTTCGGCTGGGTCGACTGGTCGCACGGATGACCAGCGCGCGCGCGGTCGCCGCCTTCGACCTGGCGCTCGCGCTGGCGACGGCGGCGGTCATCGCGTGGGGCGTGCTGGTGCTCGGCTGGTCGCCGTTCGTCGTCATGCTGCTGTTCTGGTTCGAGAACGTCGTCATCGGCGGTTTCAACGTCGCGAAGATGCTCGCGACCGGCCTGCGTCTTGGCGCGGCGGGTCTGCTCGGCGCGGCCGCCCTGTCGGCGTTCTTCACGGTGCACTACGGCCTGTTCACCGCGGTGCACGGCATGTTCGTGGTGCTGCTGTTCGGCGGCGCCGAGGTCGGCCGCGGCGCGATGGACGGCGGGTTGGCGGGACCGCTCGCCGCGCTGGTTGACTACCTGTTCGCCGAGCGCGACGGCTGGCTCGCCGTGCTGGCGATCATGCTGGTGCACCTGAGCGGGTTCGTGCAGTGGCTGGCCCGCACGCGTGAGCAGCCGCCGCCGCTGAAGGACCTGATGGGCGCGCCGTACGGACGCATCATGATCCTGCATGTCACGCTGATCGCGAGCGGCTTCCTGGTGCAGGCGCTGAAGGCGCCGGTGGCCGGAGCGCTGCTTCTGGTCGGTCTCAAGCTCGCGTACGACCTCGTCACGCTGGGCCGCGACCGGAAGAAGGGGGAGGACCAGGGGGCCGGTGCGAAGATGCACTCGCCCGTCGGTGACCGCACGGAGACAAGCCGATGACCACCCGCGACGAAGCGACCGAGATCGGCTCGCTGCTGCGCTCGCGCTTCCCGATCATCCTGATCGAGTCGCACGAGGAGCCTCGCATCCTCGAACTGCTGCAGAAGGCCTGCAACCTCGAGAACCAGGCGCTGATGACGTGGAGCATCACCAGCGGCATCCGGCGCCACGGCCGCGACGAGCCCGTGCACCAGACCAACGACCTGCTCGACGCGCTGAAGCACATCGACCGGACGCCGCAGAACGGCGTGTACGTGATGTGCGACGCGCATCCCGGGTTCAAGGACCCGGTGTCGATGCGCCTGATCCGCGAGATCGCGCTGTCGCACTACCGGAACGCGCGCACGCTGGTGTTCCTCAGCCCGCGGCTCGATGAACTGCCGTCGGAGATCCTGCGGCTGTCCGCCCACTTCCGCCCGGTGCTGCCCGACCGCGACGCGATCCGCGCGATCCTCAGCGAGGAAGCGAGGCGCCACGAGAGCCAGACCGGCGAGAAGCCGCGCGGCGACCGCGCCGCCGTCGACATGCTGGTCATGCACCTGCTCGGCATGGAGCAGGACGACGTGCGCCGACTGGTGCGGCAGGCGCTGCGCGACGACGGCGCGATCAGCGCCGACGACGTGCGGCGGGTGCTGGAGATCAAGTACGAGGCGCTCGGCGGCAGCGGCGCGCTGGGTTACGAGCAGAGCAAGGTGCGCTTCGACGACGTCGGCGGGCTGGCGCGGCTGAAGCACTGGATCGGACTGCGCCGCGCGCCGTTCCTCGATCCCGCGTCGAGCGACGTCGACCGGCCCAAGGGCATCGTGCTGCTCGGCGTGCAGGGCGGCGGCAAGAGCCTCGCCGCGCGCGCCGTTGCGGGCGAGTGGGGCGTGCCGCTGATGCGGCTCGACTTCGGCGCGCTGTACAACAAGTACTACGGCGAGACCGAGCGCAACCTGCGCAACGCGTTCGCGGCGGCGGAGAGCATGTCGCCGTGCGTGCTGTGGATCGACGAGATCGAAAAGGGCATCTCGACCGACGGTGGCGACGGCGACGGCGGCGTGTCGCGCCGCGTGCTCGGCAGCCTGCTGACGTGGATGGCGGAACGCCGCGAGCCGGTGTTCATGGTGGCGACGGCCAACGACATCTCGCAACTGCCGCCCGAACTGGTCCGCAAGGGACGCTTCGACGAGATCTTCTTCGTCGATTTTCCTTCTGAAGCGGCGCGGGCGCAGATCGCGTCGATCCACCTGAAGAAGCGCGGCCACGACCCGAAGCAGTTCGAGGTCGAGGCGCTCGCCAAGCTGGCCCGCGGGTTCTCCGGCGCCGAGATCGAGCAGGCGATCGTCTCGGCGTCGTTCGAAGCGCGCGCACGGGGCGAGTCTCCGCGCGCGGCGGACATCCTCGTGGAGATCGAGAGCACGCGGCCGCTGTCGGTCGTGATGGCCGAGCGCATCGACGCGCTGCGCGCCTGGGCGCACGAACGCGCCGTGTACGCGGACGACGAGCCAGATGCTGACGACGGCGACGCGATGTCGCCCGCCTAGCGGTCGGCGTACGCGGGGACGAACAGGCGGCTAGTCTGCCGAGTCGAACACCGCGCGGGACGTCCAGCCTGCGATGGCGGCGCCGACGATCGGCGCGACCCAGAACAGCCAGAGCTGCTGGATCGCCCAGCCGCCGACGAACAGCGCGGGGCCGGTGCTGCGTGCCGGGTTCACCGAGGTGTTCGTCACCGGGATGCTGATCAGGTGGATCAGCGTCAATGCCAGTCCGATCGCGAGGCCTGCAAAGCCCGGGGACGCGCGCTTGTGCGTGGCCCCGAGGATCACGATCAGGAACATGAAGGTCATGACCACCTCGGTGATCGCGGCCGAGCTGAAGCTGTACTGGCCGGGCGAGTGCTCGCCGAACCCGTTCGACGCGAAGCCGCCCTTCAGGTCGAACCCGGCCTTGCCACTGGCAATCAGGTAGAGCACGCCGGCGGCGACGACGGCGCCGATCACCTGCGCCACGATGTAAGGAAGAAGCTGCGAGGCCGGGAAGCGTCCGCCGGCCCAGAGTCCGACGGAGACCGCCGGGTTGAAGTGACCGCCCGAGATCGGGCCGAGCGCGTAGGCGCCCGTGAGCACCGTCAGGCCGAACGCCAGGGACACGCCGACGAATCCGATGCCGAGTTCAGGAAACGCAGCCGCCAGCACCGCGCTGCCGCAGCCGCCGAGCACCAGCCAGAACGTGCCGAGGAACTCGGCGGCAAATTTCGCTGTCATGTCTTTCTTCTCCTTGTTGTCGTGCAGAACGTGGCGCGAAGGATACCGAAGCCGGATGTCCGGCTGCGCAGCCCGCGAGCGCGCCCGTTCTCTTTCGAGCAAGCGGGTTCGCTTCGGGGCGCTATGGGCCGTGCAGGAGACCGGAACAGGCCTCCCTCACCCACTGCGCGCAGCGGCGCAAGACTAGGCGACGCCCGCCGCACTGCCAATTGAACCAAGGTTCAACGGGCGTGCGCCGCTACCGGCGGATGAACACGAGGTCCCAGGTCCCGTGGCCCAGCCGTTCGCCGCGGGCGTTGAACTTGGTGGTCGGGCGGCGGCAGAGCGGGTTGGCCGGTTCCTGCGCGAAACCGTCCGCCGTGTTGGCGAGCTGCGGCTCCGCGCCCAGTACCTCGAGCATCTGGTGCGCGTAGTCCTCCCAGTCGGTGGCGCAGTGCAGGTAGCCGCCGGGCGCGATGCGGCTCGCGAGCAGCCCGATGAACGGCTGCGCGACCAGCCGGCGCTTGTGATGGCGCTTCTTCTGCCAGGGATCCGGGAAGTAGATGTGCACGCCGGCCAGCGCGTCGGGCAGGATCATGTCGCGCACGACCTCGACCGCATCGTGGTGAACGATGCGCACGTTCGCGAGCGCGAGTTCGTCGATGCGCTTCAGCAGCGCGCCGACGCCGGCCGTGAACACCTCGACGCCGAGGAAATCGACGTCCGGCCGCGACTGCGCGATCGCCGCGGTCGTTTCGCCCATGCCGAAGCCGATCTCGAGCACGACCGGCGCGCGCCGGCCGAACGCCTGCCCGAGGTCGAGGGGTTGCGGCGCGTATGGGATGCCAAAGGCCGCGAACCACTGCTCGACGGCGCGCCGCTGGCCATGCGTGATGTGTCCGCGCCGCATCGCGAAGCTGCGGATGTGGCGATAGGGCGGGCCCGCGGGCTCGGACGTCGGGTCGGTGGCGTCGGGATCGGACATGGCGTGCGGGGGAGGCGGCGCATGGTACCCGGCGGCGTCCGCTCCTTCGCAGCCCTCCTGGAAGGCGTAGAATTGGTGCGTTGCACAAATGCATCTGGAAAGCGGTAACGCGTGAAGAGCGGACACGGAGAGACCGGATTGCGATCCTTCACCAACATCACCTACGACGAGTTGCAGGTCGGCTCGACCGCCACGGTCTCGCGGCGGATCAGCCAGACCGAGGTCGACGCGCTGGCGCTCGTCAGCGGCGACGTCGACGCCTTTCACCTCGCCTCCGACGGCAACGGCCTGGTGCCGGGAACGACGGCGAAGGCGGTCGGTGCCGAGGCGATCATCTCCGGGTTGCTGTCGCGCAGGATGCCCGGACCCGGCACGACGATGGTCTCGCAGCAGCTCAACTTCAACGGCGCGATCACCGCCGGTGACGAACTGACCGCCACGGCGACCGTCCTCGAGAAGCGGCCGGAGAACATCGTCGTGCTGGCGTGCACCGTCAGGCGCGGCGACGACGAACTCGTCAGCGGCACCGTGACCGTGCGCGCGCCCGACCACCGCATCAGCTACTCGGACGTCGCCACGCCGGAGATGGTCCTGCGTCGCAACGACGCGTTCACGCGCCTGCTGCGCCGCTGCGAGGGGCTGCCGGCGGTGAGCTGCGCCGTTGTGCATCCGTGCGACCGCGACTCGCTGCTCGGAGCGCTCGAGGCGGCGCGACGCGGCCTGATCGTTCCGATCCTGGTCGGACCGGAAGCGAAGATCCGCTCGGTGGCCGAGGCGCACGGCGCTGATCTCACCGGGATCACGATCGTAAGCACCGAGCACAGCCACGAAGCCGCTGCGCGTGCGGTACAGCTCGCGCGCCAGGGCCGGGTCGAGGCGCTGATGAAGGGCAGCCTGCACACCGACGAGATGCTCGCCGCCGTGGTGCCGTCGTCGACCGGCCTGCGCACTTCCCGCCGCGTGAGCCACGTCTTCATCCTCGACGTGCCGGCCTATCCGCGCCCGCTGCTGGTGACCGACGCGGCGATCAACATCCAGCCGACGCTCGAGGACAAGGTCGACATCGTGCAGAACGCGATCGACCTCGCGCACATCCTCGGCATCGAGGAGCCGAGGGTTGCGATCCTGTCGGCGGTCGAAACGGTGAACCCGAAGATCCCGTCGACGGTGGACGCGGCGGCGCTCTGCAAGATGGCCGACCGCGGCCAGATCACCGGCGGCCTGCTCGACGGCCCGCTGGCCTTCGACAACGCAATCAGCCTCGAGGCGGCGCGCACCAAGAAGATCGATTCGCGCGTGGCTGGCCGCGCCGACATCCTCGTGGTGCCGGACCTCGAGTCCGGCAACATGCTCGCGAAACAGCTGCAGTACCTCGCGGGCGCCGACAGCGCCGGGATCGTGCTCGGCACGCGCGTGCCGATGGTGCTGACCAGCCGCTCGGACAGCGTGCGGACGCGGCTGGCGTCGACCGCGATCCTCGCGCTCGTTGCAAACGCGCGCCGCAACAGGATCGGCGCGAGCGCGCTGCCCGTGGCCTGACGGCTGTCAGGCGGGCTTGCTCGGCGCGATGACGCCGGCCGTGGGCGAACTCGGCGTGGCGCTGTAGAGCTTCTTCGGCATCCGGCCCGCGCGGAACGCCTCGCGTCCCGCTTCGACGGCCTTCCTCATCGCGCTCGCCATCAGCACCGGGTCCTTCGCCTGCGCCACCGCGGTGTTCATCAGCACGCCGGCGCAGCCGAGCTCCATCGCGATCGCCGCGTCGCTCGCCGTGCCGACGCCGGCATCGACGATCACCGGCACCTTCGCCCGCTCGAGGATCAGCTGGATGTTCCAGGGATTGAGGATGCCCATGCCGGAGCCGATCAGCGAGGCCAGCGGCATCACGGCCACGCAGCCGATCGACTCCAGCACCTGCGCCTGGATGGGATCGTCGCTGCAGTAGACCATCACCTCGAAGCCTTCCTTCACCAGCGTCTCGGCGGCCTTGATGGTCTCGGGCATGTTCGGATAGAGCGAGGCCGGATCGCCCAGCACTTCCAGCTTGGTGAGCGGATGGCCGTCGAGCAGTTCGCGTCCCAGGCGCAGCGTGCGCACCGCGTCCTCCGCGGAGTAGCAGCCGGCGCTGTTGGGCAGCATCGTGAATTTCGACGGCGGCAGGACGTCGAGCAGGCTGGGCTCGCCCTTGTTCTGGCCGATGTTGGTGCGGCGGATCGCGACGGTGACGATCTCGGCGCCGCTCGCCTCGACCGCTTCCTTCGTCTGCGCGAGATCCTTGTACTTGCCGGTGCCGATCAGCAGCCGCGAGCGGAACTCGCGCGCGCCGATCCTCAGGGTGTCGTTCATCTCATGCGGTCACGGCCGGCTCGACCTTGACCTCGAAGTTGACGGAGTTGGACATGAAGCAGTGCGCGTGCGCCTTCGCGTGCAGTTCGCGCGCCTGCTCGAGCTGCGCGGCGTCGGCGATGCGGACCTGCGGCGCCAGCCGCACCTCGACCATGCGCATCTTGCCGTCCTTCATCGCGAGCGTCCCGGTGCCGTGGTCGCGGTACTCGAGCACGCGCACGCCGGCGCGCTCGCAGACGGAGAGGTACGTCAGGTGATGGCAGGCCATCAGCGACGAGACCATCAGCGTCTCCGGGTTGTGCCGGCTGTCGTCGCCGCGGAACACCGCGGGCGAGGAACCTTCGAGCGGCGCCTTGCCCTCGAAGCGGACCACGAACGCGCGCTCGAGCTTGAGCTTGCCGTGCTCGTCCTCGCCGGCGTGCCCGCTCCACTCCAGTTCGCCGCTGAACAAATGCTGGTGGGACATCAACCGCCTCCGACTGCGATCACGATTTCCAGGCGATCCCCGGGCTCGAGCACCATCGCTGCGTGCTGCGAGCGCGGGACGATCTCGCCGTTGCGCTCGACGGCCACCCGCTTGCCGGCCGTGTCCATCGTGGCGAGCAGGCCGGCCACCGTGGTTCCGGGGCGGCATTCGGCCGCTTCGCCGTTCACGGTGAGGCGCAGTGCGAGGTCGGCGAGGGGAGCGTGCGACATGGCGCAGGATTTTACGCGTCGGGGCGTGCGCGCTCAGTGCGCGGCGTTGTCCTGGGCGCCGTCGCCCGGCGGCGAGGCGTCAGGCGCGGTACTCAGCCGGAGGCCGTGCCTTCACGCTTCGTCGCCCGTTGCGCCAGGCTGCGCACGCCCTTGGATGCGGCGTGATACGCCAGCAGCCACGGCGGCATGCGCAGCCAGTGCGAGCGCGCCTCGAGCAGCATCGCGGCGGCCCGCGCGGATCGATCCGAAGCGTCCTGGCCGTTCGTGGGTCCGAGCACGCGGTTCGCCATCGCGACGATGCCCCGGCCGTAGAACGGGGAGGCGGCCACCGCGCCCTCGGCGACGAGCGCATCGCAGCCCGGCGTGTCGAACCAGGCGCGGCTGAGCTGCGCGGCGAGGTGCAGCGGCCTTTCCATTCCGTGCAGGCGTGCGCGCTCGACGAGCGCCTGGCGCGCCGCGTGGTCCGACAGGGGCAGGCGGCGAAACAGCGCGTCGATGTCCAGCAGGTCGCGCAGCCGGCCGACGAAGTCTGAGTCGTACGCCAGGTGCACGACGGCGTGCAGCACCTGGTCCTGCGGACACAGCAAGTGGAACCGCGATCCGGCCACCGGCACCGCGTCGGCGAACAGTCGCTCGGTGTTCGGCCGGATGCGTCCGACCGGAGGAAGGATTCCGTGATGCAGGTCGAGTTCCATCGCCTGGCCGGCCGCGATCATCGGCGGCAGCTCGTGCGACCACGCGCGGTAGTAGTGCTGGTCGTACGGCTCGTTCTTCTCGAACTCCCATCCCGCGTCGAGCAGGCCCCGCTCGATGCCGTCGAGGGACGTTCGGGGCACCATCAGGTCGACGTCCGCCGGCAGTCGTCCGTGCGAGAAGGGCAGGTCCTGCGCGATGTAACCCGCGCCTTTCAGCAGCACCCAGGGGCCGGGGTGGCGATCGAGGATGGGTGTGATCGTGTGCAGTAGGTACAGGGTCTTCTGGCGCCGAAAGCGCGCTTCGATCAGGCCGGCATCGAGGTGGCGCTGAACGCGCTCGGGCAGCCTTGTCCGGTCGACGCTCTCAAGAACCCGGTGCGCGAGCACGCCGAGCAGGCGCGCGCTGCGCGCGAGGGGAATGACGCGGTCCCAGTGCGACTCGTCGTAGCTCGCGGAGGAGGCCGGATCCGCGAGCGCCGCGAGCAGCGGTCGCACCGAGTCGGGCGGTCCTTGCATCGAGGGCGTTTCGGTGGCGTGGCTCATGCGCGATCTTTCAGGCGAGCGCCCGCGCGGCCTGTGCGACCGGCGCGACTTGGTCGACCGGGCGAGTTTCGTCGAGCAACTCGCCGATCGCCTTGATCGCGCCATCGAGATCGCCGTAGCGAAGTTGCCAGCACGAGCTCTCGTGCACGAGCTGGCCGAGCGCGTCGAATGCGTCCGGGCCGAGCGCGTGGTAGTTGAACGAGTTGACCGCGAGGCGTGCGAAGGCACGCGTCCTCTTCACCGGCTCGAGTTCGACGCCGGCCGCTGGGTCGAAGCGGGGAAACACCACGAGTGCGGGGTGGGCCACTTCGTGCCGTGCATCGACGTGCGACGCCTGCGGGGCGAGGTGCGCGACGGTGCCCTTGTGGGTCTTGGGAAAGCGCGGGCCGATGACGGCGCTCGGTTCGAAACGCTCGATCACGTCGATCGACTCGTTCTTCAACGCGAGCGGTCGCAGCATCCTCAGCAATCGCGCATCGCCCAGGCGCACGACCCCGAACTCGTCCGACAGCAGGCGGAAGCCGCGCAGCGTCAGCGCCGCCGTCAGCGTGCTCTTGCCGGACCCCGGCATCGCGGGCATCACGATCGCGCGGCCGCCGCGCTCGACCACGCCGGCGTGCAGCAGCAGGTAGCAGAACAGGCGGGTCGCGATCGCGTAGTTGGTGCCCCACTCGAGCAGCGGCAGCGGGGTGTCGAGCGGGAAGGGCTCGATCTCGCGGACACCGTCGCACAACAGTTCGCATTGCGGGCGGATGAAGCCGCGGACGCCGTGGACGCGCTGCAGATCGACGGTGACGTCGAACATTCCGTCCGCGTCTTCGGTCGTATAGCCGCCGTACAAGGTTCGGATCATCCCGGCGACGGCCGGCAACGCGGTGCGGACGCGCGCCCGTGCGGCGCCGAAGTCGATGCCGAGGCCATCGGAGGACAGGCGCTGC
>CAYGXL010000051.1:0-15179 GCA_964353935.1 uncultured Burkholderiaceae bacterium | reverse complement strand
GATTGCGTGGACCGCCGCCGCGCTGATGACCGTCGGCCTGCTGGCCAAGACGGCGCTGTTCCCGCTGCACATCTGGCTGCCGCCGGCCCACGGCGGTGCCCCGGCCGCGGCCAGCGCCGTGCTGTCTGCGCTGGTTATCAAGGGTTCGTGGTTCCTGGTCGTGCGACTCTGGTTCGACGTCATGCCCGGCGTCGTGACGCTGCCCTCGGCGCAGCTGCTGGCAGCGATGGGCGCGACGGCCATCGTCGTCGGCAGCGTCGTGGCCCTGCGGCAGGAGCGGTTGAAGCTGCTGGTGGCGTACTCCACGGTGGCGCAGATCGGCTACCTGTTCCTGATGTTCCCGCTCGCCTTCGACGCCGCCGGCAACGCGCTCGCGCAGGATGCTGCATTGACCGCCGGGGTGCTGCAGGCGGTTTCGCACGCGACGGCCAAGGCCGGCATGTTCATGGCGGCCGGGCTGGTCTATGCGGCGCTCGGCCACGACCGCATCGCCGACCTCGCCGGCGTCGCGCGCGCGCTGCCGATCACCGTGCTCGCGTTCGTCGTGTCGGGCGTGGCGCTGATGGGCGTGGTGCCGAGCGGTGCCTATCTCGCGAAGAAGCTCCTGCTCGACGCGGCCGATCAATCCGGGCAATGGTGGTGGACGATCGTGCTGCAGGGCGGCGCCGTGTTCACCGCCGGGTATGTCGTGCTGGTGCTGGTCAGCGCGCTGCGCCGGCCGTCCGAGCCGATCTCGCCTGTGAAGCGCGTCGCGCGCTCGTCGGAACTGGCGGCGCTGGCGCTTTCCGTGTCGTCGCTGCTGCTCGCCTTCGCCGCGCTGGGTCCGGTTCCCGGCGATCTCATCAAGAACCCGCTCGCGTTGGAGGAACTCGGGACGACGCTGCTGGTGCTCCTCGGCGGCGCGGCGCTGGCGTTCGCGCTGGCGCGCAGCCCGTTGGCCGGGCCCGCGCGCGCCGGTGCCGCCGCAGCGGGCGCGTCAGTTCGGCGCCTCGTGCAACCCGTCGGGACCGCGTTCGAGTCGGCTGACGGTTTCGTGCGCCGCTGGGCGTCGGCGAGCATCGGACTGCTCACGCTGGCGGCGCTGTTCGGCTGGCTGCTCGTCGCCGGCATGCCCGGATGACCGCCGCCGGCGACGCGAAGCTCTCGCGCGGAGCGCTGGTCGCGCTGGTGGTCGGCTCCATGGTCGGCGCGGGCATCTTCACGCTGCCGGCCGCCTTCGGGCGCACCACCGGCGCGCTCGGCGCGATCATCGCCTGGGGCATCGCCGGCGCCGGCATGCTGATGCTGGCCCTGGTCTTCCAGAACCTCTCGCACCGCCGGCCCGACCTCGACACCGGCATCTACGCCTACGCCAAGGCCGGCTTCGGCAATTACCTCGGGTTCATCGCCGCCTTCGGCTACTGGCTCGCCTGCTGCCTGGCCGACCTGTCCTGCCTGATCCTGATCAAGGGCACGCTGGGGCAGTTCTTCGACATCTTCGGCGACGGTTCGACGCCGGCGGCCATCGCCGGCGCCACCCTCATCGTGTGGGGCTTCCACATGCTCGTGCTGCGCGGCGTGCGACAGGCGGCGGCGCTGAACACGATCGCCACGGTGGCGAAGATCGTGCCGATCGCGCTCTTCGTCTTCGTCGTCGCCGCCGCATTCCAGACCGACACCTTCGCGCTCAACTTCTGGGGCGGCGCGGACGCCGGCTTCGACAGCGTCGGCGCGCAGGTGCGCAACACGATGCTGGTCACCGTGTTCG
Source organism: uncultured Burkholderiaceae bacterium (assembly GCA_964353935.1). Taxonomy (GTDB): domain Bacteria; phylum Pseudomonadota; class Gammaproteobacteria; order Burkholderiales; family Burkholderiaceae_F; genus JAOUJD01. The sequence continues at coordinate 13,432 of CAYGXL010000051.1, read as the reverse complement.
TCTTCGTCGGCATCGAGGGCGCCAGCGTCTATTCGCGCTACGCCCGCAACCGCAACGACGTCGGCGTCGCCACCGTGCTCGGCTTCATCGGCGTGCTGTGCCTGCTGATGCTGGTGACCATGCTGTCGTACGGCATCCTGCTGCGGCCCGAGCTGGCGGCGCTGCCCAACCCGTCGATGGCCGGCGTGCTCGAGGCCGTCGTCGGCCCGTGGGGCCGGGTGTTCGTCAGCGTCGGCCTGCTGATCGCCGTCGCCGGCAACTACCTGTCGTGGTCGCTGCTCGCGGTCGAGGTGCTGAACTCGGCGGCCAAGCAGGGCACCATGCCGTCGTTCCTCGCGCGCGAGAACGCCAACGGCGTGCCGTACGCGGCGCTGTGGATGACGAACCTCGCGATCCAGGCGTTCCTGATCGTCACGTGGTTTGCCGAGTACGCGTTCACGATTGCGCTGAAGATGACGAGCGCGATGACGCTGCTGCCCTACCTGCTGGTCGCTGCGTACGGATTCAAGCTCGCGTGGACCGGCGAGACCTACGGCGCCGACGCACGCGGCCGCGCCGCCGCACGCGTGATCGCCGCCATCGCCACCGCGTACGCCGCCGCCATGCTGTGGGCGGGCGGCGCGAAGTATCTGCTGCTGGCGGCGCTGCTGTACGCGCCGGGGACGTGGCTGTTCTACTCCGCCCGCCGCGAACAGCGCCAGCGCGTCTTCAGCACGGCCGAGCGGCTCGTGTTCACCGTGTTCTGCATCGCGGCTGTGTCCGCACTGCTCGCCTTGTGGTCCGGCGCGCTTACGATCTAGCGCAACGGCCAAGTTTCCGGATGAGGAATGCCATGTTGAAATCCCGCCACGTTGATCACGTTGACCACGCCAACATGCCGACGCTCGCGCGCGCCCGGTCCCCTGGATCGCCCGCGGCGCCGGACGGCAGCTCGCATCCCCGGAAGGCCCCTGCCATGAAGACTCGCCTCGTCGCCGTTGTCGTCGCCGCCGGGCTCGCGGGCTGCATGATGGGACCGAACTACGTGCGCCCGACGGTGGAGACTCCGGCGGCCTGGCGCATCGAGTATCCCAAGGCGGCCGACGTGGCCAACCTCGAGTGGTGGAAGCAGTTCGGCGACCCGGTGCTGGACGAACTGGTGGACACGGCGCTGCGCAACAACCGCGACCTGCGCATCGCCGCGGCCCGCGTCGACCAGTTCATCGGCGCGCTCACGGCCACCGGCTCGCAGCTCTATCCGCAGATCGGTTACGGCGCCGACGCCAGCCGCGCGCGGGCGAGCGCCGTGGGCCAGCCGCCGCTGCCGCCCGGGGCCAATCCGTACTTTTCCCTTTACCAGGTATCGCTGGGCGCGTCGTGGCAGATCGACCTGTTCGGACGGGTGCGCCGCCAGACCGAGGCGGCGCAGGCGCTGGTCTATGCCAGCGAGCAGGGTCAGCGCGGCGTGGTGCTGACGGTGGTGTCGGGCGTGGCGACCAGCTACATCGTGCTGCGTTCGCTCGATCGCCAGCTCGAGATCGCGCAGGCCACGACGCGCAACTTCGAGGGCACGTTGCGGATCTTCGAGCGGCGCTTCAAGGTCGGCCTCGTCGGCAACACCGAGGTGACGCAGATCCGCTCGCAGCTGCAGCAGGCCCGCGCGGCGATCCCCGCCTTCGAGCAGGCGATCGCGGCGCAGGAGAACCTGATCTCGATCCTGCTCGGTCGCAATCCGGGCCCGATCGCGCGCGGCAAGACGATCGACCAGCTGGCAGCCCCGGCGATTCCAGGCGACCTGCCCGCGACGGTGCTGCTGCGTCGGCCCGACATCCTGCAGGCCGAGCAGAACCTGGTCGCGGCCAACGCCAGCATCGGCGCGGCGCGCGCGCTCTACTACCCGGACCTGTCGCTCACCGCGGCGCTGGCCAGCACGAGCACGGCCTTCAGCAGCCTGTTCAGCGGTCCGGCCGCCGCGGGCCTGATCGGCGCGAGCCTGGCCGGCCCCATCTTCACCTTCGGCGCCATCGAAGGTCAGGTGTTCTCCGCCGAGGCCGGCGAGCGCCAGGCGCTCGCCTTCTACCAGCAGACGGTGCTGAACGCCTTCCGCGAAACCAACGACGCGCTCACCGGCTCGCAGAAGCGGCTGGAGGAGTTCAACATGCAGAGCGAGCGCGTAGTGGCCCTGCGCGAGTTCGCGCGCCTGGCGAACCGGCGGTTCGATGCGGGCGTGGCGGGCTACCTGGATGTCCTGGTGGCGGAGAACGAACTCTTTGCCGCCGAACTCGCCACGGTCACCTTGCAGGCCAGCCGCTACGCGCAGCTGGTCAACGTCTATCAGGCGATGGGCGGCGGCTGGGTCGACATCGCCAGCGAGATCGCGCCGAAACCGCAGGGACGCATCGCCGCGCAGGCACGGCCGTAGCCATCGCGCGATACGCCTGCCGGTCTGCTCGCTTCGCTCCGAAGCGCCGCGGGCGCGCGAGGCCGAACTGAGTCGATGGGACGCCTGCGCTGAAGGCAGGACGGTGCCGCCGACTCGCGCGGCGCCGACCCGCGCGTAGTCGAACCCGGGCCGACCCACTAAGATCGCGGCGCTTTCCACCGCTCCCCCGAGACCCTCCACGCCGCGACCGCACCACGGACCCGAATGCGCGAACTCCGCCGACGACTGTTCCACGAGCTCGAGCCCGTCCACCGCGAGGCCGGCCTGTCGGTGCTCAACCGATGCATCGTCGTGGCGATCCTCGTCTCGGTGGCGTTCGTCATCGCGGAAAGCGAACCGGCGATCCACGACACCAATCCGGCCCTGTTCCACGCCGTGGAGATCTGCTTCGGCCTGCTGTTCCTGGTCGAGTACGTCGCCCGGGTCTGGGTCGCCGCCGACGACCCGCGCTACAGCGACGGAGTCCGTGGACGGCTGCGCTACATGCTGACGCCATCCGCCCTCATCGACCTGGTCGCCGTCACGCCGCTGTTTCTCTACTTCATCAGCGCCGAGGCGTACATCATCCGCATCCTGCGGGTGGTCCGCGTCCTGCGCCTCGCCAAGCTCGGCCGGTTCACGGTTGCCACCCGCGCCCTGTCGACAGCGGTGCATGCGCGCCGCTACGAACTCATGATCAGTTTCGGCGTGGCCATCTTCATCCTGGTGCTCAGCTCGACGCTGATGTACATCGTCGAGGGTCCCACGCAGCCCAAGGTCTTCGGCAGCATTCCCCGCGCGATGTGGTGGGCGATCGCGACTCTGACGACGGTCGGCTACGGCGATGTCGTCCCGCTGACGACGGCGGGCCGGATCCTCGGCGGCATCACGGCGGTCACCGGCGTCGGCCTGATCGCCATGCCGGCCGGCATCCTCGCGGCCGCGATGAGCGACGCGATCCACACGCGGCGGGCGGCCGAGCACAAGGAAGCCCTGGAGCGTGCGCACAAGCAGGAGGCGAAGGCCGCGGCGCACGTGCCCGAGCCGGCCGAGGGCGAACGCGGCGGTTAGCGGCCCTCCGCGACCTCGTGCTCCGTCGATCGCGCGGGAACAACTCACTCGAACATGCGCCACGGCCTGTACGTCGCGATCCTGGCTGCGCTGCTGGGCGGGCTTTGGGCCGTCCTCGCAATCGCGCCGGTCAGCCGGCAGGACTGGGCCCTCGAAAACGCGCTGCTCGTCGTCTTCGTCGCGGCGCTCGCCGCGACCTGGAGGCGCTTTCCGCTTTCGCGCGTCTCGTACACGGTGATCTTCCTGTTCCTGTGCCTGCACACCGTCGGCGCGCACTTCACGTATTCGCTGGTGCCGTACGACGAGTGGTGGCGCCGGCTGACCGGCAACTCCCTGAATGCCCTGCTCGGCTGGGAGCGCAACAACTTCGATCGCGTCGTCCACTTCGCCTATGGCCTGCTGCTGGCGTACCCGGTGCGCGAACTGTTGCTCCGCGTGGCGTCGGTCAAGGGGTTCTGGGGCTACTTCCTGCCGCTCGACCTGACGATGTCGACCTCGGCGTTCTACGAACTGATCGAATGGGGCGCGGCGGAAATGTTCGGTGGCGACCTGGGCGCGGCCTTTCTCGGTACCCAGGGCGACATCTGGGACGCGCACAAGGACATGGCGCTGGCGGGCCTCGGCGCCCTGCTGGCGATGCTCGCGACGGCCGCGCTCAATTCCTGGTTGCAGCGCGATTTCGCGCAGGAGTGGTCCGACAGCCTGCGGGTGAAGGACCGGCGGCCGTACGGCGAGGAAGAGATCAGGCGGCTGCTCGCAGCCGACGGGGAAGCTCGACCTTGAGATAAAACTCGAAGAAAAAACTTTATCTGATTGATATAGCTTAATTAAGCTGACTTCAAGTAATACCTCAATATGGTCCGATGGCCTTCCCTCTCGGCCAGCCCGGCCGCGGCCAACCGCCGAGCAGTCAATCCCCTCCGAAATCACCCTTGCCCCCGTCCATGCAGGACCGGCACGCATGAACGGACCACCGATACATCGTGCCCCCGCCGGCGCCTCGTTGTAGCCTCAGCCCCGCGGCAACGGACCGCTTCGGAGGAGACATGGCAGTGAACAAGCTGATGCTGGACTACGTCCTCGATCACGAGGAGAAACTGCGCGACCGCGTCTACATGACGCAGCCGGTCGGCAACAACCAGGTCGTCGAATACACGTGGGGCCAGGTGGCCGACGAGTCGCGCCGCGTGGCGGCGTACCTGAAGGGCCGCGGCTACCCGCCCGGCGCGCGGATCGCGATCCTGTCGAAGAACTGCGCCCACTTCATCATGGCCGAGGTGGCGATCTGGATGGCCGGCTACACGACGGTCGCGATCTTTCCGACCGAAACCGCCGAGACGATCAACTACGTGCTGACGCACAGCGAGGCGAGCCTGCTGTTCGTCGGCAAGCTCGACACCTGGGAGCACCAGAAGGGCGGCGTGCCCGCCGGTGTGCCCTGCGTCGCCTTTCCGCTCGCGCCGAAGACCGAGTTCGACACCTGGGACGCGATCGTCGCGCGCACGCCGCCGCTCGCGGGCCGCCCGGCGCGCGACAAGGACGACCTCGCGATGCTGATCTACACGTCGGGTTCGACCGGCACGCCCAAGGGCGTGATGATCACGTTCGGCGCCTTCACGCGCGCCGGCGAAGGCACCGTCGTCATGTTGCACGAGCGCGTCGGCACCGAGAACCGGATGCTGTCCTACCTGCCGCTCGCCCACAGCTTCGAGCGCACCTGGGCGGAAGCCGCGTCGCTGGTCGACGGCCGCCTGCATCTCTTCTTCGCCGAGTCGCTCGACACCTTCCTGCAGGACCTGCAGCGCACGCAACCGACGCTGTTCCTGTCGGTGCCGCGCCTGTGGCTCAAGTTCCAGCAGGGTGTCTTCGCGAAGATGCCGCCGGCCAAGCTCAACCGGCTGCTCGGCATTCCGATCCTCGGAAAGATCGTCGCGAAGAAGGTGCGCAACGGGCTGGGGCTCGGTCACGTGAAGCTGGCCGGCAGCGGCTCGGCGCCGATCCCGCCCGCGCTCATCGAGTGGTACCGGAAGATCGGCTTGCCACTTTACGAAGGCTACGGCATGACCGAGGACAGCTCCTACTCGCACGTATCGACCGAGGCGCAAAACGCGCCAGGCTACGTCGGTGTGCCGATGGCCGGCGTGCAGGTGAAGCTCAGCGGCGAAGGCGAAGTGCTGATCAAGTCGCCGGGCCAGTGCATCGGCTACTACAAGCAGCCCGAGCTCACCGCGGAGTCGTTCACGGCCGACGGCTTCTTTCGCACCGGCGACCTGGGCGAGCGGACGCCGGACGGACTGCTGAAGCTGACCGGGCGCGCGAAGGAGCTCTTCAAGACGGCCAAGGGCAAGTACGTGGCGCCGGCGCCGATCGAGAACCTCATCAACGCCCACCCGATGGTCGAGCTGTCGCTGGTGTCCGGGGTCGGGCAGCCCGCGGCGTACGCGATGGTGATCCTCGCCGAGCACCTGCGTCCGCGCATGAACGAAGCCGACCTGCGCGGGCAGGTCGAGAAGGAGATGGACGCGCTGCTGCAGTCGATCAACGCGACGGTGGCCGACCACGAGCAGCTGCAGATGATCGTCGTCGCCCGCGAGCCGTGGTCGATCGAGAACGGGTTCCTGACGCCGACGATGAAGGTGCGGCGGGGCCGCATCGAGAAGGCGATGGAGCCGCACGTCGAGCGCTGGTACGGCACTGGAAAGCGCGTGCACTGGCATTGAGAGGGGCATGGATCGACAACCCCTCCCCGCGCGGCACGGCGGCGACCGCGTCGCCGACGTGCTGCGCGCCAACGGCGTTCCGTTCATCTTCACGCTGTGCGGCGGCCACATCTCGCCGATCCTCGCGGCGGCGCGCGCGCGCGGCATCCGCATCGTCGACACGCGGCACGAAGCGACGGCCGTGTTCGCGGCCGACGCGGTGGCGCGGTTGACGGGCCGTCCCGGCGTGGCGGCCGTGACCGCGGGCCCGGGCCTGACGAACACGATCACCGCGCTGAAGAACGCGCAGCTCGCGCAGAGCCCGGTGCTGCTGCTCGGCGGCGCGGCGCCGACCGCGCTGCAGGGGCGCGGCGCGCTGCAGGACATCGACCAGCGGGCGCTGATCGCGCCGCACGTCAAGCACGTGGCGCGGGTGCGCAAGGTGCGCGACCTCGGCCCCGCGGTCGCGGACGGCCTGCGCCACGCAATGCGCGGCGTGCCGGGCCCGGTCTTCGTCGAGTGCCCGGTCGACCTGCTGTACGACGAGGCGGTGATCCGCCAGTGGTATGCCGATGCGGCCGGCAAGGGCACGGCGGTCGGCGACCGGCTGTTGCGCTGGTACCTGAACCGCCACGCCGAGAAGATGTTCGACGGCGCCACGAACGCCGCGACACCGGCCGTCGTGCGGTTCGAACCGCCGCAAGCCAGGGACGGATCGATCGCGCGCGCCGCGGACGCGCTGGCGCGGGCCGAGCGGCCGTTGATCGTGATCGGCAGCCAGGCGCTGCTGCTCGCCGACCAGGCCGCCGCCATCGCCGCGGCCGTCACCCGGATGCAGATTCCGGTCTACCTCTCCGGCATGGCGCGCGGCCTGCTCGGGCCCGGCCACCCGCTGCAGATGCGCCACGCCCGGCGCAACGCGCTGCGTGAGGCGGACTGTGTGCTGCTCGCCGGCGTGCCCTGCGACTTCCGGCTCGACTACGGCAAGCACGTGCGGCGCAGCGCGAAACTCATCGCCGCCAACCGCAGCCGCAGCGACGCGAGGCTCAATCGCCGGCCGAACATCGCCGCGATCGGCGATGCGGGCCTGACGCTGATCGCGCTGGCCGCGCAGCTCGCCGAACGCGCGCAGCGGCCGGAGTGGATCGCCGAGCTGCGCGCGCGCGACGACGCGCGCGAGAAGGAGATCGATGCGCAGGCGGCGGCCTCAGGCGACCTGGTCAACCCGGTGGCGTTCTTCCGCGCACTCGATGCCGCTGCCGGCGACGATGCGGTGATGGTGGCCGACGGCGGCGACTTCGTCGCCACCGCGTCGTACATCGTGCGGCCGCGCCGGCCGTTGTCGTGGCTCGACCCCGGCGCCTTCGGCACGCTCGGCGTCGGCGCCGGCTTCGCGCTCGGCGCCAAGCTGGCGCGGCCGGAGTCCGAGGTCTGGCTGATCTGGGGCGACGGCGCCAGCGGCTACGGCCTCGCAGAGTTCGACACTTTCGTCCGCCACAAGGTGCCGGTGATCGCGGTGGTCGGCAACGACGCCTGCTGGTCGCAAATCGCGCGCGAGCAGGTGAAGATGCTGCACGACGACGTCGGCACGGTGCTGGCGCGCAGCGCGTATCACACGGTGATCGAAGGATTCGGCGGCGTCGGCCTGGAGATCAGGAAGATGGGCGATGCCCCGGCGGTGCTGCAGATGGCGCGCCAGGTCGCGCGCGGCGGGCGACCGGTGCTGGTCAACGTGTGGCTCGACCGGACCGACTTCCGCGAGGGGTCGATCTCGATGTAGCACCGCCGCTGCTGGAGCGGCGCCCATGCTTCAGGGGCATCGCCTCGGCGCAGGAGCGCATGGCGCGACGACGTCCGGACGCGCGCGCTTCAACCAAACCACCCTTGCTGCAGGTCCCGCGTCCGCACTCGCGTTGTGCGCGATGTGCCACGCCGGAGCACCACGGCAGGGCGCAATGCATTGCGTCAGGGCAGTTCCGCTTCGGCCGCAGGCTGCGATGCGTTTGGCACGGATCGTGCAATGCAACAGCAACACTCGCCGAACGACAAGGAAGGGTCAATGAACCGCTATCGCCCGTACGATCCGCGCCGCCCCTTGCTATCGCGTTGCAGTTGCGGACGCCACCAGAGTGACGCCGAGCACGCGGCCGACGAGTCGACGCAGGACGCGACGTCCACCGAAGCCCTGTCGAACGACTTCGTCGAAGCGGCGCTCGTGAAGGCGCTCTTCCCCGTCGACTCGGTCCGTCGCGCCTTCCTCGGCGCGGTCGGCGCATCGACCGCGCGCGCGGCGATCGCCAGCGTGCTGCCGATCGCTTCCCTGCAGGCAATGGCCCAGGAGAAGCGGCCGCTCGAGAAGACCGACCTGAAGATCGGCTTCATCGCGATCACCTGCGCGACGCCGCTGATCATGGCCGATCCCCTCGGCTTCTATAAGCGGCAGGGCCTGCGCGTGCAGTTGAACAAGACGGCGGGCTGGGCGCTGATCCGCGACAAGATGCTCAACAAGGAGCACGACGCCTCGCACTTCCTGTCGCCGATGCCGATCGCGATCTCGCAGGGACTCGGGTCGATCGCACAGCCGATGCGTGTCGCGACGATCCAGAACGTCAACGGCCAGGCGATCACCCTGCACGTCAAGCACAAGGACAAGCGCGATCCCAAGGACTGGAAGGGCTTCAAGTTCGCCGTGCCCTTCGAGTTTTCGATGCACAACTTCCTGCTGCGGTACTACGTGGCGGAGCACGGGATCGATCCGGACAAGGACATCCAGATCCGCGTGGTGCCGCCGCCGGAGATGGTGGCCAACCTGCGTGCGGGCAACATCGACGGCTTCCTCGGGCCCGACCCGTTCAACCAGCGTGCCGTGTTCGAGGAGGCCGGCTTCATCCACATCCTGTCGAAGGAGATCTGGGACGGCCATCCCTGCTGTGCCTTCGGCTTCAGCGAGTCGCTGATCAAGGAGGCGCCGAACACCTACGCCGCGCTGTACCGGGCCGTGCTCGAAGCGGCGGCCATGGCCCGCGAAGCGCGCAACCGCGAGCTGATCGCCAAGGTGATCGCGCCGGCGCAGTTCCTCAACCAGCCGGAGAGCGTGATCGCGCAGGTGCTGACGGGCAAGTTCGCCGACGGCCTGGGCGGAGTGAGGAGCGTCCCGGACCGCGTGGACTTCGATCCGTTCCCCTGGTACTCGATGGCGGTCTGGATGCTCACGCAGATGAAGCGCTGGGGCTACGTCAAGGGCGACGTGAACTTCAGGCAGATCGCCGAACAGGTCTTCCTGCTCACCGACGCCAGGAAGTTCATGAAGGAGTTGGGGATGCCCGTGCCCGCGGGCGACGGCTACAAGAAGTTCACCGTCATGAAGAAGGAGTTCGACCCGTCGAAGCCCGACGCGTACGTGAACTCGTTCGCCATCCGCCGAAACGTGGCGTAGGGATCGACGTTGAGGTCTTCTTCCCTGTCCGCGCGGGCCGCGCTGCTGTCGGCGCTCATCTTCGTGCTCCTGCTTGCCGTCTGGCACGTCGCGACGCTGCAGGCGCCGGCGCCCGCCCCCGCGCAGAACCTCACGCCCGAGCAGATCGAGTACCTGAAGCTGCAGGGAAAGGACCCGGGGGGCACGGCGACGAAGACCAGCGGATTCCCGACGTTGAAGGACATGTGGGGCACCGCCGTGCATCACCTGTCGGAGCCCTTCTACGACCGCGGCCCGAACGACAAGGGCATCGGCCTGCAACTCGCCTACTCGCTGGCGCGGGTGGCGCTGGGCTTCCTGCTGGCCGCGGCCGTGGCGATACCGCTCGGCTTCGCGCTCGGCATGTCGCCGCTCGTCTACAAGGCGCTCTACCCGTACATCAACGTCCTCAAGCCGATCTCGCCCCTGGCGTGGATGCCGCTCGCGCTCTACACGATCAAGGACTCGTCGGTGTCGGGAGTCTTCGTGATCTTCATCTGCTCGCTGTGGCCGATGCTGATCAACACCGCCTTCGGCGTCGCGGGCGTGCGGCGCGACTGGCTGAACGTCGCGCACACGCTGGAAGTCGGCCGACTGCGCAAGAGCCTCACAGTGATCCTGCCCGCCGCCGCGCCGACCATCCTGACCGGGATGCGCATCTCGATCGGCATCGCGTGGCTGGTGATCGTCGCGGCGGAAATGCTGGTCGGCGGCACGGGCATCGGCTACTTCATCTGGAACGAATGGAACAACCTGTCGCTCACCAACGTGATCTTCGCGATCCTGATCATCGGCCTCGTCGGCATGGCCCTGGACTGGCTCTTCGGCCGGCTGCAGCGCGCGGTGAGCTACGTCGAGTAGGCGCCGTGGACAGCTTCCTCGCCGTCGACCGCCTCTCCAAGCGCTTCTCGCCGGGCGCCGATCCCGTCTTCGAGGACGTCAGCTTCGGCATCGAGCGCGGCGAATTCGTCTGCATCATCGGTCATTCGGGTTGCGGCAAGACGACCATCCTCAACGTGCTCGCCGGGCTCGACGCGGCGTCGAGCGGCAACTGCTTCATGGAAGGTCGCGAGATCGCGGGTCCGAGCCTGGACCGCGGGGTCGTGTTCCAGGGACACGCCCTGCTGCCGTGGCTCACCGTCGAGCAGAACATCGCCTTCGGCGTGAAGAGCCGCTGGCCGGACTGGAAGAAGGCGCAGGTGCTCGAGCACACCGGCAAGTTCGTCGAACTCGTCGGGCTCGAGGGCGCCGAGCACAAGAAGGCGTCGGAGCTGTCGGGCGGCATGAAGCAGCGCGTCGGCATCGCGCGGGCGTTCGCGATCCAGCCGAAGATGCTGCTTCTCGACGAGCCGTTCGGCGCCCTCGACGCGCTCACGCGCGGCACGATCCAGGACGAGCTGCTGAAGATCGTGCAGGACACGCACCAGACCGTGTTCATGATCACGCACGACGTCGACGAATCGATCCTGCTCGCCGACAGGATCCTGCTGATGAGCAACGGACCGCGTGCCCGCATCGCGGAGGTCGTGCTCAACACGCTGCCGCGGAACCGCACGCGACTGACGATGCACCACGATCCGCAGTACTACCCGATACGCAACCACCTGATCGACTTTCTCGTCACGCGCAGCCGCGCGTTCCAGCAGAGCGGGCATGCCGCCGCGCCGGTGGTCGTCGCGCCGGGCCTCGCCGCCAACGAGGCGCTGCAGAAGGTCGCCTGATCCGATTCCACACACGAGGAGAAACCGTGAATCGCAATGATGTGACCGAGATGATCGTCGCCGCCAGGATCAAGAAGGACCTGAAGTGGGCCGACGTGGCGAAGAAGGTCGGCCTGTCGAAGGAGTGGGTCACCGCCGGCTGCCTCGGGCAGATGACGTTCAGTGCGGAGCAGGCAAGGACAATCGGCAAGATCTTCGGCCTGCCGCCCGAGGCCGTGCGGCTGCTGCAGGTCGTTCCGTACAAGGGATCCCTGCCCACCGCCGTGCCGACCGACCCGCTGATCTACCGCTTCTACGAGCTGGTCAGCGTGTACGGCACCACGTTCAAGGAACTGATCCACGAGGAGTTCGGCGACGGGATCATGTCGGCGATCGACTTCAACATGGACCTGAAGCGCGAGCCCGACCCCAAAGGGGATCGGGTGAAGATCGTGATGTCGGGCAAATTCCTGCCTTACAAGTCGTACTGACGTTGCGTTCGGGCGAGAGCCGCCGTGGCCGGCGCGCGAGGCTGCGCCGGCCAGTCGCCGCTCAGGCGTCCTGTTCCTTCAGGACTTCGCGCGCGATCACCAGCTGCTGGATCTGCGACGTGCCCTCGTACAGGCGGAACAGCCGAACGTCGCGGTAGAACCGCTCGATGCCGTAGTCGGCGATGTAGCCCGCGCCCCCGAACACCTGCACCGCGCGATCCGCCACGCGGCCGACCATCTCGGATGCAAAGTACTTGGCCATCGCCGCTTCCTTGGTGACGCCGGCGCCGGTATCGCGCTGGCGCGCGGCCTCGAGCACGAGGGCGCGCGCCGCGTGGCGCTCGGTCTCGCTGTCGGCGATCATCGCCTGCACCAACTGGAAGTCCGCGATCGGCTTGCCGAACTGCCGCCGCTCCAGCGCATAGCGGCGCATCTCCCGGACCAGCCGCCCGGCCGTTCCGACGCAGACCGCGGCGATGTGCAGCCGCCCGCGGTCGAGCACCTTCATCGCGGTGCGAAAGCCCTTGCCCTCGGCCCCGATCACGCGGTCGGCCGGGACCCGGCAGCCGTCGAACACGACGTCGCAGACGTGCGCGCCACGCTGTCCCATCTTGCGCTCGGGGCGGCCGATCTTCAGGCCCGGCGTCGCGGCGTCGACGATGAAGGCGGTGACGCCGTCGGCCGGCTTCGGCGTGTCGGCGGTGCGCGCCATCACCGTGAAGACGTCGGCCTTGTCCGCGTTGGTGATGTAGCGCTTGGTGCCGTCGAGCACGTAGGCGTCGCCCTCGCGTCGCGCGCGGGTGCGCAGAGACGCCGCGTCGGAGCCCGCTTCGGGCTCGGTGAGGCAGAAGGAGGAGATCAGCTCGCCGCGCGCGAGCCGCGGCAGGTACGCGCGCTTCTGCGCCTCGCTGCCGTCCATCACGATGCCCTGGCTGCCGATGCCCACCGTGCTGCCGAACACCGAGCGGAACGCCGGCGAGGTGCGGCCGAACTCCATCGCCACGCGCGCCTCGTCCTCCATGCCGAGCCCGAGCCCGCCGTACTCCTCGGGAATCGACAGGCCGAAGAGCCCCAGCGCCTTCATGTCGTCGACGACGTCGGCCGGGACCTCGTCGGCCTCGTCGACCTGCGCTTCGAGCGGGACGAGCCGCTTGTCGACGAAGCGGCGAACGGCGTCCAGCAGTTCGGGCAGCACTTCGCTCGCCATGGCTCGCTTCCCTTCGTTGTCGTCTGCGAACAGCCGATCGCGGCTCAGCCCAGCGCGGCGATCACCTCGGGCGGGGCCTGCACGAGTTCGATCAGCACGCCTTCGCCGCCGATCGGAAACTGCTCGTTGCCCTTCGGGTGCACGAAGCAGATGTCGTGCCCCGCCGCACCCTTGCGGATGCCGCCCGGAGCGAAGCGCAGGCCCTGCCGCTCGAGCCAGGTCACGGCGACCGGCAGGTCGTCGACCCACAGGCCGATGTGGTTGAGCGGCGTGGCGTGCACGGCGGGTTTCATCGAAGGATCCAGCGGCTGCATCAGGTCGACCTCGACCGCGTGCGGGCGGTCGCCGAGCGCACAGATGTCCTCGTCGACATTCTCGCGCTCGCTGACGAAGCTGCTCTTCACGGCGA
>CAYGXL010000050.1:0-15243 GCA_964353935.1 uncultured Burkholderiaceae bacterium | reverse complement strand
CGTGTACGCGACCCCTTCGGGGTCGCACGTGCACTCGGACTGCCACGCGTGCCGCGCACGCGCTTGGGTCAGTCGGTCGAGCTTCGGAGCGGCCGGGCGCCCGACCGATAGGCAACGGCAACGGCACCCACCCTTCCTCCCGCCGGGCGGGAGGAGAGACGCACCCCTCCCCATCCCCTCCCCGCCAAGCGGTGAGGGGAAAACCATCCCGGGCATGCCGTAGTGCGGCGGCCAGCGGGGCGCGGCCGGTCCGATTTCCGGGGCGGCGAGCAGCGCAGGACCGAGGTCGCGCGCGAAAGCGCGCTTCCTGTCTGATTTGCCGCGGCTGTTTGAGCGAAGCGCGCGCAGCGGGCGTAGCGAGTTCCGCGGCAGACCTCGGGCCGAGCAGCGGAGCGAAGTCGGCGCAACGCGCCGACCGCCCCGGATGAGGTCCGGCCGCGCCCCGCTGGCCGCCGCACGGACCAAAACGGGCATAACCCTGGCGGCGCCCCCCCACCCGGCGGCGCCCCCCAATCCGAGCCCCCGTCTCGGTCCCCACGAACGCGCGACCCCGCTCCCCGGCGCCACCACGCCCCGCCCAGAACACGCGTAGCAACCCTGACTCCCCCCGCCAAGCTGCAGGCTAAACTCCCTGTCCCAATGGCTCCGGCCCGCGGCGGGTCCGCGCGGGCGCCGCAAGCGAGTTCGAAGTGTCGCTTCCCGCCGTTCCGCACCTGGTGACCGCCCAGTCCGGCCCCCTGCTGGATCTCGAGCAGCGCATCCTCGATGCGCTGCCGACGATCGAACGCTGGTTCCGGCTGCAATGGCTGGATCACACGCCGCCGTTCTACGGGTCGGTCGACCTGCGCAACGCCGGCTACAAGCTGGCGCCGGTCGACATGAACCTGTTCCCGGGCGGGTTCAACAACCTGTCCGACGAGATGCTGCCGGCCGCGGTGCAGGCCGCCGGCCACGCGATCGAGCGGCTGTGCCCGGACGCGCGCAACCTGCTGCTGGTTCCCGAGCGCCACACGCGGAACCTCTACTACCTCACCAACGTCGCCCGCCTCGTCCGGATCCTGCGGCAGACCGGTGTCGAAGTGCGGGTCGGCACGCTGTCCGACGAGGTCACGCAGCGCACTCCGATCGAGCTGCCGAGCGGCGAGACCCTGGTGCTCGAGCCGCTGGTTCGCCGCGGCGACCGCCTCGGGGTCGATGGCTTCGACCCGTGCGTCGTGCTGCTGAACAACGACCTGTCGGCCGGCATCCCCGCGGTCCTGCGCGGACTCGATCCGGGCCAGATCCTCGTGCCGCCGCTGCAGGCCGGGTGGGCCGTGCGGCGCAAGTCGAACCACTTCGCGGCGTATGACCAGGTGGCGGCGGAGTTCTCGAAGCTCATCGGCATCGATCCCTGGCTGATCAACCCGTACTTCGGGCGCTGCGGCCAGGTGAACTTCCACGAGCGCGCGGGCGAGGAGTGCGTCGCCAGCAACGTCGACTTCGTCATCGAGCGGATGAAGGAGAAGTATCGTGAGCACGGCATCACCGACACGCCGTACGTGGTGGTGAAGGCCGACGCCGGCACCTACGGCATGGGCGTGATGACCGTGCGCGACTCCGAGGAGATGCGCGGGCTGAACCGCAAGCAGCGCAACAAGATGGCGGTGGTCAAGGAAGGCCTGGCGGTCAGCGAAGTGATCATCCAGGAAGGCGTGCCGACGCACGAGGACGTCGACGGCGCGGCGGCCGAGCCGGTCGTCTACATGATGGACCGCTCGGTGGTCGGCGGCTTCTACCGCGTGCACACCGAGCGGGGCCGCGACGAGAACCTCAACGCGCCCGGCATGCACTTCGTGCCGCTGGCGTTCGCGAACAGCTGCAACCTGCCCGACGTCCGGGCGGCCGCCGCCGGCAGCGCGCCGAACCGTTTCTATTCGTACGGCGTCGTCGCGCGCCTGGCGCTGCTGGCGGCGTCGATCGAACTCGAGAGCACGGCGTCGCGGGTGCGGGAAGCGCCGTCGGCGCCGGTCGCCGCCGCCATTGCCGGCTGATCGTCACGCGATGCCGCTGTCCCTGCTCTTCATCGTCGACCCGCTGGCGAAGCTCAAGGCGCACAAGGACTCGTCGGTGGCCATGATGCGCGAGGCGGCCGCGCGCGGCCACGCGATCTTCGCCTGCACGGTGGACGAGATGGCATTCGGCGGCGTCGTGCGCGCGACGGTGCATCGCCTGCGCATCACCCGGCAGGCCGACCCCTGGTACGAGGACCTCGGCGCGGAGGTCGCCCCGCTCACGGCGTTCGACGCGGTGCTGATGCGCAAGGATCCGCCGTTCGACATCGAGTTCCTGAACGCGACGCTGCTGCTGTCGCGCGCGGAGGCCGAGGGCGCGCGCGTGTTCAACGACCCGCGGGCGCTGCGCGACCACAACGAGAAGCTCGCGATCATGGAGTTCCCGCAGTTCGTGGTGCCGACGCTGGTGACCCGCGACATCGCGCTGATCAAGGAGTTTCACCTCGAGCACGTGGACGTCGTCGTCAAGCCGCTCGACGGCATGGGCGGCGCCGGCGTGTTCCGCCTGACGGCGACCGACTCGAACCTCAACTCGATCCTCGAAACCGTCACCGCACAGGGAACGCGCACGGTGATGACGCAGTGCTACATCCCCGAGATCGTCGAAGGCGACAAGCGCATCCTGCTGATCGCGGGCAAGGCCGTCCCGCACTGCCTCGCGCGCATTCCGGCGCCCGGCGAGTCGCGCGGCAACCTCGCCGCCGGCGGCACCGGGCGCGCGCAGCCGCTGTCCGACAACGACAGGCGCATCGCCGCCGCGCTCGGCCCGGTGCTGGCGGCGCGCGGCCTGCTGCTCATCGGGCTCGACGTCATCGGCGACAACCTGACCGAAGTGAACGTCACCAGCCCCACCTGTTTCGTCGAGATCACCGAGCAGACCGGCTTCAACGTCGCCGGGATGTTCATCGACGCGCTCGAAAAGGAGGTCGCGGCCCCGGGTCGCGCACGCGCATGACCGGCATCGTCGTCATCGCCCACGCACCGCTGGCTACGGCCCTCGGCGAGTGCGTCGAGCACGTATACAGCTGCGAGCCCGGCGTCACGCGGCGCGAAGTGCGGCTGCTGGACGTGTCGTCGAGCGAGAAGTTCGAGGAAACGCTGGCGCGTGCCCGCGCGCTCGTGCGGGAGGTCGACACCGGCCTCGGCGTGCTCGTGCTGACCGACGCGTTCGGCGCCACGCCGGGCAACGTCGCCACCCAGCTCGCGGAGCCCGGCCGGGTCGCGGTGGTCGCGGGAGTGAACCTGCCGATGCTGTTGCGCGCGGTCTGTTACCGTGCCGGCCCGCTGGCGGAGCTCGTCACGAAGGCGATGGCCGGCGGTGAGCAGGGCATCGTCCAGGTCGGAGGCAGCACGGCGGTCCAGAACCAGGCGAACAAGCGGGCCGGGGATGATCAGCAGAGAATTCAGGATCAGCAATAGGCTTGGGTTGCACGCGCGGCCGTCCGCGCAGCTCACGCAGGTCGCCGGGAAGTTCACGAGCGAGGTCTACATCGCGAAGAACGAACGGCGCGTGAATGCCAAGTCGATCATGGGCGTGATGATGCTCGCCGCGGGGCCGGGCTCGACGGTCACCGTCGACGCGGAGGGCCCGGACGAAGAGCAGGCGATGGAGGCGATCGGCGCGCTGATCGCTTCGCGCTTCGGAGAGCACGAGTAGCAGCAGCGGGCGCGGGCCCGGGCCGCACAGCCGGCCGCAGGTGGAGAGCATGGCCGAGGGGCGCAGGGACACTTTGACGGGCAGCGGCGTGACGCGCGGAATCGCGATCGGCCGCGCGCACCTGCTCGCGAAGTCCGAGCTCGACGTTCGCCAGTACACCATCGAGCGGCGCGACGTCGTTCACGAGATCGGCCGCCTGACGACCGGCTTCAACGCGGTCCGCGGCGAGCTCGACCACCTGAAGTCGAACATCTCGGCCGGCGCGCCGTCCGAGGTGGCGGCGTTCCTCGACCTTCACCGCATGATCCTCGACGACGCGCTGCTCGCCGAGGCGCCGCGCGACCTGATCCGCACCCGGCTGATCAACGCCGAGTGGGCCCTGACCATCCAGCTCGAGGAGGTGTGCCGGCAGTTCCAGGCCATCGACGACGAGTACCTGCGCGAGCGGTCCACCGACGTCCGCCACGTGGTGGAGCGCGTGCTGGCCGCGCTGGCGCAGGGTCGGCCGACGACGACGGTGCTCCCGCGCAAGCTGGCCCCCGGCGAGCGGATCGTCCTCGTCGCGCAGGACCTCGCGCCGGCCGACATGCTGCACCTGAAGGACCGGGCCGACGTCGACCTCGCGGGGTTCGTCACCGAGCTCGGCGGACCGACGTCGCACACCGCGATCCTCGCGCGCAGCCTCGGGCTGCCGGCCCTGGTGGGCGCCGACAACGCGCGCAAGGTCATCGAGGAGGGCGACCTGCTCGTCATCGACGCCGACGCGGACATCGTTGTCGTCAACCCGAGCGCGGAGGAGATCGCCGACTTCCACCGTCGCGTCCGGGAGCAGAACGAGCAGCGCGTGCAGCTGCGCAAGCTGAAGGGACGGCTCGCGCGCACCAGCGACGGAATGGCCGTCGAGTTGCTCGCCAACATCGAGCTGCCGCAGGATGCGCGCGACGCGCTCGAGGCCGGCGCCGACGGCATCGGCCTGTTCCGATCCGAGTTCCTCTTCATGGACCGCAACGAGCTGCCGTCCGAGGACGAGCAGTACGAGGCGTACGCGAGGGTCGCGCGAGTGATGAAGGGCAAGCCGGTCGTGATCCGGACGCTGGACATCGGCGCCGACAAGGTCCTGACCGCGACCGCGCGCGAGAGCCTGGGCATGGGACGCGGCGCGCCGCGTCCCGAGTCCAACCCGGCGCTGGGACTGCGCGCGATCCGCTACTGCCTTGCGTATCCGGAGCTGTTCCTGACCCAGCTGCGGGCGATCCTGCGCGCCTCCGAAGTCGGCACGGTCCGCATCCTCGTGCCGATGCTGGCCCACGCGCACGAGATCGAGCAGGCGCTGGCGTTCGTCGCCCGCGCCAAGGAGCAGCTGAAGGAGCGCAAGCAGAAGTACGACGGCCGCGTGCTGATCGGCGGCATGATCGAGGTGCCGGCGGCGGCGTTGTCGGTGACCCAGTTCGTCGAGAAGCTGAAGTTCCTGTCGATCGGCACCAACGACCTGATCCAGTACACGCTTGCGATCGACCGGTCGGACTCCAGCGTCGCCCACCTCTACGACCATCTGCATCCGGCCGTGCTTCACCTGATCGCGAACACGATCAAGGGCGGGGCGCGCGCGGGCGTCCCGGTCGCTGTCTGCGGGGAACTCGCGGGCGAGCTCGACATGACCGAGCTGCTGCTGGGCATGGGACTGCGCCAGTTCTCGATGCACCCGTCGCAGATCCTGCCGGTCAAGGAGCAGCTGTTCGGCCTTTCGACGAAAGACGCCACGCGGCTCGCCGCCCGCGTGCTGCGCGAGTCGGACCCGATCAAGATTCGCGCCGCGCTCGACCATGGCAGGGAACCGCCGGCGCAGGCGCCGGTGCGATCCGTCGCCTAGGACTTGTCAACGCTCGCTTGCGCGAGCCAAGCGCAACCAGGCCCTAGAACGGTCCGCTCGCCAGCCAGCGTTCGATCTGCGGCAGCCGGTCGTTACCCCAGAACATCTCGCCGTCGACGACGATCGTCGGCGCGCCGAACACGCCGAGCGCGACCGCGTCTTCCACCCGCTTGCGCAACGCGTCCTTGATCGCCGGCGCCTGCGCGCCTTCCAGCAGCGCCTGGCCGTCGATTCCGAGCGACTGCGCGATCTCGGCGACGACGGCCGCATCGGAGATGTCCCGATCGTCCTGGAAGAAGGCGCGGAACACGGCGTGCACGAAGGGATTGGCCTTGTCGGGCCGGTGCTGCTGCAGCCACAGCACCGCGCGGCTCGCGGCCACCGCGCCGATCGGGAATTTCGACGGGTGGCGATAGCGGACTCCGGCGAAGCGCGCGGAACGCTCGAAGTCGTGCTCCGAGTACTTCGCCTTGGGCGCGTACTGCTCGGTCAGCGGTGCGCTGCCCGACGCCTTGAAGACGACCCCGAGCAGGATCGGCTGGAAGACGACCGTGCGTCCGTGGCGCGCCGCCAGTGGTTCGATCTGCTCGGACGCTAGGAAGGAGTAGGGCGAAGAGAAGTCGAAGTGGAAGTCGATGGCGTTCGGCATGAAGTCCTCGGTTGCGTCAGGCCAGCGGCCCGTGGTGCATTCGTGTGCGGTAGTTCATCGCGACGCGGCCGTCCACCGCGTGCGCGTCGAACAGCCGCGCCAGCGCCGCCGACATCGCGGCGTGGCGCGGATGGCCGGGCGGCGGCATGTACGACGCGGACCCGACCAGCGCGGCCAGTTCATCGCGGTCGAGCGAGCGCGGGTTGTCGAAGTGCGCGACGGCGGGCTGCGCCGGCGCGAAGAACCGGTTGATCGCGTCCTCGTCGACGTGGCGGTGCGACACCTTCTCGTAGTCGATGCCGTATGTCTTCAGCAGCACCTCGTAGCCTTCGAGGAAGGCCGTGCCGGTCGCCGGCCGGTCGTTCCAGATCAGCGCGGCCCAACCGCCCGGCGCGAGGACGCGGCGCGCTTCGGCGCCGGCGCGCGCGCGGTCGAACCAGTGGAAAGCCTGGCCGGCGATCACGAGGTGCGCACAGGCCGAAGCCAGCGTCGTTGCCTCCGCGCTGCCGTCCACGCTCCGGTAACTCCCGAAGTGCGCGAGCCGTTGGTCGCCCACCGCGCGCATCGGCGCGTTCGGCTCCACGCCGATCACGCTGAAGCCGGCCCGCAGGAACGGTTCCGACGACAGGCCGGTGCCCACGCCGATGTCGACCACCACGCCGTGCTCCGGCAATGCGCCCGCCGCGCGCAGGTGCGTGACGATCGCGTCCGGATACGTCGGCCGGCCGCGCGTGTACACCGCGGCGCGGTCGCTGAAGCGCTCGGTCGGTTGCATCGCTACTCGTCCATCACCGCGTCGAGGCCGCGATGCACGCCCACCAGGCCGCCGACCTTGCGGATCGCGAGCAGCGCGCCATCGACATAAGGTTCGGCGCTCGAACTCGCCTCGTGCTTCAGGTGCAACCGCTGGCCGGCGGCGCCGAAGATCGCCTCGACCGCGATCACGTAACCGGGCAGTCGCAGCGAGTGGACGCGCACGCCGTTCAGTTCGGCGCCGCGGGATTCGCGCGGCCCGCGCATCGCGTCGAGCGGCACGCCGATCGACGGCGGGCGGACGGCGCCGAGGCGGTGCGCCAGCTCGCGCGCCGTGCCGGACGGCGCGTCGACCTTGTCCTCGTGCGCATAGTCGATGATCTCGAAGTGATCGAGGTAGCGCGCCGCCATCTCGGCGAACTTCTGCAGCAGCACGGCGGTGATGGCGAAGTTGCCGCACGCGAGCACGCCCCGCTGGCGCTCTCTCGCGCGCGCGTCGATCTCCCGGTAGTCGGCGTCCCCAAGTCCCGATGTCCCGACGACGACGTGCGCGCCGGCATCGAGCGCGGCGAGGATGTTGGCTTTCGCGGTGTCCGGCTTCGTGTACTCCACGAAGACGTCGCAGCCGGCGGCCAGCGCATCGCGCGCGGTTGCGAACACCGGCGTTTCCAGCCCGGGCGCGCCGATCGCCTCGCCGAGCGCGCATCCGGCCGCGCGTCGCGCCACGGCGGCAACGAGCGTGAGATCGGCCTGCCGGGCGATCCCGCGCGCGAGCGCCGATCCCGCCCAGCCGGTGGCTCCCGCCAATGCGACACGCGTCATCGTGCTTTCTTTCTTCGATTGGGGCGGTCCGCCCGTCGTCGCGTCCGGCCGCTAGAGGCTGCGGGCGATCAGGATGCGCTGGATGTCGCTCGTGCCTTCGTAGATCTGGCACACGCGCACGTCGCGATAGATCCGCTCGACGGGAAAGTCGGTCACGTAGCCGTAGCCGCCGTGGACCTGGATCGCGTCCGAGCAGATGCGTTCGGCCATCTCCGAGGCGAACAGCTTCGCCATCGCCGCTTCCCTCAGGCAGGGCTGCCCGGCGTCCTTCAGCCGCGCGGCGTGGTGGATCAGCTGCCGGGCCGCTTCGAGCTGCGTCGCCATGTCGGCCAGACGGAACTGCACGGCCTGGTGCTCGTAAATCGGCTTGCCGAACGCGACGCGCTCCTTCGCGTAGCGCAGCGCGGCCTCGTACGCCGCGCGCGCCATGCCGACCGACTGCGACGCGATCCCGATGCGCCCGCCTTCCAGTCCGGACAGCGCGATCTTGTAGCCCGCACCCTCGTCGCCGATCAGGTTGGCCGCCGGCACGCGGCAGTTCTCCAGCAGGATCTGCGCGGTGTCCGACGCGTGCTGGCCCATCTTTTCCTCGAGGCGCGCCACGACATACCCGGGCGTCGCGGTCTCGACGAGGAAGGCGCTGATCCCGCGCTTGCCCGCGCTGCGGTCGGTCACCGCCATCACGATGGCCACGTCGCCGTGCTTGCCGCTGGTGATGAACTGCTTGACGCCATCGAGCACGTAGAAGTCGCCGTCGCGACGCGCGGTCGTCCGCAGCCCGGACGCCTCGGAGCCGACGTGCGGTTCGGTCAGGCAGAACGCGCCGAGCATCTCGCCGCGCGCGAGCGGAACGAGGAAGCGCCGCTTCTGGTCCTCGGTCGCCCAGCCCATCAGGATCGAGCACACCGGGCAGTTGTTGACGCTGATGATCGTCGAGGTCGCGCCGTCGCCGGCCGCGATCTCCTCGAGTGCGACGGCGAGCGCCAGGTAGTCCATGCCGGCGCCGCCGTAGTGGTCGGGAACGGCGATGCCGAAGGTGCCGAGGGCCGCTAGTTCGGCGAGGGCTTCCTTCGGGAACGCGGCGTTGCGGTCCCACTCGGCCGCGAAGGGCGCCAGTCGCTGCTGCGCGAAGTCGCGCAGGCTGTCGCGCAGCAGGCGGTGCTCGTCGGTCAGCATCGGCCGGTCACTCCGCGCGCGACGGCGGTGGCCGCTCGTACGTCAGCCAGGTCACGCGACGCAGCACCAGCGTGCCGACGAGGAAGCCGGCCACGAGCACGGCCACGAGCAGGGGTCCGCCGCCGACGATGCCGGAGACCAGCAGCACGTCCGACGTGCAGCTCAGCGTCCGGGAATCCGGGCACCACATGTAGCTGATCATCGCGGCCACGCCGATCCAGGTCGCGATGCCGACGAGCAGCGCGCGCGTCATGGACTCGCGCAGCGCGGTGATCTTCCGGGCCGCGTTCTGGTACAGCAGGAAGCTGAACAGCATCGACAGCAGTCCCGGAATTGCGACGAAGATCCAGGTCGGCATCCCGACCTCGTTCGCGAAGTCGTTCATGACGGGTTCCACCGTCCCGGCCCCGAGCCAGGTGAAGATGGCAAACACCAGCATGGCGAAGACCGCGAGCGGCATGACCCTAGTTCCAGTGGCGGCGGCGGGCGGTGACTTCGATCTCGATCTTCATCCGTGCATCGACGAGGCCGCACACCAGCGCGGTCGCGGCCGGCCGGGCCTTGCCGAGGTGCTCGCCGAAGATCGGCGCGAGCTGCTCGAACAGCGCGGCGTCGACCAGAAAGTAGCGGACCCGGACGATGTCGTCGAGGGAGCAGCCCGCCTGCTCCAGCGCCGCGCCGATGTTGCGGAAGCACTGGCGTGCCTGCGCCGCGGGATCGGGGTCGATCGTCATCTTCGCGTAGTCGAAGCCGGTCGTTCCGGAGACGTGGACGTAATCGCCCTCGACCACGGCGCGACTGTATCCCGCGACCGCCTCGAAGCTGGACCCGGACGAGATGAGCCTGCGCTCGGTCATGCGTTCACCATGAGAGTTGTTCGCCGCCGTAGTTGAGGAACTTGCCGTTGTGCGAGGCGTTCGCGGCGGCCAGCACGCGGCGCATGCCGGACACGCTCGTCGCCGCATCGATGTCGGCGCCGGTGCCGCCCATGTCCGTGCGCACCCAGCCGGGATGGAAGGCGACGCACACGATGCCGCGCGCGCCGAGCTCGAGGCTCGCCGCCTTCACTGCCGCGTTCACGGCCGCCTTGCTCGCCCGGTACAGCCAGCCCGCGCTGCTCGACATCAGCGAGACCGATCCCATGCGGCTCGACACGACCGCGATCCTGCTGCGAGCGTCGGTCAGCGCGGGCGCGAGCGCCGAGATCAGCTGCATCGGTGCGCGGACGTTCGTCCGCATCACCAGGTCGAACTCTTCGTCGCCTGGCGCGATGAGCGCGTTGACGCGCGGTCCGTAGACGCCGGCGTTGACGATGCCGATGTCGATCTCGCGGCCGTGGAGCCGCGCGGGCAGGGCGGCGGCGGCGGCGGCGTCGAGCACGTCGAGGCGCAGCGGTTCACCCCCCGCGCCACGGACGGCCGCCAGCCCCTCGTCGGAGCGGGCCGTGCCGATCACGCGCGCCCCGTCCGCTGCGTACTGGCGGACGAACTCGAGCCCGATGCCGCGCGAGGCGCCGATCACGAGGACTGTCGTCCCCGCGCCGGCGTCGTGGTGCTGTTCGTTCGCCACGTCAGTCCGGCGACCCGCGCTGGAGATTCACAGGATCTCCAGCGCCAGGGCCCACCGTGCGCCGCGGAGAATCACAGGATCTCCACGGCCAGCGCGGTTGCCTCGCCGCCGCCGATGCACAGGGCCGCCACGCCGCGCTTGCCGCCGGTCTTGCGCAGTGCGCCGAGCAGCGTGACGACGATGCGCGCGCCCGAGGCGCCGATCGGGTGGCCGAGCGCGCAGGCGCCGCCGTGGATGTTGACCTTGTCGTGCGGCAGGCTGAACTCGCGCATGGCGGCCATCGTCACCGCGGCGAAGGCCTCGTTGACCTCCCACATGTCGACGTCGCCCGGCGTCCATCCCGCCTTCTTCAGCACCTTGTCGATGGCGCCGACCGGGGCCGTCGTGAACCACTCCGGCGCATGCGCGTGCACCGAGTGCGCGACGATGCGCGCGACCGGCTTCGCGCCCATCTTCTGCGCGGTGGAAGCGCGCATCAGCACCAGCGCGGCGGCGCCGTCGGAGATCGACGACGCGTTGGCGGCCGTGATCGTGCCGTCCTTCTTGAACGCCGGCTTCAGCCCGGGGATCTTGTCGAGCTTGGCCTTGAACGGCTGCTCGTCCTTCCCGATCTCGACTTCGCCGCCCTTGCCCGGCACCTTCACCGGCGCGATCTCCCAGCCGAAGCTGCCGTCGGTGTTGGCCTTGAGCGCGCGTTCGGTGGAAGCGATCGCGAACTTGTCCTGCTCTTCGCGCGTGAAGCCGTACTTGGTCACGCAATCCTCGGCGAACACGCCCATTGCCTTGCCACGCTGGTAAGCGTCCTCGAGGCCGTCGAGCGCCATGTGGTCGAAGGTGGTGAACGCTCCGTAGCGATAGCCCTTGCGCGAGTTGACGAGCAGGTGCGGTGCGTTGGTCATGCTCTCCATGCCCCCCGCAACCAGGATGCTGGCGCTGCCGGCGACCAGCATGTCGTGCGCGAACATCATCGTGCGCATGCCGGACCCGCACATCTTCGACAGCGTCACGGCGCCGGCCGACTGCGGCAGGCCGGCCGCGAGCACGGCCTGGCGCGCCGGCGCCTGGCCCTGGCCCGCCATCAGGCAGCAGCCCATCAGCACTTCCTCGACGTCCTCGCCCTTGACGCCCGCGCGCTCGACGGCGGCGCGGATGGCGACGGCTCCCAGCTGCCACGCCTGCAGGCCGGCGAAGTCGCCGAGCAGGCCCCCGATGGGGGTGCGGGCGGCGGATGCGATGACGATCGGATCGTTCATGGTGTTCTCCCGTGTTCCGTTGTGGATTGTGGCGCATAGCGCCGACCGAAACGGCGCTCGGTCGGATATGGAAAGACGTCTTCGAGGTGGCCGGCCTGGATGCGCGCCTTGCGCGCGTTCCAGAACTCCGGCGTGAGCAGGTCGGCGTGGTACTTCATGAAAGCGGCGCGGATGCGGTCGTCGCCGAGCAGGAACGGTCCCCACTGCTCGGGAAACATGTCGCGCTTGTCGACGAGGTAGTGCACCTCGTCGTCCATGTCGTCGTCGTCGTGCAGCGCCTTGGGCACCGGACGGAAGGTGCAGTCGGTCATGTACTCGATCTCGTCGTAGTCGTAGAACACGACGCGGTCGAGGCGCGTGACGCCGAAGTTCTTGTAGAGCATGTCGCCCGGGAAGATGTTCGCCGCGGCGAGCTCCTTGATCGCGTTGCCGTACTCGCGCACCGCGTGATCCAGTTCCGCGTCGTTCGCGTGCATCAGGTAGATGTTCAGCGGCGTCATCCGGCGCTCGATGTACACGTGCTTGATGATCACCGTGTCCTCGGTGAGTTCCACGATGCCGGGGCACATGGCCAGCAGCTCCTGGATCAGCGCCGGCGAGAACCGCGCGCGCGGCAGCATGACTTGCGAGTACTCCCAGGTGTCGGCCATGCGGCCGACCCGGTCGTGCAGCTTCACCAGCTGGTACTTCGACATGATCTGCTGGCGGTCGGTCTCCTTCGGATGCGGGATGACGTCCTTGATCAGCTTGAACACGTACGGGTACGACGGCAGCGTGAACACGGTCATCACGAGGCCCTTGATGCCCGGCGCGATGATGAACTGGTCGTTCGAATGACGCAGGTGGTGCAGGAAGTCGCGATAGAAGAGCGTCTTGCCCTGCTTGGCCAGGCCCACCATCGTGTAGAGCTCCGACGACGGCTTCGAGGGCAGGATCGTCCTGAGGAAGTCCACGTACGCCGACGGCGCCTCCATGTCGACCAGGAAGTACGCGCGGGTGAACGAGAACAGCGTCGACAGCAGGTTCGTGGTGAAGATCGCGGTGTCGAGATACAGGTGCCCGTTCGCGTTGCGCAGGATCGGCACGGCGATCGGCGTGATGCGCGTGCCGTTGATGACCCGGCCCACGATGTAGGCGCCCTTGTTGCGGAAGAACAGGCTCGACAGCACCTGGACCTGGCAGTCGGGCTCGGCGTGCCACGGGCGCCTGAACGCCTCGCCGCTGCGATGGCTGTCGCACAGCGCACGGATCACGAAGCGGAGGTCGCGCTCGACGTTCTCCCAGCGGCAGGCCAGCCCGAAGTCGATGACGATCTGCCGCAGGACCCGGCGCAGGCCGCGCGTCGCCGGGTAGTAGCTGCGGTACGACGGCGGGTCCGAGTCCATGTAGTCGGTCGCCACGCCGGGCCGCACGAAGATGAACTGGTTGCGGAAATAGTCCCGGTGCAGCAGCTTGGTGCAGACCGAGTTGAAGAAGGTTTCCGCGCACTCCGGCTGCCGGTGATCGGCCAGCATTGCGACGAAGTTCTGCTTGACCGCCTGCCACAGCGCATCGCGTTCGACGTCGTTGAGCGACGCGAGGTCGAACTCGCGTTCGATGCGCTGCACCGCGTCGAGCACCCGCATGTCGTAGAAGTCGATCCGCTCGCGCGCGCGCGTCCGCATCGTCTGCCAGTCGCCGTTCTCGTACATCTGCTTCGCCTGCTGCGCGACGTAGCGGAAGCGCCGGTAGTGCCGGTTGAAGCCCTCGAGGATCGCCTGCGCGATGCGGACGGGCGACGGCATCGACCGGTCGAACACGATGTCGGAGGGGACGGCGGACATGTCAGGTGGATGGATGGCGAGGTGTCAGGGCGAGCCAGATCGCGAGCGCGCCGAACGCGGATCCCAGTGCCCAGCGCTGCAGCCTGAGCCAGCCCGGCCGGTCGCCGAGCCACCCCGAAAGCGCGCCGGCGACCGTCACGAGGGCCCCGTCGACCAGCGTGGACACGGAAACGTGGACGACGCCGAGGGCCAGGCTCTGCAGCAGCACCGCGCCGCCGGACGGATCGACGAACTGCGGAAACAGCGACAAGTAGAACACGGCGACCTTGGGATTGACGACCGACGCCGTCAAGGACTGCCGGAACAGCACCCGGTCCGGGACCGGGTCGAGCGGCTGCGGCGTGAAAGTGAAGCCGCCGCCCCGCAGGGTCGACCAGGCCAGCCACAGCAGGTACGCCGCTCCCGCGAGCTTGATGGCGTCGAAGGCCGCCGGCAGCGCGAGCAGCAGGGCCGAGAGTCCCAGCGCCGCGGCGAAAAGGTGCACGAGCACGCCGGCCATCACGCCGATCAGCGAGAAGTAGCCGGCGCGGCGTCCCTGCGTCAGCGTCCGCGAGATCAGGTAGATCCAGACCGGACCCGGCGTCAGCGCGAGCAGCAGGACGGCCAGCGCGAAGAGCGCAAGCGATTCGAGGGGCAGGCCGAAGACCGACATCGGAGGGCAGGGGAAGACGTCAGCGGCTGATTGTTCCAGATCGGGCGGAAGCGCGCCGCCACTCGAAGCCCTGGTCGACGATGGGCGCCCCGTAGCCCGTGTAGACGGATTCTCCGCCGACCTGCGCGAAGCCGAATGCCTCGTAAAGCCGGCGTGCGTCCGTCAGCGCGCTGAAGGTGTGCAGCACGACCCGATCGTGCCTCGAACGGCAGTGATCCATCGCGCAGTGCATCAGCCGGCGGCCCCAGCCTCGCCCGTGAAGCGTTTCGTGGACGATGAACCAGCGCAGCTCGGGCGTCGGCCCGCGGGCGTCGACCGCGATGGAACCGAGGACCCGGCCGCCGTCGACCAGCAGCCAGACGCCGTCGCGGGCGGCGTCGTGTTCCGCCATGAACTGCTCGATGTCGCGCCGGCGCTCGTCCGCGAAGGCGCCGTTGAAGCCGTGGCAGCGCGCGTAGTAGCCGATCTGCAGGTCGCCGCTCTCGGCCAGCCCTCCCGGCAGGCAGGCGGGCACGATGCGTGGACCGCAGTCGACCGGAGTCTTCGCGGCGTCGAACGGGTAGAGCAGCTCGAAGCGCTCGAGGTCCACGAGCATCCGTTCGTCGAAGGCGCGCCCGACCGCGGCCAGTTCCCGCGTGAAGAAGCGGCGATGCCCGTCCATCCAGTCGGCCAGCGTGCGGTCGCCCTCGCCCTCGTCCCAGGCGAAGGCGGCGTCGACCTCGCAGAAGGGGCGGCGGTCGAGCCCCGTGGTGCGGATGACCGCCCGCGGCGTGCCGTCGTGCTCGGTCAGCACCGAGTAGCCGCCGGCGACCGGCTTCACCTGAGGCAGTCCGTCGTTCACTTCGGACAGGCCCGCGGTCGCGCGCTTGGGGCCGTGCAGCACGAGCTCGACGAGTTCGTGGGCGAGTTCGGCCGTGTCGCCGAAGTACCAGGCCTGGTACCCGGTTTCGGGCGGCAGGTGCGCCTGT
>CAYGXL010000049.1:0-15298 GCA_964353935.1 uncultured Burkholderiaceae bacterium | reverse complement strand
GCCTCGCGGCGCTAGTACCTGAAACTAGTGCGTCTACCAATTCCGCCATCTGGGCGACTGCGGCACCTCGATCGAACAACTCAATATCAAGGCAAGCTGCAAATTTTAGCGGCGAAGCCACTGAAGTCAAATTGAACCCACCGCCGGTGACCCAATGAGTGCCGGCAGAAAGAAGAAGTGACTCCCAAATCACCCAAGATCGGCGCCGACTCCATTCTGGAGGCGCTGTCGGCAGCCCGCGCACCGTTGACCCCGGCCGACCTGGCCGAACGGCTCGCGCTGCACACCGATGAAGCCCGATCCGCGTTCAACGCGCAGGTCGAGGAACTAGAGCGCGCCGGGCGCATCGTGCGCAACCGCGCCGGCCTGCTGTTGATCGCGGCGCGCGCCAACCTGCTCTCCGGGCAGGTGCAGGGACACCGTGACGGCTTCGGCTTCCTGATCCGCGACGACGGCGCCCAGGATCTCGTGCTCTCCGAGCACGAGATGAGCAAGGTGCTGCACGGCGACCGCGTGCTCGCCCGGATCACCGGGACCGACCGCCGCGGCCGCCCCGAAGGCGAGATCGTCGAAGTCATCGAGCACCGCACCAACAAGCTGGTCGGCCGCCTGCTGAACGAGCGCGGGGTCACCATCGTGGTGCCCGAGGACCAGCGCATCCAGCAGGAGATTCTCGTGCCACCCGGTGCCGCCCTCACGGCGGAACCGGGCCAGGTCGTCGTCGTCGAGATCCTGCAGCAGCCGCAGCGCTACGTGCAACCGGTCGGCCGCGTGGTCGAGGTGCTCGGCGCGATTGACGACCCGGGCATGGAGATCGAGATCGCGGTGCGCAAGTTCGCGGTGCCGCACGAGTTTCCGGCCACGACCGTGGAGCAGGCGGGGGCGCTGCCCGACAGCGTGCTGCCGAAGGACTTTCGCGGCCGTGTCGACCTGCGCGACGTGCCGCTGGTGACCATCGACGGCGAGGACGCGCGCGACTTCGACGATGCCGTGTACTGCGAGCCGGTCACGGGCCGGCGCAAGGGCTGGCGCCTGATCGTCGCCATCGCCGACGTCAGCCATTACGTGAGGCCGGCCGACGCGATCGATGTCGAGGCCCAGAACCGGTCCACGTCGGTCTACTTCCCGCGCCGCGTGATCCCGATGCTGCCGGAGAAGCTGTCGAACGGCCTGTGCTCGCTGAACCCGAATGTCGACCGCCTCGTCATGGTGTGCGATGCCGTCATCACCGCCAAGGGCGTGATCGACGCCTACCAGTTCTACCCGGCGGTGATGCATTCCCACGCGCGCCTGACGTATACGGACGTGTGGGAGGCGCTCTCCGTTCCGGGCTCGCGTGCCGCGCAGCGGGTCGGCGACCTGATGCCGCACCTGCAGAACCTGTACGCGCTCTACGAGGTGCTGGCGCAGGCGCGCGAGGCGCGCGGCGCGATCGACCTGGAGACGACCGAGACGTACATCGTGTGCGATCCGAACGGACGCATCGAGAAGATCCTGCCGCGCATGCGCAACGACGCGCACAAGCTGATCGAGGAGTGCATGCTCGCGGCGAACGTCTGCACGGCGGACTTCCTCGCGCGCGGCAAGCAGCCGAGCCTGTATCGCGTGCACGAGGGACCGACGCCCGAGCGGCTGGCGAACGTGCGCACGCTGCTGAAGACCCTGGGTCTTCACCTGGAAGGCGGCGACGAACCGGAGCCGTCCGACTATGCGCAGCTGCTGAAGAAGGTCCGCCAGCGGCCCGATGCGCAGCTGCTGCAGACGGTGCTGCTGCGCTCGATGCAGCAGGCGATCTACAGCCCGCACAACTCGGGGCACTTCGGGCTCGCCTACAAGGCCTACACGCACTTCACCTCGCCGATCCGCCGCTACCCGGACCTGCTGGTGCATCGGACGATCAAGGCGATCCTCGAGAAGAAGCCGTATGCACCGGTGGTGAGTGGCGCGCCGGACGCCGCGTCGGCGCCGCTCGCCGCGCGCGTCGCGTTGCGCAATGCGCAGGCCCGCAAGCACGGGGCGCCCAACGAGGCGAACGCGGCGTGGGAGAAACTGGGGCTCATCTGTTCGGCCAACGAGCGCCGCGCCGACGACGCTTCGCGCGACGTCGAGGCGTGGCTCAAGAGCTACTACATGCGTGAGCGCGTTGGCGAGACTTTCAGCGGCACGGTGAGCTCGGTGGCGCCGTTCGGCATCTTCATCGTGCTCGACGATCTCTACGTCGAGGGGCTCGTGCACGTTTCCGAACTCGGTTCCGAGTACTTCCTCTTCAACGAGGCCCTGCACGAACTGCGCGGCGAGCGCACCGGCCTGCGCTATCGGCTCGGCGACCGGCTCACGGTGCAGGTGGCGCGGGTCGACCTCGAGGCGCGGCGCATCGAGTTCCGGATGGTCAAGGGCGACACGCGCAAGGCGCTGCTCGCCGGCCCGGCGGAGCCGCGCGAGAAGGACAAGAAGCGCGGCGAGACCGTCGAGGAACGGCGCGATCGCCAGGCCAAGATCGCGCAGCGGCGCGAAGTCCGTCGCGGCCAGCTGCACAAGGTCGGCAAGAAGGACAAGACCGGCAGCACGGCGCGCAAGGTGAAGGTGCGCGTGGGCAAGCGGGCGCGGTGATGACCGCCAAGCGGATTCTCGCGGGCTTCCACGCGGTCAGCGCGCGCCTGCGCCATGCGCCGGAGACGATCGAGGCTCTCTACGTCGATGCCCGCCGCCGGGACGGCCGCATGGCGCAATTGCAGCAACGCGCGGCGGAACTGAAGGTGAAGGTCGTCGCGGCCGATCCGGAGCGCCTGCGCGGCCTGGCAGGCGAGGCTCCGCACCAGGGCGTGGTGGCTGTCGCCGCGCACCTCGACGAGTCGCTGAGCCTCGACGACGTGGTCAACGACGTCGGACCCGGCACGCTGCTGCTGCTGCTCGACGGCGTGACGGACCCGCGCAACCTTGGCGCGTGCCTTCGCGTGGCCGACGCCGCGGGGGTGCAGGCGGTGATCGTTCCGCGCGACCGCTCGGTGGGATTGACGCCGGCGGCGCTGAAGGCGGCCGCGGGGGCCGCCGAGGCCGTTCCGCTGATCGCCGTCACCAACCTGGCCCGGGCGATGGACGACCTGCGGGACGCAGGCGTTCGACTGGTGGGTGCGGCAGGCGAGGCCGGACAGTCGCTGTTCGACCTGGACCTGACCGGTCCGCTGGCGTGGGTCCTCGGCGCGGAGGGCACCGGGCTGCGCCGCCTCACGCGCGAGCGGTGCGACGCGCTGGCGAGCATTCCGATCATCGGGCAGATCGAAAGCCTCAACGTGTCGGTCGCGACCGGCATCTGCCTCTACGAAGCAGTGCGGCAGCGGCGCGCGAGCGCCGCCTAGGGCACGCGGTTCGCCGGCACGCTTCCAGCTCGCTCTTCGCCTTGCTCTGGCCTGCTGGTGCGTGCACCATCCCGGCGTGCTCGCGACCCTCTTCGGCGTCCTGTTCCTCGCGTTCTTCACCCTGATGCCCTTGCACTGGGTCGAGATCGGCGCACCCTGGGCATCGATCGCGGTCGCCTTCGTCGCGATCCCCCTGATCGACGCGCTGGTCGGCCGCCCCCGCCGCGACGACGGCCGGCCGCGCCCGATTCCGTTCGTGCGATGGATTCCCCGATTGCAGTTGCCGCTGCAGGCCGTGCTGCTGATCGGCGCCGTCCGCCTCGCGCCAGGCTTGCCGTTGAGCGAGTTGCTCGTGTTCGCGCTCGCCGTCGGCACGGTGACAGGCGGGATTGGCATCACGATCGCGCACGAGCTCGGACATCGCTCGTCGCGGCTCGACCGGACGATCGCGAAGGCGTTGCTCGTGAGCGTGGCCTACGGCCACTTCTTCGTGGAGCACGTGCGAGGCCATCACGTGCGTGTCGCGACGCCGGACGACCCCGCAACGGCGCCGCGAGGCGTGTCGGTGTATCGCTTCATCCCGCGGTCGGTCGTCGGCAGCTTTCGCCACGCGTGGCGGCTCGAACGCATGCGCCTGGGGCGACGGGGCCGGTCCGCATGGCACCCGTCGAACTGGGTCCTGAGCGGTTCCCTGCTGTCGGCCGGTCTGCTCGCGCTCGCATGGCGCGTCTCGGGTCCGCAGGGCGCGCTGCTGTTTGGCGTGCAGGCGATATGGGCGTTCGTGCTGCTCGAGATCATCAACTACGTCGAGCACTACGGGCTGCTGCGGCGACGTGTCGACGGCCGTTACGAGCCGGTGCGCGAAGGGCACTCCTGGAACGCGGACTTTGCGGTGAGCAACTGGGTCCTGTTCAACCTGCAACTGCACTCGGACCACCACGCGCACATGAACAGGCCGTTTGAGCAGCTGCGGACGGTTGCGAATGCGCCGCAGTTGCCGGCGGGCTATCCCACGATGGTCCTGCTCGCGCTGCTGCCGCCGCTGTGGTTCGCGGTGATGGACCCGCGGCTTCCGGCGCGCGCGTGAACGACGCCATCGCCATTGCGCGGCAGCGGCTCGCCGAGGCGCGCAGGGTTGCGGTCCTGACGGGCGCCGGCATCTCCGCCGAGAGCGGAATACCGACGTTCCGCGACACGCAAACCGGACTGTGGGCGCAGTTCGATCCGATGCAGCTGGCAACGGAGGAAGGCTTCCGGGCCGATCCGTCGCTGGTCTGGCGCTGGTACGCATGGCGGCGCACCCTGGTCGACCAGGCACAACCCAATGCCGGCCACAGGGCGCTCGCGGCGGCCGAGGCGCATTTCGAGCGGCTTGGCGTGATCACGCAGAACGTCGATGGCCTGCATGCGCGTGCGGGGAGCACGCACCTGATCGAACTGCACGGCAACATCATGCGCACGGTTTGCCTGGAGCAATGCGGGTTCTCGCAGGACTCGCCGGCACGGCTTCCGCCCGGCGAGCCGCCCCGGTGCCCGCGTTGCGGTGCCTGGCTTCGTCCCGCGGTCGTCTGGTTCGGGGAGATGCTCGATCCCACGGCCCTGGACGAGGCTGTCGCGGCAGCGGAAGACTGCGACGTGATGCTCGTGGTCGGCACCTCCGGCCTCGTTTACCCGGCGGCGGGTCTTCCGGGGAGCGCGCGCAGGGCAGGCGCCGTCGTGATCACGGTGAACCCCGAGCCGACCGACCTCGACCAACTCGCTGCCGTCTGCATCAAGGGGAAGGCGGCCGAAGTGCTGCCCCGGCTGCTGGAGGCGGCGCACTAGTCTCGCCGGCGGACGCTTGTCCGCGACCGCCGTTCCGGGCTAGAATCGCAGGCTTTTCAAGCTCTTGCGTCCACATTCACTGCAGCATCGGACCATGAGCTTCCTTGCCACACCGCGGACGACGCCGCGGGTGGCTTCAATCCACAGGGACCCGAAAGGGGCAACAAGGAGAACCGTCGAATGCGTCATTACGAAATCTGTTTCATCGTCCACCCGGATCAGAGCGAGCAGGTGCCCGCGATGATCGAGCGGTACCGGACGCTGATCATCGGCAGCAAGGGCACGGTGCACCGTGTCGAAGACTGGGGCCGCCGCCAGCTCGCCTATCCGATCGAGAAGCTGGTCAAGGCGCACTACGTCCTGATGAACATCGAGTGCGACGGCAAGACGCTCGACGAACTCGAGAACGGCTTCCGCTACAACGACGCCGTGCTGCGCCACCTGACGATCAAGATGAAGAAGGCCGAGACCATCGCCTCGCCGATGATGAAGGTGGTCGAGCGCGAAGAGGCGAAGAAGGCCGCTTCCGACACGTCCACTGCGGCAGCTCCGGCTCCGGCTCCGGCTCCGGTCGCGGCTCCGGCGCAGGCGGCCACGGCGGCCTGACAAGCGCAGGAGAGGCGAGCAACGACGAGCGCGTGAACCAGGTTCGGCTTCGGGCGGCACCGGTGGCGAAGAGCGCATTGCGCTACACCCCGGCAGGCATTCCGGTCGCGGAACTGAGCCTGCGCCACGACGGCGCGGTCAGCGAGGCAGGCATCGAGCGGCAGCTGGGATTCGAGTTCCCGGCGATCGCGGTGGGGCCGGTGGCCATCGCCCTGGACCGTGAGCCGCTGGGCAAGGCCCTCGACGTCGCCGGGTTCATTGCACCGAAGAGCCGCCGCTCCAGCCGACTGATCGTCCACATCACTGAATACGCGAGAAGCGAAGAAAACTGAGGGAGTCTGAAATGGCATTTGGAGCACGAGGCAAGGGCAAGGGGAAGGGCAAGCCGAAGCGCGGCGACAAGCAGAACGCGCTGTTCAAGCGCAAGCGCTTCTGCCGCTTCACGGCGGAGAAGGTCGACCAGATCGACTACAAGGACATCGAGACGCTGCGCGACTTCATCGGCGAGAACGGCAAGATCACACCGGCCCGCCTGACCGGCACGAAGGCGCACTACCAGCGCCAGCTCGACACGGCGATCAAGCGCGCGCGCTTCCTCGCACTGCTGCCGTACACCGACACGCACTGAACGGGAGAACGAACATGCAAGTCATCCTCCTGGAACGAGTCATCAACCTGGGCCAGCTCGGAGATGTGGTCAAGGTCAAGGAAGGCTACGCGCGCAACTTCCTGATCCCGCAGGGCAAGGCGCGTCGCGCCACCGACGCCGCGATCAAGGAATTCGAAGCGCGCCGAGCCGACCTGGAGAAGGCCCAGGCCGATCGCCTAGCCGCGGCGCAGGCCGAAGGCGGGAAGCTGAACGGAACGACCGTCAGGATCACGGCGAAGGCCGGTGTCGACGGCCGCCTGTTCGGGTCCGTCACGAACTACGACATCTCGGAAGCGCTGACCAAGCAGGGTTTCCAGGTCAACAAGGCGCAGATCCGCATGCCGCAGGGCCCGCTGAAAGCCGTCGGCGAGCATACGATCAGCGTCGCGCTGCACACGGATGTCGTTGCGGAAGTGACCGTGACCGTGGTGGGCGAGCAGGCCTGAGCCACTGTCGGGACTGATCCAGCGCAACGGCGGCCTTCGGGCCGCCGTTGCGCTTTCCGGGGGTGCGAAGGCTCGAAATCCGAGGCGCCGTCGCTTGTATAGTGGCGGAGCCAGCCGTCCTGCTTCCTTCGCGCCTTCCCGCCCCGTGAACCAGCCAGTCGATCCGCAACTCGCGGCCCTCCGCACCCCGCCGCACTCCATTGAGGCCGAGCAGGCCGTCCTTGGCGGGCTGCTGATCGACAACGCCGCATGGGACCGCATTGCCGACCTGGTCGGCGTTCCCGACTTCTACCGGCAGGATCACAAGCTGATCTTCGGTGCCATCAGCAGGCTGATCGACGGCAGCAAGCCCGCGGACGCGGTCACGGTCTACGAGGCGCTGCGCAACACCGGCAAGGCCGACGACGCCGGTGGCCTCATCTACCTCAACACGCTCGCCGTGAACACGCCGACGGCGGCCAACATCCGCCGCTACGCGGAGATCGTGCGCGATCGCTCGGTGCTGCGCCGCCTGGTCACGGCGGGGGACGAGATCGCGACGAGCGCCCTGAACCCCGCTGGCCGCGAGACGAAGCAGATCCTCGACGAGGCCGAGACCAAGGTCTTCCAGATCGCGGAAGAGGGCGCCCGCGGCCGGCAGGGATTCCAGGAGATCCAGCCGCTGCTGACCAAGGTCGTCGAGCGCATCCAGGAACTGTTCGAGCGCGCGGATCCTTCGGACGTCACCGGTGTGCCGACGGGGTTCACCGATCTCGACTCCAAGACGTCCGGACTTCAGCCGGGAGATCTTGTGATCATCGCCGGCAGACCCGCAATGGGGAAGACCTCCCTGGCGCTGAACATCGGCGAGCACGTCGCCATCGACAAGGGCATGCCGGTCGCGGTCTTCTCGATGGAGATGGGCGCCGGGCAGCTCGCCCTGCGGATGCTGAGCTCGGTTGGCCGGCTCGACCAGCAGCGCCTGCGCACCGGTCGGCTCTTCGACGAGGACTGGCCGAAGCTCACCGCGGCGATCCAGAAGATGCACGAGGCGCCGCTGTTCATCGACGAGACGCCGGCGATGAACTCGATCGACCTGCGCGCGCGCGCGCGTCGGCTCGCCCGCACCTGCGGTCGCCTCGGCCTCATCATCGTCGACTACCTGCAGTTGATGAGCGCCAACTCGATGGGCGAGAACCGCGCGACCGAGATCTCGGAGATCTCGCGCGGCCTGAAGGCGCTGGCGAAGGAGCTTGCGGTGCCGGTGATCGCGTTGTCGCAGCTGAACCGCACCGTGGAGCAGCGCACGGACAAGCGTCCGGTCATGTCCGACCTGCGCGAATCGGGCGCGATCGAGCAGGACGCGGACCTGATCCTGTTCATCTACCGCGACGAGGTCTACAACCCGGACACGAACGACAAGAACGTGGCCGAGATCATCATCGGCAAGCAGCGCAACGGCCCGATCGGGCGCGTCAACCTCCGGTTCGACGGGCACTACACGCGGTTCGAGAACCTGGCGCGCAGCTCCGGATATCAATGACGTCCCAGTTCGTGCCCGAACGAGCCGATCGTACCGAGCGTGCCGAGCGCCGTCGTCCGGTGCGCAGTCTCCTGCGGAAGCTCATTCCGCGCGACCGCCGGTTCTTTGCGCTGTTCCAGACCCAGGCCGGCCTGTGCGTTGAAGGCGTCGAGGCCCTCGCGCAACTGCTCGTCGACGTGAGCGATCCGGGCGGCCGCGTGCGCGAGATCGAAGCGATCGAGAAGCGCGCCGATGGCGTCGTCGACGAGTCGCAGGCGCTGCTGCGCCGCTCGCTCTTTCCGCCGTTCCCCCGCGCGGCGATCCACGGGCTGCTCAACAGCCTCGACGACGTGCTCGATCTCACGGAAGACGCGGCGCAGTCCCTGCACCTGTATCACGTCACATCGGTGACCGCCGACGCGCAGCGGCTCGCCGACCTCGGCGTGCAGGCAGCGCGCAAGTTGCAGCAGGCCGTCGGCGCGCTGTGTACGACCGACGATCCGCGGCAGGCGCTGGCGCTGTGCGAGGAAGTGGACCAGCTCGAAGCGCAGGCGGACCACGTCATGCGCGCGGCGATGTCGCGGCTGTTTCGCGAGGAGCAGGATGCCCGCCAGCTGGTGAAGCTGCGATCGATCTACGAACTGCTCGAGGAGCTGACCGACAAGTGCAAACACGCGGCGGCGGATGTCGAAGCGCTTGCGCTGCGCTGAGCGGCTGAGCCGATGACCGGGTTCCTCTGGGTTCTTGCCGTCCTGCTCGTGATCGTCGGCGCGGTGGGCACGGTGCTGCCCGCTCTGCCCGGCGTGCCGTTGATCTTCGCGGGCGTCCTGCTCGCCGCATGGGCCGAGGACTTCCAGCGCATCGGCGGCTGGACGCTCGGGGTGCTGGCGGTCCTGGCGCTGATCGGGCTGGTCGTCGATTACGTGGCCGCGTCGATGTCCGCCCAGCGGGCAGGGGCGAGCCGGCAGGGAATCATCGGTGCCGCGCTCGGAACGGTGGCGGGCATCTTCACCGGGCTCGTCGGGCTTGTGTTCATGCCGCTCGTTGGCGCGGCCATCGGCGAGTTCATCGCGCACAGGGACGCACTGAGAGCCGGCAAGGTCGGAGTGGCCACCTGGCTCGGATTGCTCGTCGGCACCGTCATCAAGATCGCGGTCGCCTTCACGATGATCGGCGTCTTCGTCGCGGCCATCGTCATTCAGTAGTTGCCAGCAGCGCTTGCGGACCTGTCTTCCAGGCAGACGACGGGCTGCAAACATCGCGCCCAGCGTCGCGCGAGCGCGAAATGTAGATTGCGCCCATACTCGGGCGTTTAGGCGCTGTTCGGCGCCTCGTCGAGGAACTGGAGCAACATGAGCAAGGCGAAGAACGTTCCGCTCAAGCCGACCTACACGCCGCCGAGCCTGGTGGTGTGGACCGATGAGCGTCTGGCCGCGCTCGACAAGGCGCAACTGGCGAACCTGCTCGACAACCTCCGGACGCAGCTGACCAGCGGGCGAGTCTCGGAGGCCACGGCCGTAGATCTGGAGGTGCGGATCCGGTCGAGACTGCCGACCCCGAAGGCTGCGCCCCGGCGCAAGCGTCCGCGCAGCGAGATTCGGGCGGAAGCGCGGGCCGCGGAGCAACTTGGAGATCTGGCCGCCGAGCTCGCGCGCCGCTACGACCTCAGCGCGGAGTCCGCGGCCAAGGCGTCGGCGGGAGTGAAGGGATTCCGTGCCGAGCCCATGACCGACAGCAAGGGGCATGCGCGAACGGGCGCTTCGGTCAGGAGCGGCGCTGCCGCAGTCGAGCGCTACGTTGGGTATCGCAGCGGGGACTCGTTCGCGGGCCTGGCGTTCGTCCTGCTGTCGGACGATTCGGAGCGGCCGGTATACGTCCTGCTTGGAACCGACGATCTGATCGGTGCTGACGCGGCCGACAACGAGTACACGCCGCTGGCAGGTCTGCATGGCTGGTCGGCAACCTCGCGCGCGCGCATGCGGGCCCAGGCAGTGTCTGGATTCGACGAGGGCGCGCAGCGCTACGAGGAACTGGTTGCGCGGATGGTGTCGGTTCGGCAGTGAGAGTGTGGAACCCGGGCCGCGCCAGGCGCGCGAAGCGGGCTGTTCCTCATTTCAAGCCCTCATGGACGGAAAAATAGTCCTCGACACGGAACCCGTCTTCGCGTACCTTTCGCGTGCTTTCGGTTTAAGTCGCGCTTGTTCTAGGTTATCTCCCGTCCGCTGTAGAGCGGATTCTGAGTTCTCCCCAGTTCACGTTTCTTGATCGTTCGCTCGCCGCCGGGCATTTCCTGCGGTGAATTTCTTCTCACCATCAAGGAACGAGAAAATGGCACAAGGTACAGTCAAGTGGTTCAACGACGCCAAAGGCTTCGGCTTCATCACGCCGGAAGATGGCTCCAAGGACCTGTTCGCACACTTCTCCGAGATCCAGGCCGGCGGCTTCAAGTCGCTGACTGAAGGCCAGCGTGTGCAGTACGTCACCAAAGACGGACCCAAGGGTCCGCAGGCATCGCAGATCCAGGTTATCTAAGGATTTCGCTGCAAGAAGAAACCGCGGCTCGCCGCGGTTTTTTTTCGTCCCGGGAAAGCGCAACGCTGGCGAGGACGGCCTACCGGGACTCCGGCTCGGACGTCAGCACCATCAGCATGTCCGCGTACCACGCGACATTCAGGCCGAGCGCGTCGTCGATCTGCGGGTCGCGCGTGCGCATGTCCAGTATCGACGAGTGCACTCCGAGGAGCTTCCATGGAAGACCCGGCGGCCCGTCGGTGCGCAGCACGACCGGAGCGCCGCTCATCCCGCGATGCGTACGCGCATCGGTGAGGAAACACCCCTCGCCCTGAAAGCGGACCCCGAACGACGAGGCGATGGCCGCCTGCCGGACGACGGGAAGATGGTGAACCGTGTCGTAGAAGCCAAGGGGGAAGCCGACGATCTGCAGCGTGGTCCCGACTTCCAGTTCCTCCAGCGAACGCTGGAGGTGATCGGGCCTGAAGCAGCGCAGCTGAGCCGACGCCGGCAGCAGCGCGCGGTCGATCTCGATCACGGCGACGTCGACCTCGCCGCCCTGATCCCGGCCCTGGCGCCAGACGCCCTGTCCAGCGCGATACAGGTCAACCGACACAGTGGCGAACCGCGTGAGGTCGTGCGCGTCGAGGTGGATCGGGATCTCGATCCGATCGGGCAGATGCGCCGTCGGCTGGTCGAACAGCACGTGCCGGCTCGTCACGAGGAACAGGCGGTCGTCGCGTTCGAAGAAGAAGCCGCTGGCCGCCGTGAGCAGATGCGCGCCGAGGAACGTCGAAACGCGCGTCGTGGTTAACAGGATGGGTTCGGCCATGAATGACGTTACCGCAACCGTTCAGCGCGTGCCGGAGCGTGAAACGACCGAGGCGCGGGATCCGGCGTGCTAGAGGATCTCCGCTGCGTGGTCGGCCAGTCGCGAACGCTCGCCCCGTTGCAACGTCACGTGCCCCGAGTGCTGCCAGCCCTTGAAGCGGTCGACCACGTACGTCAGGCCCGACGAGCCCTCCGTGAGGTAGGGCGTGTCGATCTGCGCGATGTTGCCCAGGCACACGACCTTGGTACCAGGCCCCGCCCGCGTGATCAGGGTCTTCATCTGCTTCGGCGTCAGGTTCTGCGCTTCGTCGATGATGAGGTACTTGTTGATGAACGTGCGGCCGCGCATGAAGTTCAGCGACTTGATGCGGATGCGCGTGCGGATCAGGTCGTTGGTGGCGGCGCGGCCCCACTCGCCTGCCGCGTCGTCGGTCTTGTTCAGCACTTCGAGGTTGTCCTCGAGCGCGCCCATCCACGGCGCCATCTTCTCTTCCTCGGTGCCGGGCAGGAAGCCGATGTCCTCGCCCACCGGCACGGTGGCGCGCGTGACGATGATCTCGGTGAAGCGCTTCGTTTCCAGCGTCTGCGACAGGCCGGCCGCGAGCGCCAGCAGCGTCTTGCCGGTGCCGGCCTGGCCGATCAGCGTGACGAAGTCGCACTCCGGATCCATCAGCAGGTTCAGCGCGAAGCTCTGCTCGCGGTTGCGCGCGGTCACGCCCCACACTGCATTCTTCGCGTGCGTGTAATCCCGGAGCACGCGCAGCACCGCCGACTTGCCGCGGATCTCGCGCACCTGCGCGTAGAAGCTCGAGCCGTTCTCGAGGAAGACGAACTGGCCG
This sequence comes from uncultured Burkholderiaceae bacterium, assembly GCA_964353935.1. Lineage (GTDB taxonomy): Bacteria > Pseudomonadota > Gammaproteobacteria > Burkholderiales > Burkholderiaceae_F > JAOUJD01. The sequence goes on along the minus strand of CAYGXL010000049.1, from coordinate 2,735 downwards.
ACCAGCAGGTCGGCGACGATCGGGCCCGTGATGCGATAGAACGTGTAGCCACCGTGCTGCCACGACTCCATCCCCTTGCCGTTCCTGTCCCAGAAGTTCGCGGGCAGCTGGAGGAGGCCGGTGTAGAGGATGTCCGTGTCCTCGAGCACCTTGTCGTTGTAGTAGTCCTCGGCCGGCAGGCCGAGCGCGCGCGCCTTGACGCGCATGTTGATGTCCTTGGACACCAGCACGACTTCGCGGTCCGTGTGGCGATCCTTCAGTGTCCGGACGACGCCGAGGATCTGGTTGTCCGCCTTGCCGGCCGGCAGGCTGGCGGGCAGCGAGGCCTCCGCCGCGGTCGTCTGGAAGAACAACCGTCCCGCGGCGTCCTTGTTTCCGAGCGCCGACAGCGGAATGCCTTCCTCGATCGGCGTCTTGCACGAGGCCACGAGGGAGTCGAGCGTCCGCGACACCTGCCGCGCGCTGCGCGCCACCTCGCTCATGCCCTTCTTGTGCGCGTCGAGTTCCTCCAGCGTCATCATCGGCAGGAAGATGTCGTGCTCCTCGAACCGGAAGGGACTCGTCGGATCGTGCAGGAGCACGTTGGTGTCGAGCACGAAGAGCTTCGGCGTTTCGACCGCGCGTGCCTTGCGGCCCGTGCCCTTGGGCTTCGATTCGACGACTGCCAGGCGTGTGGCGGGGGCGGGACGCGAGACGGGTGTTTCCGGGCCACGCGCTTCGGGTTCCTGCGGGATGCGGTCCACGCGAGCCGGAGCGGTCGGGACGGGGACGAGGATGGCAGCGGGCTTGGTCGGCGCTTTCGGCAGTGGCATCAGCGGTGGGATGAATCCGTCAGGGGTGAATCGGTCGGTCAGGCAAGCGTCTGTACACAGGCGAGTACTTCATCTACATGGTTCGGCACCTTCACGCCGCGCCACTCGCGCGCGAGCTTGCCGGAGGGATCGATCACGAACGTGCTGCGCTCGATGCCCCGCACCTGGCGGCCGTACATGTTCTTCATCTTCATGACACCGAACTGGTTGCACAGCGCCTCCTCATGATCCGAAATCAGTTCGAACGGAAACTTCATCTTGGCCTTGAACCCGTCGTGCGACTTCAGGCTGTCGCGCGAGACGCCGGCCACCACCGCGCCGGCCTCGAGGAACTTCGCGTGGCTCCTGGCGAAGTCCGACCCTTCGGTCGTGCAGCCGGGCGTGTTGTCCTTCGGATAGAAGTAAAGCACCACGGTCTTGCCGCGCTGTGACTTGAGGTGGAACCCGCCGCCGGTCGAGGCCGCGGTGAAATCGGGGACGATCTTGCCGACGGCGACGGTCATGACTCGCTTTCGAGCAGCAGTGCCGCGGCAACCTTGCGGCCCTCGGCCATCAGGATGTTGTAGGTGCGGCAGGCGGCCGCGGTGGTCATCACCTCGAGACCGATGCGTGCCTCGTTCAGCGTGCGTGACAGCCGAGGGTGAGGGAAGCGCTGACGGGAGCCGGTGCCCAGCAGCGCCACCTCTGGGTCCAGCGCGCGCAGGCGTTCGAGGTCCGCCTCGGCCAACGCCTCGAATGAGGCGACAGCCCACGGCTCGACGCGGTCGGGCGTCAGCAGAACGGCCGAGACATGACGAACCTTGTTGATTTCGATGAAGCCGGGACCGTAGGCAGTAACGGTGTTGAGCGCTGTCGGCGTATCCGCGTGCAGTTTCAATTCGCCCGAGGCTTCCTGTATCCGCCCTCCGGATGCGGAGGCGGCGAGTCAGAGTCTTCGAGTACATTATAGGCACACGTTGCAGCGCAAAAGCGAGCCCCGGTCCGCGGATTTTTCGTCTCGGCTGGCGGGCTTGCAACTCTTTCAGGGCTGGGGATCGATGGTCGAGTTTCCGCGCATCAAGCGCCTTCCACCTTATGTATTCAACATCACGGGCGAGTTGAAGATGGCCGCCCGGCGCCGTGGCGAGGACATCATCGACATGAGCATGGGCAACCCCGACGGGGCGACGCCGAAGCACATCGTCGACAAGCTGGTGGAAGCGGCCCAGCGGCAGGACACGCACGGGTACTCGGTCTCGAAGGGCATCCCGCGGCTGCGCCGCGCGATCAGCACCTGGTACAAGGCCCGCTACGACGTGGACATCGACGAGGACTCCGAGGCGATCGTCACGATCGGATCGAAGGAAGGCCTCGCGCACCTGATGCTGGCCACGCTCGATCGCGGCGACATCGTCCTGGTGCCGAACCCGAGTTACCCGATCCACATCTACGGCGCGATCATCGCGGGGGCCGACATCCGCTCGGTGCGGATGGACGGCCGGGTCGACTTCTTCGCCGAGCTCGAGCTCGCGATCCGCGAGTCGTTCCCGAAGCCGAAGATGATGATCCTCGGCTTCCCGAGCAACCCGACCGCCCAGTGTGTCGAGATGGAGTTCTTCCATCGGGTCGTCGACCTGGCGAGGCAGCACGGCATCTACGTCGTGCACGACCTCGCGTACGCGGACATCTGCTACGACGAGATGTACCCGAACAACCGGGCGCCGTCCATCATGCAGGTGCCCGGCGCGCGCGATGTGGCCGTCGAGTTCTTCACGATGAGCAAGAGCTACAACATGGCCGGCTGGCGCATCGGCTTCATGGTCGGGAACAAGGACCTCGTCGCCGCGCTCGGCCGCATGAAGAGCTACCACGACTACGGCACCTTCACGCCGATCCAGGTGGCATCGATCGCCGCCCTCGAAGGCCCGCAGGACTGCGTCGAGG
>CAYGXL010000048.1:0-15346 GCA_964353935.1 uncultured Burkholderiaceae bacterium | reverse complement strand
AGGCGCCCGAGTATCCGTACCTGAAGCCGCCCGAGCTGGCGGCCGGCGGCGTTGCGCGCACGCAGGTGGCGATCGTCGGCGCCGGCCCGATCGGGCTCGCGGCCGCGATCGACCTGGCGCTGCACGGCATCGACTTCATCCTCGTCGACGACAACAACACCGTGAGCGTCGGCTCGCGCGCGATCTGCTACGCCAAGCGCGCGCTCGAGATCCTCGACCGGCTCGGCTGCGGCGACGCCATCTGTGCGCGCGGCATCGAGTGGAAGGTCGGCAAGGTCTTCTTCCGCGACGAGCTCGCGTACCAGTTCGACCTGCTGCCCGAGCCCGGCCACAAGCGCCCGGCCTTCGTGAACCTGCAGCAGTACCACCTGGAAGAGTGCATGGTGGCGCGGCTCGCTGAACTCGGCCACGGCGTGCGGTGGAAGAACAAGGCGGTCGGCATCGATGCGCGCGACGACGGCGTCCGGGTCGACATCGAGACGCCGGACGGACGCTACGCGATCGAGGCGGACTACGTGATCGCGGCCGACGGCGCGCGCAGCGCGTTGCGCGACCTCATGGGCCTCGAGTGGAAGGGGCAGGTCTTCCGCGACCGCTTCCTGATCGCCGACGTGCACATGAAGGGCGAGTTCCCGACCGAGCGCTGGTTCTGGTTCGATCCGCCGTTCCATCCCGGCCAGTCGGTGCTGCTGCACCGGCAGGCCGACGACGTCTGGCGCATCGACTTCCAGCTCGGCTGGGACGCCGATCCCGAGGAAGAGAAGCAGCCCGAGCGCGTGATCCCGCGCATCCGCGCGATGCTCGGCGACAACCGCCCGTTCGAACTGGAGTGGGTCAGCGTCTACACCTTCCAGTGCCGGCGCCTCGACCGCTTCGTCCACGGCCGCGTGCTGTTCGCGGGCGATGCCGCGCACCAGGTGTCGCCGTTCGGCGCGCGCGGCGCCAATTCCGGCTTCCAGGACGTGGACAATCTTGTCTGGAAACTGTCACGCGTGTTGCGCGGGGAGTCGCCGGCCACGCTCCTCGCGAGCTACGACAGCGAGCGGGTCGAGGCGGCCGACGAGAACCTCCTCAACTCCACACGCGCGACCGACTTCATCACGCCCAAGAGCGCGGTCAGCCGCACCTTCCGCGACGCCGTGCTCGCTTTGTCGCGCACGCATCCGTTCGCGCGCAGGCTCGTCAACAGCGGGCGCCTGTCGATGCCGACTACGCACCGCGCGAGCCCGCTGTCCACGCCCGATCACGACGCCTTCGCCGGCGCGATGGTCCCCGGCGCACCGGCTGCGGACGCGCCGGTCCAGGTGGAAGGCCACGCGGGCTGGCTGCTCGATCACCTCGGCGGGCGCTTCGACCTGCTGCTGTTCGACGCCGACGACGATGCGGCGCGGGCGCTGGCCTCCGGACTCGGCGACGCCGTGCGCGTCGTCCGCATCACCTCGTCGGGCGCGGTGCAGGGACAACTGATCGACTTCGAAGGCCACGCCGAGCACCGCTACGACGCGCGGCCGGGCACGGCCTGCCTGCTGCGGCCCGACCAGCACGTCGCCGCGCGCTGGCGGGCCCCCACGGTCGACGGCGTGCGCGCGGCGCTCGCGCGCGCGCAGGGACACTGACATGGCGTTGAACCCCGAACCCAACATCGCGCGGCCGGACGACTTCTACCAGGCGTTGATCGACGCCCATGCGGGCCTGACCGAGGAACAGAGCGCGGCGCTGAACGCGCGGCTGATCCTGCTGCTGGCGAACCAGGTGGGTGACCTGGAGACGCTGAAGGAAGCGATCGCGGCGGCGAGGGCGGCGGGCTGACGAAGCTCGATTCCAACGCCAGCGTGCGCCTCCTGATTTGCCCGAAACCGGATGACCGGCCCAGACTTGACTATATGCATACGATATGCATAATTAATCCGTGGACATCGAGTTTGATCCGGCCAAGGCGCGAGCTAATGTTCGTAAACACCGTGTCAGCTTCGCGGACGCGGAACAGGCGCTTCGAGATCCGTTCGCCGTGACCATCGACGACCCCGACGCGGAAGGTGAGCAACGCTTCGTCACCTTGGGAATGGATGCTCTGGGGCGCATTCTGGTCATTGTCCACACCGTGAGGGGCGATCGGGTTCGCCTCATTTCAGCGCGGAAAGCCAGCAAGGGTGAAACGGAGCAATACCATGCGTAATGAGTACGACTTCAGCAAGGGGCGGCGCGGTGCCGTCGTTCCCTCCAAAGGGAAGACCCGAATCACGATCATGCTCGACGACGATCTCCTCGAGTACTTTCGCTCCCGCGCCGAGGCCGAGGGCATCGGCTATCAGACGATGATCAACGCTGCCTTGCGCGAGGCAGCCGCCAAGGCCCAGGGCAAGCCGGCCGAAGAGAAGCCACTGACAGCCGCGGCGCTGCGCCGGATCCTTCGAGAGGAACTGAGCGCGGCCTGATGAAGTCCGACTTGCTGGCCTTCTTCGGGATCGAGGGCTGCGAGGTGGTTACGCGCCGTCATCCTTGCCATCACCCCAGGACCGGGCGTTCGGGTCCTGATCTCTACTAGCGAGTCGGCAACCGGCGGGAAGTATGGAAGACGCGCAGCACCTCGATGGTGTCCCGCCTGACACGGTAAGGAACGAGATAGCGAGTGTCGGCGACGACCAGTTCGCGCGTGCCGGGGACGCGTCCGCGTCGTCCCAGCGAGGGTTGCTCGGCCAACTGGTTCACCGCTCGCAGGGCGTGTCCGACGACGAGGCGCGCGGCCGCGGGATCATCGGCCGCGAGGTAAGCCGCTTCATCCTCCAGGTTGCGCAGCGCGGTCCTGAGCCATCGGACCAGCATCTACTTCCACTTCCTGGCGAGTGCCGCGACGTCTTTCTCGGAGGCGAAGTCGCCAGCATCGGCCTCCTTCAGCGCTTTGCGGATCTCTGCCACCTGCCACGCGTTGTTCGCGACATAGTCGCGGATCGCCTCCGCCGCGAGGGACGACTTGCTGCGCCGAGTTGACTTGGCCAGGCGATCGAGTCGATTCCTGACTTCGTCCTCGATGAGGATCGTCATCTTTGTCGACATCCGAGTCCTCCATCAGCAAAGCAATGTTCCGTCGACGCACGTGATGCATGCCCCGCCAATGATGATCCTCCCTTCGGCGTCGAACTCGACCGCGATGCGCCCGTCGCGTCCGACGCGCTGGCCCTGCGCGGCCGTGTAGGCGGCGCCCGCGGCGGCCACCGATCCTCGCTCGCGACGGAAGACCGCCACGCTGCCATTGCCGCTGCCGCACACCGGATCCTCGTTCACGCCGCACGACGGGGCGAACGAACGCACCTCGATGGCCGCATCGCCGGCGTCGAGCTCTGCGAAGACAGACAGTCCCGTCACGCCGAGACGCCGCTCGAAGGCGGCGGACCGGGCAAAGTCAGGCTCGAGGGCAAGCAGGTCCGCCACGCTCGAAAGCTGTGCGACGACCCACACCGCGCCGACGTCGACGATCGCGGGAGCCGCTTTGCGCACGATGGCGCGGCCCAGCACGGCCTCCAATTCATCGACATCGTCAGGCGGCAACGGTGTCACCGCGGCGGGCGGCAGGTTGAACGCCAGGCGACGGTTCTCCCCCTGGCCCTGTACCGTGAGTTCGACCAGGCCCACGCCGCACTCCTGCACGATCCTCCCGTCACGCGGCTTCACGCGTCCGGCCTGCAGCGCGGCGTGGGCACTGCCCAGGGTGGGGTGCCCGGCGAACGGAAGCTCGCTGCGCGGCGTGAATATCCGAAGGCGATAGTCGGCGCCGGTCGTGGCGGGCGGCAGCAGGAAGGTCGTCTCGGAGAGATTGGTCCAGCGTGCGATGCCCTGCATGTCGGCCGTGTCCAGTCCCTCCGCGTCGAGCACGACGGCGACGGGGTTGCCCAGCATCGGCCTGCTGGTGAACACATCCACCACCTTGTACGTTCTGAGTTTCACTCCAGCCTCCGTTCGAACCTGGAAAGGTTGTGCGGTCAGTTCAGCAGATCGTCCATCGTCGCCACCGCGATCATCTTGCTCGCGGCCTTTGCAAGCGCAGGATCGCGCGTCACCAGCGCATCCGCCTGGAGTTTCGTCAGGGCTACGTACTCCGCAACGAAGGTGTCCGGCCAGCCGAGTTCGAGGGCAACGTCCCACGCCATCCGCTGCAGCACGCGATCGCCCAGCAGGCGCAGTGGGAGTCCCCGCAGGTAGTCGAGGCGACGGCTGGCTTCCTCCCGGCTCAGTTCGCCGCGCTGCACTTCGACATACAGTTGAGCGAGCACCTGCGACCGCAGCAGCGTGGGCGCGAACAGGCGGTGGCGAGAAGGTATTTCAGCTTCCCGCGCCGCCAGGGCCAGCGCGACGTCCGGTTCGATCACGTAGCGAGTCATGCTGTCTCCTGTCCTTGACGAAGGGCTACGTTGGTTTCGTTGTGCTTCGTGAGAAAGTCCGCAATCATGCAACTCGGTGGCCAAGCGCGCTGATCGCTGCAGAGTGTGTGCCGCACCGCTCACGCGAATCTGTTCAGAGAAGGGGACGGGAGTAGCATCTGCCGACATGAGAGTCGCACACGGAACCGTCGTATCGGGCAAGGTCGTCCTGGACGACGCCAGCCTGCCTGAGGGCGCAAAGGTCTACGTGCTGTCCGGCGAGTCCGGTCACCCGATCAGCCTGTCTGCCGATGAATTGGCTGAACTGGAAGCGGGTCTTGCAGAAGCTGACCGCGGAGAGACCATCTCGGGGCAGGAGTTGTTCGATCAGTTGCGCCGCCATGAGTGATCGTGGCGCTCGAACTGCACGTCACCAGGCGAGCCGCACGAGAACTCGACCGTATCGCTGAGTGGTGGGCGCTGAACCGTACAGCGGCGCCCGGAGCTGTGAGCCGGGATCTGCAAGCGGCGCTGACGCTGCTGGCTGAGCAGCCGAATCTCGGAGCGTTGGTGCCGCAAGCCAGTTCTGCAAACGTCCGGCGCTTTCACCTCGACCGGATTCGTTACTGGGTCTACTACCGGGTTCGCTGTGGCAGGCTCGAGGTGGTATCGGTGTGGCATTCGAGCCGCGGTACGGGACCGGCCGTTTAACGGGATCCGGGCGCGTCCATCGTGGCGATGGAGTGACCGGGGGCGCGCTGGGAGGACCGGCAGGTGATCCAGACGCCGGCCGGCATCCTCCCGGCTCAGTCCGCCGCGCCGCAGATCGAGAGGCCCGCAATCATGCAGTTCCGTGAATCTACTGCCGCGGAGGTGGACGACGTCCTGCGTATCCACCGGCTGGCATTCCAGCGTGACGACGAGGCTGCGCTCGTCGCCCGACTGCTCCTCGATCCCTCCGCCCAGCCATCGCTGTCGCTCCTTGCGGAGGCGGAAGGCGAGCAGGTTGGCCATGTGCTCTTCACGGCGCTGCGCCTCGTCGGAACTTCCAGCCCGGTCGGTTGCGCATTGATGGCGCCCTTGGCGGTCCTGCCTTCACACCAGCGATCCGGCGTGGGGCGCGGTCTGATCGAGCACGGGTGCCGAGTGCTTGCCGGGCGCGGCATCGCACTGGTGTTCGTCCTGGGCGACCCGCGCTACTACACGCGCTGCGGCTTCCGTCCGGCCATCCCCGCGGGTCTGCACGCGCCTTTCGCCATCAAACCGGAGGAAGCGTGGATGGCGCGGGCGCTCTGCCCGGACACGCTGGGCAGTATTCATGGAACTGTTCAGTGTGCTCACTCGCTGGCCGACGAGCAGTACTGGCGCGAGTAGTGGCCGCGCGGCTCTGCGCCGGTGCAACAACAGCGGAAGGCAGTCTCCCGCGCTCGCGCCAGAAGTTGACCGGCCGGGGTATTCACCAGAAAAGCGGCGACAGCGATGTCCCCTCGTCAGCTCCTGACGAACGCCAGCAGCGCGCTGAGATCGCCGCCATCGGCCGCGCGCAAGGCGGCGAGGTAGCGGTAGCGCGCGTCGGTCGCATGCACGAGGTCGCTGCGCCCCCACGAGAACGGCGCGGCTCCGTGATCAGTGAGCAGCACGTCGGTGATCAGGCGCGCGTGCCGACCGTTGCCATTTGCGAAGCTGTGGATCGCGACGAGCCTGTGATGGAAGCGGCTGGCGGTTTCATCGAGCGCGTACGTCCCGTTCTGCAGCCAGTAGCGCGTGTCGTCCAGCAGGTTTCGCAGCCGCAGGCCGATCTGTTCGGGCGCGACGCCGATGTTGCGTTCCGTCGCGCGGAACCGCCCGGCCCAGCGCCACGTGCTGTCGAACATCCGTCGATGCAGTTCACGAACGAAGCCTTCCGTCAGCACGTCGGGACGACGGGCGGAAGCGAGCCACGTTAGCGCGCGGCCGATGTTGGCCTGCTCCCACTGGTTGAGTTCTTCCTGCGTGCCGATGTGCGGCGGAAGCAGCCCGTCGATCTCGTTCGGATCGAGCGGCGTCGAGCCCGGCGTGTGCGCGTCGCCTAATCCCACAGCCGCGAGCGCCGACCGCGCAGCAGTTCGTCCTTGACTTCCGCCACCTGGCCTTCCAGGAAGTCGCCGTCTGGGCGCTGGGCTTCCAATGCCATCGAGTGCGCCAGCGAGGCGACGCGCTCGCGCGCCTTGCGCTCGGCCCGAGCGTTGACCTGCTCGGCCAGCGGGGTGCGGGGCAGCAGCACGTAGCGCAGATCGCAGCCGAGGGCGTCGGCAAGCAGGCGCAACTGATTCACTGAGATCGTGCCGCTCACTTCGGCGGCCTCGGCCTGGACCACAGCCGAGTGGGTGACGCCGAGCCGGCTCGCGAGTTGGCGCGTACTTACGCCGAGCGCGTTACGCACGGCCTTGAGCCACCCGCCCGGTGGCCGGGCCGGCGGAGGCGCGGAGGCGGCCTCTCGCAGGATGCGGTCGATTTGATCGAGGATCAGACGCGATGGATACATTGGTAAGTAATGGCTAAGCAGATATGGTCAATATGGTCATTCAAAGCTAACCAAAAGTCAATGGTCTGAACAGCCTTGGCTAACCGAAGCAGGGCTGGAAGCCGAGCACTTCAGGTGGAGGGCGTCTCATGACGCCGTTTGGATTCTCGAAACCGCGATTCACGCTGGATCGCAGATCGGGAGGGAACATGGCAAGCGGCGTGCAGCCAATGCCACTGCAGGCAATCACTCGGCGAATTCTGCTCATGAGGGAGCAGAAGGTTCTGCTCGACTCCGACCTGGCGGCCCTCTATGGCGTGGAGACTCGACGTCTGAATGAGCAGGTGCGCCGGAACCGGGCGCGGTTTCCTGCTGACTTTGTCTTCGAACTCAGCGCCGAGGAACTCGCTGACTTGATGTCGCAATTTGCGACATCAAGCTGGGGCGGCCGACGCAAGCTGCCGCTCGCGTTTACGGAGCATGGCGCCATCATGGCGGCGACGGTGCTGAACACCCCGCGCGCGGTGCAAGTCTCCGTCTATGTGGTTCGTGCGTTCGTACAGCTGAGGGAATTGGCCGGCAGCCATCGGGAGCTGACGAGACGTCTCGACGAACGGGAACGGAAGACCGAGGCACGCGCGCTCGAGCAGGACGTCTTCAGTCGCAACACCCGGGCCCAACTCAAGCAGGTCTTCGATGCCCTGCGCGACCTGATGACGCCGCCGGAGCCGCCCAAGCGTCCCATCGGCTTTGTCACGCCAGAGGACAAGGGGAACAAGGCACGCGCAAGTTAACCGCTCGGGCCGGGACCGGCGATGGCTGCAGCCGGATCAGTCGCGCTTCACCGCCACGAGCGGCACCACGCCCTCGACGTCGATCGTGATTCGCCTGCGGTCGGGTTCCACCGCGGTAAGCGGCGTCGCCTCGCGCAGCGTCGCGAGGCTGCGCAGCGTGAGGTCCTGGTAGCTGCGCGTTCCGCTCATCTTCCACTTGACGTCGTCGTCGGTCAGCGTGCGGATCACTCGCGCGGGCGCGCCGACCGCGAGTCCGCGCGGCGGGATCACCATGCCGGCCTTCACGAAGGCGCCCGCGGCGACCATCGCTTCCTCGCCGACGACGGCCTCGTCCATTACCACCGCGTTCATGCCGACCATCGCGTTGCGCTTGACGATGCAGCCGTGCAGGATCGCGCCGTGGCCGATGTGGCCGTCTTCCTCGACGATCGTGTCGGTCCCAGGGAAGCCGTGCATCACGCAGCAGTCCTGGATGTTGCTGCCGCGCTCCATGATGATCCGGCCGAAGTCCCCGCGCAGGCTCGCGCCCGGCGCCACGTAGCAGCCGGGACCGACGATCACGTCGCCGATCAGCGTCGCCATCGGGTGCACGAAGGCGGTCGGGTCGACGACCGGCACCAGTCCGTTGATCTCGTAGCAGGCCACGGCCGGCTCCTCGCTACACGGCCGCGTGCCAGCGGCGCTGGACGACGCGGAAGCGGTTGGCGACGAAGGCACTGTCGGTGTAGCTGGCGTTCGCCGCCGGATTCGCGCCGGTCGCGTGGAAGTCCGAGAACGCCGCCGACTGGTTCACGAACACGTTGCCGGTCAGGTTGATCGACAGCGAGACGCCGGCGCGCAGCGTCGCCTCGGTCATCGCGTCGACGACCTCCTGGTTCATCGAGTACAGGCCCACGGTCAGCGCGCCGTGTTCCTTCACCGCGCGCTCGGACAGCGCGACGGCGGCTTTCCAGTCGCGCGCCTTCACGACGAAGCTGATCGGGCCGAAGCGCTCCTGCATGAACACGGCTTCGTTCACGGCGTCGCTCTTCAGCAGCACCGGCGTGCGCACGTTCGCGTTCGGGAAGTCCGGGTGGTCGATCTTCTTCGACGCCAGCACGACCTCCGCGAGCTGCGGCGCCTCGTCGATGCGCTTCAGCGTGTCGGGCGACTGGATCGCGCCGAGGACGGCGGTGGCGACGGCGGGATCGGCCAGGAACTTGCCGACCGCCGCGCCGAGGTCGGCGGCAACCTGGTCGAAGCTCTTCTCGCCTTCGTCGGTCTCGATGCCTCCGGCCGGCACGAAGATGTCCTGCGTCGTCGTGCACATCTGGCCGGAGTACAGGCTCAGCGTGAACGCGAGGTTGCGCAGCATCGCCTTGTAGCTGTCGGTCGACTCGATCACGACGTTGTTCACGCCGGCGAGCTCCGCGTAGACCTGCGCCTGCCGGGCATGGTCCATCAGCCAGCGGCCGAAGGCGTTGCTGCCGGTGAAGTCGATCGACTTCACCGCGGGGTTGGTCGCCAGCGCCTGGGTCTGCATCGGATCGTCGGTGACGAACAGCGTCACGAGGTTCGGGTCGAGCCCGCTTTCCTGCAGCACGTCGCGGATGATCTTCACGCTGATCGCCGCCGGCAGCACCGCGTTGGGGTGCGGCTTCACGATCACCGGGTTGCCGGTGACCAGCGCGGCGAACAGGCCCGGATACGTGTTCCAGGTCGGGAACGTGCCGCAGCCGATGACCAGCGCGACACCGCGGCCGACGACCTCGAAACGCTTCTCCATCACGATCGGCGGATTCTTGCCCTGCGGCTTCTCCCAGCGCGCCTCGGCCGGCACCTCGCTCATCGCTCGGTACGCGTACGCAACCGCCTCGAGCCCGCGATCCTGCGCGTGCGGGCCGCCGGCCTGGAACGCCATCATCCAGCCCTGGCCCGTGGTGTGCATCACCGTGTAGCCGATCTCGAAGCTGGCCTTGTTGATGCGCGCGAGCGCTTCGAGGCACACGCCGGTGCGGCCGTCGACGCCGAACTTCTGCCACTCGGCCATCGCGGCGAGGCCGGCATCGACCAGCGCCTGCGGATCGCACTTCGGATACTTCACGTCGAGCGGCACGCCGTACGGCGACTGCTCGGTGGCGATCCAGTCGGCGATGCCGGGCTGGTCGAGTTCGAAGTTCCTGCCGGCGTACGCGGCGGCCTTCGCCTTGCCGTCGTCGTTCGCGGTTTCGCCGTACACCTTGGGGCTCGGCTGCTCGGGATACGCCGACCAGAAGCCGCGGGAGCGGATGGCGGCGAGCGCGCCGTCGAGGGTCGCGCGATGTTTCTCGAAAAGGGGGTGGGTCAAGGGAGTCTCCAGGGCCATTCGAGGCAATTCGAGGGTAACTCCGGGGCAACGACAGGGCCGGCGGCATGGTGCTTGCTGCTGGGGCCGCCCCGATACTTGTCTTGCGGGAAGCGGCGACGGTACTATCGATTGAACGGTCGGTCAACGAAACGGAAGCGGTGCTCGACAGCACGCGCCAGGCCCGGCCGAGGAGACATTCCCGATGGTGCATTCGTTCGAGACTGTCCGCCTCGATGTGGCGGACGGTGTGGCAACGCTGACGCTCAACCGGCCCGACCGGCTGAACAGCTTCACGACCGCGATGCACGGCGAAGTGCGCGCCGCGATCGACGCGGTCATCGCCGACCCGCGGGTCCGCTGCTTCGTGCTGACCGGCGCGGGGCGCGGCTTCTGCGCCGGGCAGGACCTGTCGGACCGCGCCGTCGCGCCCGGCGGCGCGCCGGTCGACCTCGGCACCTCGATCGCGACGTACTACAAGCCGCTGCTGCTGCGGCTGCGCGCGCTCGACATGCCGACGATCTGCGCGGTCAACGGTGTGGCGGCCGGCGCGGGCGCCAACATCCCGTTCGCGTGCGACCTCGTGTTTGCCGCGAAGTCCGCCTCGTTCATCCAGTCGTTCGCGAAGATCGGCCTCGTGCCCGACTGCGGCGGCACCTGGTGGCTGCCGCGGCTGGTCGGTCCGGCGCGGGCGATGGGGCTCGCGCTGCTCGGCGACAAGCTCTCGGCCGCGCAGGCCGAGGCGTGGGGCCTGATCTGGCGCTGCACCGAGGACGACGAACTGATGCCGACGGTGATGAACGTCGCGAAGCAACTCGCCGCCGGCCCGACCCGCGGCTACGTGCGCACGCGCCAGGCGATGGAGGGCGCGATGCAGCTTCCGCTTGCGGCGGCGCTCGACGTCGAGTGCGACTATCAGCGCGAGCTCGGTGCGTCGGACGACTATCGCGAAGGCGTGGCCGCCTTCATGGAAAAGCGCGCGCCGCATTTCCGTGGACATTGAGCGTGGACATTGAGCGTGGACAGTGAGGATCGAATGACCGACCAGGCCCTCGATCGCAGCGTGGTGGTTGGCGTCATCGGCGCCGGCGCGATGGGCGCCGGTATCGCGCAGGTGGCTGCGCAGGCCGGCCATCGCGTGCTGATGGTCGACGCGCAGCCGGGCGCGGTCGAGCGCGCGATCGCGCAGGCCGCCAGTTCGCTGAAGGCGCTCGCGGACAAGGGCAAGGTGTCGGCGGAACACGCCGCGGCGATCCCGGCGCGCCTGCGTGCCGCCACGCTGCCCGAGCTCGCCGAGTGCGGCCTCTTGATCGAGGCGATCGTGGAGGACATGGACGCCAAGCGCAGCCTGTTGCGCGACCTCGAAGCCATCGTCGATCCGCGCTGCATCCTCGCCACCAACACCTCGTCGCTTTCGGTCACCGCGATGGCGGCCGGGCTGAAGCAGCCGGAGCGCGTGGTCGGGATGCACTTCTTCAATCCGCCGATGCGCATGCGGCTGGTCGAGGTGATCAGCGGGCTGGAGACCGCGCCGGACGTCGCGCAACTCGTCTTTCGCACGTCGGAGGCGTGGGGCAAGCACGCGGCGTACGCGAAGTCGACGCCCGGCTTCATCGTCAACCGGATCGCGCGGCCGTTCTATGGCGAGGCGTGGCGCTCGTACACCGAGGGCGCGGCCGATCCGGCGACGATCGACGCGGTGGTGCGCGACTGCGGCGGCTTTCCGATGGGCCCGTTCGAGCTGATGGACCTGATCGGGCACGACGTGAACTTCGCCGTGACGAAGTCCGTGTTCGACGCGACCTTCGGCGAGCGCCGCTACGCGCCATCCCTGGCGCAGCAGGAACTCGTGCGCGCGGGAAGGCTGGGCCGCAAGACCGGGCGCGGCATCTACGACTACCGCGCGGGTGCCGTGAAGCCGGCGCCGGCGGTCGAGCCGGGCGCCGAGCCGGTCAGGCGGGTCATCGCCGTCGGTTCGCTCGGCATCGCCACACCGATCATCACGCGGCTGGAGCGGGCCGGCATCGACGTGGTGCGCGTGCAGGGACCGCGCGAGGCGCAGCTGGCTTCGTCGGGCTGGCTCGAGATCGGACCGGCGCACGTGATGATGACCGACGGCCGGCCGGCGACGCGCCGCGCGATGGAAGACGCGCACGAGCACCTGGTGCTGTTCGACCTCGCGCTTGACTACGCGACCACGCCGCGGCTCGGCCTGGCGCGCGCCGACCAGTGCGGCATGGGCGCGTTCCGCACCGTGTGCGCGACGCTCGGCCTCGCGGGATTCCAGTGCTCACCCCTCGACGACGTGGCCGGTCTCGTAGTGCTGCGGCTGAACGCGATGCTCGTAAACGAAGCCGCGGATGCGGTGGCGCACGGCATCTGCAGCGCCGACGCGATCGACGTCGCGATGCGCTACGGCGTCAACTATCCGCGCGGGCCGCTGGAGTGGTCGGAACAGGTCGGCCTGCAGGTGTTCGCGCGGGCGCTCGCCAACCTGCGCGAGCACTACGGCGAGGAGCGCTACCGCACCTCCGCGCTGATCACCCGCAAGGGCTACACCGGCGCGGGGTTCCACGGGTGAACGACGGCATGGCTCAACACCAGCACGAAACCAGGAGCGACATGGATCCCCACGCGATCGCGGAGGCCGTGCGGCACGGCATGTTCGAGAACGACGCCGCCTCGAAGGCGATGGGCATGCAGGTCGAGGAGGTGGGTCCGGGCTTCGCGCGGGTCTCGATGATCGTGCGGCCCGAGATGCTCAACGGTTTCCGGATCTGCCACGGCGGGCTCGTCACGACGCTCGCGGACTCGGCGTTCGCCTTCGGCTGCAACAGCTACAACGAGATGACGGTGGCCTCGGGCATCGTCGTCGACTTCCTCGCCCCGGCCCACGAGGGCGACCGCCTCGTCGCCGAGTGCCACGAGGTCTCCCGCGCCGGCCGCACCGGCGTGTACGACATCAAGGTCACCAACCAGCACGGCAAGACCGTGGTCGTGATGCGCGGCCGATCGCACACGATCAAGGGCAAGCCGGTCGTGAACCTCTGAGCGGGAGCAGCGCGATGCCGTCGAAGAAGCCGCACCCGTCCGAACTCGAGCCGATCGAGCGCGCCAGCCGGTCCGAGCTGCAGGCGCTGCAGCTCGAACGCCTGCGCTGGTCGCTCGCCCACGCCTACGAGAACGTGCCGCACTACCGCGCGACGTTCGACGCGACCGGAGTGAAGCCGTCCGACCTGAAGACGCTGGCGGACCTTGCGAGATTCCCGTTCACGCTGAAGAAGGACCTGCGCGACACCTACCCGTTCGGCATGTTCGCGGTGCCGCGCGAGAAGGTGATGCGGCTGCACGCGTCGAGCGGCACGACCGGCAAGCCGACGGTTGTCGGCTATACGGCCAAGGACATCGACACCTGGGCGACCGTGATGGCGCGCTCCATCCGCGCGGCGGGCGGGCGCGCGGGCGACATCGTGCACGTGTCGTACGGCTATGGCCTCTTCACCGGCGGGCTCGGCGCTCACTACGGCGCGGAGCGGCTGGGCTGCACGGTCATTCCGATCTCCGGCGGCATGACCGAGCGGCAGGTGCAGGTCATCCAGGACTTCAAGCCGGACATCATCATGGTGACGCCCTCGTACATGCTGGCGATCGCCGAGGAGATGGAGCGGCAGGGCGTCGATCCGAAGAAGTCGTCGCTGAAGATCGGCATCTTCGGCGCCGAGCCGTGGACGCCCGCGATGCGCGACGCGATCGAGGCGAAGACCTCGCTCGACGCGATCGACATCTACGGCCTGTCCGAGATCATCGGCCCCGGCGTCGCGCAGGAGTGCATCGAGACCAAGGACGGTCTCACGGTCTGGGAGGATCACTTCTATCCGGAGATCATCGATCCGCAGACCGGCGAGGTGCTGCCGGAAGGCGAGAGAGGCGAGCTGGTCTTCACGTCGCTCACCAAGGAAGCGCTGCCGATGATCCGCTATCGCACGCGCGACCTGACGCGGCTGCTGCCGCCGACCGCGCGGTCGATGCGGCGCATCGAGAAGATCACCGGCCGCTCGGACGACATGCTGATCATCCGCGGCGTGAACCTGTTCCCGACGCAGATCGAGGAACTGATCCTGAGGCAGTCCGAACTCGAGCCGTACTACACGCTCGAAGTGACGCGGCCCGGCAACCTCGACGAACTGACGATCCACGTCGAGATGGGCGCGGACCTCGCGAACGGCAGCCACGAAGCGCGCCACGCCGCTGCGCAGAAGCTGGAACACAACATCAAGGCCTACATCGGCATCTCGGCGGAAGTCGCGCTGGCGTCGCCGATGGGGCTCGAACGATCGATCGGCAAGGCGAAGCGGATCATCGACCGCCGCCCGAAGCAGTAGCCCAGACAGGAAGGAGCAGCCATGTACACACAGGCGTTGGACATCCCGTCCCCGGACCGCGACGACGCGGCGCGCGGTGGTCCCCGTTCGCTCGTCGAGCAGCAGCGCGACGCCGCGTACGAAGCCGAGTTCGACGCCCGGGTCGCGCGCGGCGAGTTCGTCGAGGCGAAGGACTGGATGCCCGAGGGGTATCGCAAGACCCTCGTGCGCCAGATCAGCCAGCACGCGCACAGCGAGATCGTCGGCATGCTGCCGGAGGGCAACTGGATCACGCGCGCGCCCACGCTGAAGCGCAAGGCCATCCTGCTCGCCAAGGTGCAGGACGAGGGCGGCCACGGCATGTACCTGTACGCCGCGGCCGAAACGCTCGGCGTCGCGCGCGACGACCTCGTCGACGCGCTGCACTCGGGCAAGGCCAAGTACTCGTCGATCTTCAACTACCCGACGCTCGCCTGGGCGGATATCGGCGTGATCGGCTGGCTGGTCGACGGCGCGGCGATCATGAACCAGATCCCGCTGTGCCGCTGCTCGTACGGCCCGTACGCGCGGGCGATGATCCGCATCTGCAAGGAAGAGTCCTTCCACCAGCGCCAGGGCTACGACCTGCTGCTGACGATGATGAAGGGCACCGCCGACCAGCGCGCGATGGTGCAGGACGCGGTGAATCGCTGGTGGTGGCCGTCGCTGATGATGTTCGGCCCGCACGACAAGGACTCCGTGCACTCGGGCGACTCGATCAAGTGGGGCATCAAGCGGATCAGCAACGACGACCTGCGGCAGAAGTTCGTCGACGCGACGGTGCCGCAGGCGAAGGTGCTCGGCATCACGCTCCCCGACCCGGACCTGCGCTTCAACGCGGAGCGCGGCGAGAGAGGACATTGGGACTTCGGGACGATCGACTGGAGCGAGTTCCGGAACGTCGTCAACGGCCACGGCCAGTGCAACCGCGAGCGCCTCGCCGACCGCGTGCAGGCGTGGGATGACGGCGC
>CAYGXL010000047.1:0-15625 GCA_964353935.1 uncultured Burkholderiaceae bacterium | reverse complement strand
CGACGCAGTACCTGTGGGGCTACAACCGCTACAAGGTCCCGGCGGGCGCGGAGCAGCCGCCATCGCAGCCGCCGGCATGAGCGCGCGCGGCCGCTCCGAAGCGCTCATCCCGAGCGCGCAGCGCGCGGGTAGCCCAGTAGGCGCGCGCGGCCGCTCCGAAGCGCTCATCCCGGAGCGCGCAGCGCGCAGGGTGGTCCAGTGAACGCATTGATCGCCAGGATCTGGATCGCCCTGATCGGCACGACCACCCACTGGACCCAGTCCCGACGGACGCGGTTGGGAAACCTGCTGGGCGACCTGCTGTGGTGGCTCGTGGTGCCTCGTCGCCGCATCACGCTGGCCAACCTCGCGGCCTGCTTTTCGCACATGCCGGAGCGCGAGCGCCGCCGCATCGCGCGCCAGTGCTTTCGCAACATCGCCCGCAGCGTGCTCGATCACTCGGTGCTGTGGAAGGCAGACCGTGCTCGGCTGGAGAGCTACGTGGGGATCGACGGAATCGAGCACGCGGCTTGCCCGGAAAACCGGCCCCTGATCATCGTCGCGCCTCACTTCGTGGGACTCGACGCCGGTGGCCTGCGACTCAGCACTTCAGTCCAGGGCATCACGCTCTATTCGAAGCAGAAGAATGCGGTCTGGGACGACTGGCTGTACAGGATCCGGGCGCGCTTCGGAGTGATACTCGTGGCGCGGCAAGGGGCCGACATGCGCAGCGTCATCCGCACCGTGAAGCAAGGCCCGCCCCTGTATTACCTGCCGGACATGGACCTCGGCGCCACGAACTCGGTGTTCGTGCCGTTCTTCGGCGTGCCGGCCGCGACGATCCCGATGGTGTCCCGCATCGCTCGCATGATCGGGGCCAGGGTCGTGATGGGGGTGACGGAGATGACCGACGACGGTTACGTCCTGCACTTCGAGCCGCCCTGGACCGACTATCCCGGCGCGTCGATCGAGGAAGACACGGCCCGCATGAACCGGGAACTCGAGCGCTGGGTGCTGAGGATGCCCGACCAGTACCTCTGGACGCACAAGCGGTTCAAGACGCGTCCGCCGGGTGCGCCATCGATTTACTAGCCCTGCCTCGGCGCGACGGTTGCGCCCGTAGAATCGCGCCATGCGATTGCGCTTCACCAAGATGCAGGGAGCCGGCAACGACTTCGTGATGCTGAACGGCATCACGCAGAAGTTGAGCCTGACCTCGGAACAGGTCCGACACCTGGCGGATCGCCGCTTCGGGATCGGCGCCGACCAGGTCCTGATCGTGGAGCCGCCACAGGCGGCCGATGCCGACTTCCGCTACCGCATCTTCAACAGCGACGGCGGCGAAGTCGAGCAGTGCGGCAACGGCGCGCGCTGCTTCGTTCGCTTCGTGCGGGACCAGGGACTCACCGACAAGGACGCGATCCGCGTCGAGACGCTCGGCGGCCCGATCGCGCCGCAACTGGAACCGAGCGGAGAGGTGACGGTCGACATGGGCGCGCCGGTGTTCGATCCCGCGGCCGTTCCTTTCGACACGCGTGAACTGGTTCCGCAGCGCATTGGCGACGACGAGGTCTGGCCGCTGCTCGTGCACGGCCGCGAGGTCCATGTCTCGGTGCTGTCGATGGGAAATCCGCACGCGGTGCAGGTCGTGCCCGGCGTCGATGACGCTCCGGTCACCAAGGACGGGCCGGTGATCGAAAATCACAGCCGCTTCCCGCGCCGGGTGAACGCCGGCTTCATGCAGGTGGTGGACCGCCGCCGGATCCGGCTGCGGGTATGGGAGCGCGGCGCCGGCGAAACGCTCGCGTGCGGCACGGGGGCGTGCGCGGCGGCGGTGGCGGGCATTCGGCGCGGGCTGCTCGACAGTCCGGTCGAAGTGGAGACACGCGGCGGGCGACTGACGATTGCGTGGGAGGGGCAGGGCAGAACGGCGCCGCATCCGGTGCGCCTGACGGGACCGGCCACCAGGGTGTTCGAAGGCGAAATCGAGATCTGAACGAGATGACATTGCAAGCACAAGACATTGCGCAGTACCTGGCCGAGCATCCGGATTTCTTCGACCAGCATCCCGAACTGCTGGCCGGCATGCAGCTCCCTCATCCGCAGAACGGGCAGGCGATCTCGCTCGTCGAGCGGCAATCGCTGATGCTGCGCGAGCGCATCAAGTCGCTCGAGATGCGCAACGCGGAGATGGTGCGCCATGGCCAGGAGAACGACGCCATCGCCGACAAGCTCGTCAACTGGACGCGGGCTCTGCTGCTCGAGAGCGATCCCGCGCAGCTGCCGGGCACCCTGATCGACGAACTGAAGCGCGTGTTCGACGTTCCGTACGCCGGGCTGCGCCTGTGGAAGGCGGTGCCGTCCCTGGCCGCTCAGGAGTGCGCTCTTCCGGTCGAGAGCGACACGATCTCGCTGGCCAACAGCATGCGCGTGCCGTTCTGCGGCCCGAATGTCGGCTTCGAGGCCGCATCCTGGCTCGAGGAGTCGGGCGTCTCCGTGCAGAGCCTCGCCATGGTGCCGCTGCGCGTTGGCGCCGACCCCCAGACGTTCGGGCTGCTGGTGCTCGGCTCGGCCGACAAGGACCGCTTCCACGTGACGATGGGCACGGCTTTCCTAGAGCGCATCGCCGAACTCGCCAGCGCCGCGCTCGCCCGGTTGCGCGCCTGACGCCCATGGCGGCGGCCTCCGCGGTCGACGACTTCCTCGCCGAGCTGTCGACGCAGCGCCGGGCTTCGCCGCACACGACGACGGCGTACGCGCGCGACCTGGCGCGCCTCGCCGAGCTGGCTGGCACCATCGAACTCCCGGCGCTGACATCGCACGACATCCGGCACTTCGTCGGCCGCCTGCATGCCGGCGGCCTGGCTCCGTCATCGATCGCGCGAACGCTGTCCGCGTGGCGTTCCTTCTTCCAGTGGCTCAGCGATCGCGGCCTGGCGAAGGCCAACCCGGTCGTCGGCGTGCGCGGTCCAAGGCGGCCGAAGCGGCTGCCAAAGGCGCTGTCGGCAGACCAGGCGGTGACGCTCGCGGCGAACACCCCGGACGACAGCCTGCTGTCGCGGCGCGATCACGCGCTGGTCGAACTTCTCTACAGCAGCGGCCTGCGCTTGTCGGAACTGACTTCGCTCGACTGGCGCCACTTCGCCGCGCGGGGCGGGCAACCCGCTTCAGTGAGCTGGATCGATCTCGAAGGCGCCGAAGCGACCGTGCGCGGGAAGGGCAGCAAGACGCGCACGGTGCCCATCGGCGCTCCCGCCGTCGAGGCGCTGAAACGCTGGCTCGCCGTGCGGTCCACCATCGAGGCGTGCGACGAGCGCGCGCTCTTGGTGTCCGCCCGGGGCGAGCGCCTCGCGCCGCGCAGCGTCCAGGCACGGCTGGCGCAGCTCGCGCGCAGGCTCGGCCTCGGCGTTCACGTGCACCCCCACATGCTGCGCCACTCGTTCGCGTCGCACCTGCTGCAGTCGAGCGGCGACCTGCGCGCCGTCCAGGAACTGCTCGGGCACGCCAACATCGCGACCACGCAGATCTACACCCAGCTCGACTGGCAGCACCTCGCCAAGGCGTACGACGCGGCGCACCCGCGCGCGCGGCGCAAGCCATGAGCAACGGCCAGCCGAAGCGTCCCGGGCCGGAGCGCGCCTCGACCCGGTCATCGGCACCTCCGGGTGAACCAGCCGTCGTGCTGAAGGCCGGAAAGGAGAAGTCGCTGCGGCGGCGGCATCCATGGGTGTACGCGACCGCGGTCTCGCACGTGACCGGAAATCCGGCCGGCGGCGCCACCGTGGCAATCCGCGCCACCGATGGAACCTGGCTCGCGTGGGCCGCGTATTCGCCCGCATCGTCCATTCGCGCGCGCGTCTGGAGTTTCTCTGAAACGGACGTCATCGACGCGACCTGGATGCGCGACCGGGTGCGAGCGGCGGTTGCCGCGCGGGAAGAACTCGCGGCGTCCAGCACGGCGTTGCGACTGGTGTTCGGCGAGTCGGACCGGCTGCCCGGACTGATTGTCGATCGCTATGCCGACCAGCTCGTCACGCAGTTCCAGGGCGCGGGGGTCGATGCCTGGCGCGACGAACTGGTCGTCGCGCTGGTCGAAGCGACGGGCTGCGCCAATGTGTTCGATCGCTCCGACGGGGCAACGCGCGCGCGCGAGGGCCTGCCCGCGATCAGCGGCGTGCTCGCGGGTGCGGAGCCGCCCGAGACGATCGAGGTCGGCGAGCACGGGTTGCGCTTCCTCGTCGACGTGCGGCGCGGCCACAAGACGGGCTACTACGTCGACCAGCGCGACAACCGGCAGCTGGCACGGCGCCTGTCGGAACAGTTCG
The DNA here is from genome assembly GCA_964353935.1 of uncultured Burkholderiaceae bacterium. GTDB lineage: Bacteria > Pseudomonadota > Gammaproteobacteria > Burkholderiales > Burkholderiaceae_F > JAOUJD01. The sequence continues at coordinate 11,321 of CAYGXL010000047.1, read as the reverse complement.
CCGCGCAGCATGGACATGGCGCGCGCGCGCTCAACTGCTTCTGCTACACGGGCGGCTTCTCGGTCGCGATGCTGGCCGGCGGCGCCGCAGCGGTCCACTCCATCGACTCATCGGCCGATGCGCTGCGGATGGCCCGGGAACACATCCGGCTGAACGGACTGAGCGAGGGCGCGGCCACGTGGGACGAGTCCGACGCGTTCGATGCGCTGCGCGCGCTGAAGGCGCAGGCGGCGCAGTTCGACCTGATCGCGCTCGATCCGCCGAAGTTCGCGTCGAGCCACCATCACGTCGATCGCGCCGCGCGCGCGTACAAGGACATCAACCTCAACGCGCTGAAGCTGCTGGCGCCTGGGGGACACCTGCTCTCGTTCTCGTGCTCCGGCGCCATCGACGTCGACCTGTTCCAGAAGATCGTCGCGGCAGCGGTGATCGACTCGGGCGTCGACGCCTGGCTGGTGCAGCGCCTCGCCGCGGGCAGCGATCATCCGCTGATGATGACGGTGCCCGAGTCCGAGTACCTCAAGGGCGTCTGGCTGCGTCGGGTCAGGTAGTTGCCCTCATCGGGGGCTTCGCGGCGAACCGGCCGCTTCCACTAAACTACGCGCCCTCTTCGCAGGACGCTTTCCGCGGCCCGGGCCGGCGCAGCCGGTTCCCGAAGGACGCGGAAACGAAGGAACTCCAGCATGCAAGCCACACAATCGCAGGTCCCGGTGACCGTCCTGACCGGCTTTCTCGGCGCGGGCAAGACCACGCTGCTCAACCGAATCCTCACGGAGCAGCACGGGCACAAGATCGCGGTGATCGAAAACGAATTCGGGCCCGAGGGCATCGACAACGAGATTCTGGTCGCCGACACGAACGAGCAGATCGTCGAGATGAACAACGGCTGCATCTGCTGCACGGTGCGCGGCGACCTCGTTCGCATCCTGGCTGACCTGAAGGCCAAGCGCAGCGCCGGCAAGCTCGACTTCGAGCGCGTGATCATCGAGACGACCGGCATGGCCAATCCCGGGCCGGTGACGCAGACCTTCTTCATGGACGACGACATCGCGTCGTACTACCTGCTCGACGCCGTGCTGACGGTGGTCGACGCCAAGCACGGCCACGACACGCTCGACCAGCAGCCCGAGGCGCAGAACCAGGTGGGCTTCGCCGACCGCATCCTGCTGTCGAAGACGGACCTCGTGTCGGAAGACGAGGCGGCGTCGCTGAAGGAGCGGCTGGTCCGGATGAACCCGCGCGCGCCGATCAAGGCCGTCCACTTCGGCGAGGTGCCGATCAAGGAAGTGCTCGACCTGCGCGGATTCAACCTGAACGCGATCCTCGAGATCGATCCGGCCTTCCTCGCCGGCGAGCATCCCGATGCCGCCAAGTCGAACACGGGGCAAGGCCACGAGCACGGGGGTGACCATGGTCATGATCACGATCACGGCCATCATCACCACCACCACGACGACGCGATCAAGGCCTTCGTGTTCCAGTCGAAGCGTCCGTTCGATCCGGGCAAGCTCGAGGAGTACATGGGGGCGCTGACTCAGGTTTACGGGCAGGACATGCTCCGGTATAAAGGCGTGCTTTTCATGAACGGGACCAACCGTCGGATGATCTTCCAGGGCGTGCACATGCTCATGGGAGCCGACGTGGGACGCCCGTGGGGCAAGGACGAGAAGCCCGCCACCAAGATCGTGTTCATCGGACGCAACCTTCCGAAAGACGCGATACTCAAGGGCCTGGAAGCGTGCCTCGCACGCTGATGAAATCCCCCACCAACCAGAGCTGGACGAGGTAGACCCACCATGGCTGCAGCAAAGAAATCGCCGGCGCGCAAAGCGACAAAGCCTGTACCGAAGAAGGCCACGAAGAAGGCCGCGCCGAAGAAGCCTGCCGCGACGAAGGCCGCGCCGAAGAAGCCTGTCGCGAAGAAGCCGTCGTCCAGGCCGGCAGTGAAGAAGGCGCCCCCCGCCAAGGGCAAGGCGCCGGTCAAGAAAGCGACGAAGGCCGCGCCGTCACGCGCCGCAAAGTCATCCATGGTCACCAAGGCGCCGTCCAAGGCCGCGCCGGCAAAGAAGGTTTCCGTCGTGCCGGAGAAGAAGGTTGCGGCGCCGCCCGCGAAGAAGCCCCAGCCAACCCGATCGGCCAGGAACGTGAAGGCCGTCAGGGCTCCCGTTGCAGCGCCGAGCGGTGCCGCGATTGCACCCCTTACCGCGGCGAGCAACGCACCGAAGGTCGCGCCCCCGCCGAGCCCGAAGGACCTGGCCGCCGCACACGAGTACCTGTTGGCCCGATCGGCCACACGAAGTGGTGAGGCACCAGTGATGGTCAACGGAAAGCGTCTGCCGAGCGAGGGAGAACTCCTCAAGATGGCGGATTCCAACTTCATGAACGAGCAGCAGCTGGCGTTCTTCAAGCACCGGCTGCAGGAGATGGAACGCGAACTCCTGCAGAACGCGGACGAGACCACCGAGCACCTGCGCGAGACCGTCATCGTCCCCGATCCCGCCGACCGCGCGACGATCGAGGAGGAACACGCCCTCGAACTGCGCACCCGCGATCGCGAACGCAAGCTGCTGAAGAAGGTGCAGCAGGCGCTGACGCGCATCGACAGCGGCGATTACGGCTACTGCGAGGAAACCGGCGAACCGATCGGCATTCCGCGCCTGCTCGCCCGTCCCACCGCCACGCTGTCGCTCGAAGCGCAGCAGCGCCGCGAGATGAAGCAGAAGATGTACGGCGACTGATCCGTCGCGCAGCGCGCCGTTGCCTAGGTGCGCTGCGGTCCCATTCCCGGCGCTCGCCGGCCTTCCGCTGCCATGCTCACTGTCCGGTCCGTCGCGCATCGTTACGGCGGTCGGCGCGTCCTCGTGGCGCCCGATCTCTCGCTCGCGGCCGGGGAACATTGCGCGCTGGTCGGCCCGAGCGGTTCGGGCAAGAGCACCTTGCTCAACATCCTCGCGGGCATCCTGCCGCCGACGGCGGGCGACGTCGCGTTGCAGGGGGAGCCGCTCTACACCGCGCCCGCCCGGGCGGACCGCTGGCGGGCTCGCCGGATCGGCGTCGTGCCGCAGCGCCTGCACCTGCTCGCCAGCCTCTCGGCGCGCGACAACGTCCGGCTCGCGCAGTACCTGGCGGGATCGGACTCCGACGACGCGGAGTCCGATCGCCTGCTGGCGGCGCTCGGCGTGGGGGCGCGCGCCGACGCCAGGCCGGGCGAGCTGAGCGCCGGCGAGCAGCAGCGCGTGGCCATCGCGCGCGCGATCGTCAACCGGCCGCAGGTGCTCCTCGCCGACGAGCCGACGTCGAGCCTGGATGACGACAACGCCCGGAACGCGATCGACCTGCTGTTCGACGCGGCGCGCATGGCGGGCGCCTTGCTGGTGGTGGCGACGCACGACGGCCGAGTGCGCGCGCGTTTCGACCGGACGGTCGAACTCTCCCGGCCGGCGCCATGAGCGCGCACGGCCGCTCCGAAGCGCTCATCCCGCGCGCGCAGCGCGAGGGTAGTCCGGTGAGCGCGCACGGCCGCCCCGAAGCGCTCATCCCGGAGCGCGCTGCGCGGAGGGTAGTCCAATGAACGCCCTGCGGATCGTTCTCGCGCAACTGGCGCGGCGGCCACTCCAGACGGTCCTGGCGATCGTGCTGCTGGCGCTCGGCGTGGCCACGCTCACGTTCGTGGTCCTCGTGCAGGGACAGCTGTCGAAGCAACTCGCGCGCGATGCGCAGGGCATCGATCTCGTCGTCGGCGCCAAGGGCTCGCCGCTGCAGCTGATCCTCTCGGCGCTGTACCACGTCGACGTTCCGACCGGAAACGTGCCGCTCGCCTCGATGGAGCAACTGCGCCGAAACCGCCTGGTGGCACAGGTGATTCCGATTTCGCTGGGCGACAACTATCGCGGCTTTCGCATCGTCGGCACCGAGCCTGCGCTGATCGAACACTACGGCGCGCGCCTGGCCGCCGGCGCACTCTGGACGGCGCCGATGCAGGCGGTGATCGGGTCCGAGGTCGCGCGCGTGACGCAGCTCGCGGTCGGCGGCGTGGTCAGCGGCACGCACGGCCTGGCGCAGGGCGGCGCCGTGCATGAGGAGGCGCGTTACGAAGTCGTGGGCGTCCTCGCGCCGACGGGCACCGTGCTCGACCGGCTGGTCCTGACGGACAAGGCGAGCGTCTGGCGCGTCCACGAGGGCGACCCCGCGGACGACGCCGAGCGCCGCGTGCTCGAGGAGGAACGTGAAGTCACCGCGCTGCTCGTGCGGTACGCGTCGCCGATGGCGGCGGCGATCGTGCCGCGCCAGGTGAACGCCGAGAGCCGGCTGATGGCCGCGTCGCCGGCCAACGAGCTCGCGCGGCTGTTCGCGGTGATGGGCGTCGGCATCGACACGATGCGCGTCTTCGGAGGCGTCCTGATCGCGTCGTCGCTGCTGGCGTTGTTCGTCACCCTCTACAACGCCCTCGAGGAGCGGCGTTACGACATCGCGATCATGCGACTGCTCGGAGCGAGCCGGGCGCGGGTCGCGATCCTGTTGCTGATGGAGTCCTGGCTGCTCGCCCTCGTGGCCCTGCTGGCCGGGCTGGCGCTCGGGCTTGCAGCTGTCGCGCTCGTGGGGAACTGGCTGGCGCAGTCGCGCGCCTTCGTGGTGTCGCCGGGGACCTTCGCGCCCGAACTGTTGTGGATTGGTATCGTCGCCGTCGCGTCCGCCACGCTCGCGGCGGCGTTGCCGGCGTGGCGGGCGAGCCGCATGGACATCGCCGCGACCCTGGCGCGCGGTTGAAGGAGCCTCGATGAACTGGTCGATTGCCGTTGCGTTCGCGTTGCCGCTCGCTGTCATGGCACAGACCCCGGCCCCGGCGAAGAACTCGACGCCCGCGCCGAAGTCGAACGAAGCGGAGCACCGCAGCGAAGACGTCGCTCGCCACCGGCAGATGGCGCGGGCGCATGAAGAAGCGGCGCGGTGCCTCGAAGGCGGCGCGCCGGAAAAGCAGTGCCAGGAGCGGCTACGGGAGATGTGCAAGGGCATCGCCGTGGGGCAGTACTGCGGGATGCGTCACGGCCATTGAGCTACGCAAGTGAACGAGGGGTGATCCGGTGACTTTCAGGAATGCATTGCCGATGCTTGTCTTCGCGCTGGTTGCCATCGGCCCGGTCGATGCCCAGACGCCACCCGCGCCGCGCGGCTCCATGGCCTTGCCGGTCGATCCGCAGTTGCTGAACGACCTGCCGGAACTGAAGGGCGTCATTCCGTGGCGGATCCTGGGGCAGGTCACGACCGCGCAGGCCGGCGCGCGCCCGGTTCCGGAGTTCTCGCCGGAAATCCGCAAGCTCGACCAGCAGGACGTCCGGCTGCAGGGCTACATGCTGCCGATCGTGGCCGGCGAGACGCACGACCACTTCCTGCTGACGATGCGGCCGCCGCACTGCCCGTTCTGCCTGTCGCTCGGGCCCGAGTACATCGTGGAAGTGAAGTCACGCAGCCCGATCAAGCACACGTACGAGCCGGTGGTCGTCGCCGGGCGGCTGAACGTGCTCCGCAACGACCCCTTCGGCCTGTACTACCGCCTGACCGACGCCCAGTTGTCCTCTGCCAGCCGTTAGGACGGCAGGGGTAGCCGACAAGCGGGATTCCCGTCCAGATCAGCGGTTTGCCGAGAGGCAAAGTTGTTACTATCCACGCGACTATGGCTCTCCGGTCGGATCTTCCGGCGGTTGATCGCGCGCGTCCGGATCGACGCGGGGCTCTCCTCGGCCGAACGAATGACCTGAAGCGCCCCTCGCTGGGGATGTCTGCTGCGGGCATCGATGCCGAAGTTTCTCTAGGTGCGGTGATCGCCGGTCAGCGGCAACATCCGGCAGCAAGTTCCCTGGAACGGTAGGCGTTCGTGGCCTTTTCATTCTTCAAAAAGGACCCCAAGGAGCGGGGCGATGCCAGCGGCAAAGCCGGGACCCGCCAGGGCGCCCGTCCCGTCGGTCGCCCGTTGCCCGGTCCCGTGAACCGTACGCCGCCGGCCACGGGCCAGAAGCCCAGCTCCACCGCCACCACGCCGTCGCCAGAGAAGGAACTCGCCCGCTCGCTGGCCATGGAAACGGCTGCCAAGATCGACGCGATCGAGTCCGAAATGGCACGCGACTTTCTTCGCCCGGTCGGCAGCACAGGCCCGGAGTTCTCGAACTCGGCTGCCAACTCGACGCTGGCCAGGCCTTCGCAGCAGCCCGTGCCTCCGGCGCCGCCGCCGGTGGAGAAGAAGTCTCCTTCGGGGCTCGAGGATCTCCTCACGAACATCGATGACTGGCAGGCGCGCTCCAACGCCATCGAACTGCAAGACGAGGGCGGTGGATCGGCGATCGAGGAGACCGCCATCCTGTTTGCCAACGGCCTCATCGAACCCGCCGAAGCCGGCTTGCGCGCCGCCATCGAGTCGGATGCGCTCGGGGACGCGGCGCAGCGCGGTTGGCTGATGCTGTTCGAACTGCTGCAGCAGCGAAACGACAAGGCGGCGTTCGAGAGCCTCACGATCGAGTACGTGCTGCGGTTCGAGAGCTCGCCGCCAGCGTGGATCGAATACAAGGACGAGGCGCCGGCGCGGACGCCGGCCGGCCCCGCGAAGCCGGCCGGGGCCGCGCTTATCGTGCTGCCCGAGGCCATCGACGCCGGAGTGGTCAAGCACCTGGAGCAGCTGAAGCAGCAGTCGCTGGTCCACCAGTCGATCACGGTCGACATGTCGAACGTGCGGATGGTCGACATGGTCGGCGCCGAACTGCTGCTGCGCGTCATCCACGCGTTCAAGCGTGCGAGCCACGACCTCACCGTGGTCGGGGCCGACCTCCTGATCACGCCCCTGCGCGCCGCCGTCGAAGCCGGCCGCCGCGATTCCGGCGACGCGGTCTGGATGCTGCTTCTCGAGGTGTTCCGCCTCCTGAACCGGCAGCACGACTTCGAGGAAACGGGCATCCAGTACTGCATCACCTACGAGGTGTCGCCGCCGTCGTGGGAACCGGCGCCTTCGAATCTCAAGACGCGCGAAGCCCAGCCGCGGGCGCCGCAGGCAGTCGAAGCGGTCGTCGAAGGACTGCAATGGCGGGGCACGCTGCGTGGCGAAGGCGATCCGCACTTCGGCAGATTGATCGCGCAGGCCAGGATCGACAAGCAGATCGTCGTCGATTGCACCTACCTGAGACGCGTCGAGTTCGCGACCGCCACGGCGATGCTCTCGATGCTCACCAAGATCCGGCAGGCCGGGGCGGCTGTCGAGTTCCGCAATGTGAATTACCTGATCGCCGCGCTGTTCTCGCTGCTCGGCATCGACGCGGTCGCCCAGATCCAGCTGCGCCGGGCCTGAGCGCGCATTCCGTCCGGGATTGAGTCCCGGGCAAGCGGCCCCATGTACCGCCTACGGCGATCGCCGGGCCCGACACCTTCCACCAAGTCCCCAATGGAATCCTTCCACGGCACCACCATCGTATCCGTCCGCCGAGGCGGCAAGGTCGCGCTCGGAGGCGACGGCCAGGTCACGTTGGGCAACATCGTGATCAAGCAGGGCGCGCGCAAGGTCCGTCGCCTGTACCAGGACCGCATCCTCGCCGGTTTCGCCGGCGCGACCGCCGACGCGTTCACGTTGTTCGAGCGCTTCGAGGCGAAGCTCGACAAGCACCAGGGCAACCTCGTCCGGTCTGCCGTGGAACTGGCGAAGGACTGGCGCACCGACCGCATCCTGCGACGGCTCGAGGCGATGCTCGCCGTCGCCGACCGGGAAGCGTCGCTGATCATCACCGGCAACGGCGACGTGCTCGAACCCGAGGGCGGCCTGATCTCGATCGGATCCGGCGGTCCCTACGCCCACGCAGCCGCGAAGGCGCTGCTCGACAACACCGAACTGCAACCGGTTGAGATCGTCAAGAAGGCCCTCACGATCGCCGGCGACATCTGCATCTACACCAACCAGTCGCACACCATCGAGTCGCTCGAGTGACGCGGCGGCATTCTTGCGACGCAGCCCCCGTTGCCTTTGATCCGCGCTCGCCCGCCCGGCCGCCCGAAGGGCGGGCGCCTAACTGAGCACTGCGCGTGCACGTGCGACCCGAAGGGTCGCGTACACGCGCAGTGAATCCTCCATGATGACCCCCCGCGAAATCGTCCACGAACTGAACAAGTACATCGTCGGCCAGGACCGCGCCAAGCGCGCGGTCGCCGTCGCGTTGCGCAACCGCTGGCGCCGCCAGCAGGTCGCGGAGCCGCTGCGTTCGGAGATCACCCCGAAGAACATCCTGATGATCGGCCCGACCGGGGTCGGCAAGACCGAGATCGCGCGCCGGCTCGCGCGGCTGGCCGACGCGCCATTCATCAAGGTCGAGGCCACGAAGTTCACGGAGGTCGGCTACGTCGGGCGCGACGTCGACACGATCATCCGCGACCTCGTCGACATCTCGATCAAGCAGACGCGCGAAGCGGAGATGAAGAAGGTGGCTACGCGCGCGCAGGATGCCGCCGAGGATCGCGTGCTCGACGTCCTGCTGCCGCCGGCGCGGACGGTCGGCTTCGCCGCGCCGCCGGAGCGCGACGAGGACAACGCCACGCGCCAGAAATTTCGCAAGAAGCTGCGCGAGGGCGAACTCGACGACAAGGAAATCGAGATCGAGGTGTCGGCGGTGCCGGCGTCGCTCGACGTGATGGCGCCTCCGGGAATGGAGGAACTGACCCAGCAGATCCAGTCGATGTTCGCCAACATGGGCCGCGACCGCCGCAAGCCGCGAAAGTTGCCGGTCAAGGAAGCTCTGAAGCTCCTGGCCGACGAGGAAGCGGCCCGCCTCGTCAACGACGAGGAACTGAAGTCGCGCGCGTTGGCCAACGCCGAAAGCAACGGCATCGTGTTCATCGACGAGATCGACAAGATCGCGTCGCGCTCCGAGATGCACGGCGCCGATGTCTCGCGCCAGGGCGTGCAGCGCGACCTGCTGCCGCTGGTCGAGGGCACGACGGTCAACACCAAGTACGGCATGGTCAAGACCGACCACATCCTGTTCATCGCGTCGGGTGCCTTTCACCTTTCGAAGCCGTCCGACCTGATACCCGAGATGCAGGGGCGCTTCCCGATCCGCGTCGAACTCGACTCCCTCACCGTCGGCGACTTCGAGCGCATCCTGAAGACGACCGACGCGAGCCTCACGGAGCAGTACACGGCGCTGCTGGCGACCGACGGCTGCGCGCTGGAGTTCACCGAGGACGGAATCCACCGCATGGCCGAGATTGCGTACGCCGTCAACGAGAAGACCGAGAACATCGGCGCCCGTCGCCTGTACACCGTGATGGAGAAGCTGGTCGAGGACGTCTCGTTCGCGGCGGGCAGCGGCGTGTCGGGCGGCGAGAATCGCGTGCGGGTGGACGCCGCGTATGTCGATGACCGCCTGGCCGAACTCGCTCGCAACGAGGACCTCGCGCGCTACGTCCTGTAGCGCCCCTCGCTTCCCCTGAACCCGCCGGGGCCGCTTCGGCCGGCCCCCGCACCTATACTCTGGCGCTGCCGGGCCGGTGCTCGGCCCACCGAACCCGGCGCCATGAGCCTCATCTTCCTTGTCCTCGGGCTGGTCGCCCTCGTCGCCGGCGCCTCGCTGCTGGTCCGTGGCGCCGCCAAGCTCGCGGTCTCCTTCGGCATCTCCCCGCTGGTGGTCGGCCTCACCGTCGTGGCCTTCGGGACCAGCGCTCCGGAGACCGCGGTGTCGGTCGGCGCCGTGCTGCAGGGCAAGAGCGACATCGCCATCGGCAACGTGGTGGGCAGCAACATCTTCAACGTGCTGTTCATCCTCGGTGTGTCGGCCCTGATCGCGCCGCTGGTCATCCACCGCCAGCTGGTGCGGCAGGAGGTGCCGATCATGATCGGCGCTTCGGTGATCCTCTGCGTGATGGCGCTCGACGGCCACATCGGGCGCTTCGACGCCGCCTTGCTCCTGGCCATGCTCGTCGCCTACACCGTGTTCCTCGTCGTGCAGTCGCGGCGCGCCGGCAATGAGCCCGACGACGCGGCCCTTGCGGAGCTCCCCGTGGCCTCCCGCTGGGACCGCCACTGGGCGGTCCAGGTGCTGCTGATCGTCGTCGGCCTTGTGCTGCTGGTCGTCGGCGCGGATTGGCTGGTGGACGCGGCGACCGAGTTCGCGCGGGCGCTGGGCGTCTCCGACCTCGTGATCGGACTGACGATCGTCGCGGCCGGCACCTCGCTGCCCGAGGTGGCGACGTCGGTCGTTGCCACGGTCCGGGGCCAGCGCGACATCGCAGTCGGCAACGTCGTCGGCAGCAACACCTTCAACATCCTCGGCTGCCTCGGCGTGTCGGGCCTCGTGGCGCCGGGCGACCTGACCGTGGCGCAGCCGCTGCTCGCATTCGACCTGTGGGTGATGCTGGCGGCCGCAGTGGCGTGCTTGCCGATCTTCATCACGGGTCGCCGGATCGCACGCTGGGAGGGATCGCTCTTCCTGCTCTACTACGCCGTCTACACCGTGTTCCTGATCCTCGCTGCGACTCACCATGCCGCACTTCAGGGCTACTCGGATGCGATGCTCGAATACGTGCTGCCGCTGACTGTCATCGTGCTCGTGGTCAGCCTGCTGCGATCGAACGCAGCGCCGCGCTGATGCCGGCGCTGATTGCCCTGCTGCCCTTCGCCGGCGCGCTGCTGCTGGCGCTGGTGCCGAACGAGCGCCGGCGGCTCAGCGCGTGGCTGGCCGGCGTGTTTCCGCTGGCCGGGCTCGCGCTCGCGTTGCTGAGCACGCCGTCGATCCTGGCTGGCGACGTGCTGCGCTGGTCGGTCGACTGGGTGCCGGCGCTGGGCCTCGACTTCGGTTTCCGCATGGACGGCCTCGCGTGGCTGTTCGCGCTGCTGATCCTCGGCATCGGCGCGCTCGTCGTGCTGTATGCCGCGTACTACCTGCATCACGACGATCCTCCCGCGCGCTTCTTCCAGTTCCTGCTGCTGTTCATGGGCGCGATGCTCGGCGTGGTGCTCGCCGACAACCTGGTGCTGCTCGTGGTGTTCTGGGAAGCCACCAGCCTGTCGTCGTTCCTGCTGATCGGCTACTGGAAGGACCGCAAGGAAGCGCGCGAGGGCGCGCGCATGGCGCTCGCGATCACCGGCGCCGGCGGGCTCGCCCTGCTCGGCGGCGTGCTGCTGATCGGGCACATCGTCGGCAGCGTGAAGCTCGACGTGGTGCTGGCGGCGGGCGCGACGATCCGCGCGCACCCGCTGTACGTGCCGGCGCTCGTGCTCGTGCTGCTCGGCGCGTTCACGAAGAGCGCGCAGTTCCCGTTCCACTTCTGGCTGCCGCACGCGATGGCGGCGCCGA
>CAYGXL010000046.1:0-15678 GCA_964353935.1 uncultured Burkholderiaceae bacterium | reverse complement strand
TGATGGTCCCGCCGAAGGACGGCTCGCGGGTCGAGGGCGGCATCACGGTCCACCAGCCCTCGGGCGAGCAGATGTCGATCTACGACGCCGCCATGCGCTACACGAAGGACGGCGTTCCCACCGTCGTGTTCGGCGGCGAGGAGTACGGCACGGGGTCGTCGCGCGACTGGGCGGCCAAGGGCACGCAGCTGCTGGGCGTGAAGGCGGTCATCGCGAAGAGCTTCGAGCGCATCCACCGCAGCAACCTGGTGGGCATGGGCGTTCTGCCTCTGCAGTTCTTGCCGGGCGAAGGCGTTGAGACGTTCGGCATCCGCGGCGACGAGATGTTCGACATCGAGATCGAAGGCACGCTCCGTCCGCAGATGAACCTGATGCTGCTGGTGTTCGGCAAGGACGGCGAGAAGCAGATCCCGGTCAGGCTGCGGATCGACACGCCGATCGAAGTCGAGTACTACAAGCACGGCGGAATCCTTCCTTACGTACTCAGGCAGCTGCTTGCTGCCTGAGTACGACGGAAGACGCCTCAGGGACGCCGCGCGACCGCGCGGCGTGGTACTCAGGCAGCTGCTCGCTGCCTGAGTGCGCCGGAAGGCTCCTCAGGGACGCCGCGCGACCGCGCGGCGTGGTGCTGAGGCAGTTGCTCGCCGCCTGATCCGCGCCGCGAGCTGCATCAACCGCCGCCCCGCGCGGCGGTTGTCATTTCAGGAGCCGGCGGATGGACACGACGACAGCGATTGCGACGATGGCGCGTGATACCCTCGACCGGCGCTCGCCTGCTGCGACCACATGAACGACGCCCCGCGTGATCTCCGTCCGCGCGCGCATCTAGAGCGCGCCTCCGATGCGTCCGGCGACGTCCTGCGCCTGACCGGCGCCTGGCGCCTCGCGGGCCTCGAAGCCATCGACGCCGAACTGCGCGCCCTCCAGCTCCCTGCGCAGCTCACGGTCGATGCAAGCGAGCTTGCGGAACTCGACAGCGCGGCCGCCCTCGCCCTTCTGTCCCGCCTGCCGCCCGCCGTGCAGTGGCGCGGCCTGGCCGACAACGACACGCGCATCATCGAGCAGGTTCGGAGCCGCATCGAAGGGATGCCAGACCTCCCGCCGCACCAGCGCGAGAGCCTGCTCGAGGCGATCGGCCGTCGCGCCAATGGCATCGCCCGCATGGCCCACGGCCATCTCGCGTTCCTCGGCGCCGCGGTCGTCGGCATCGTCGGCACTGTCCTGCGCCCTCGGCGCCTCCGGATCCGAGAGCTGTCCGCGCAGTTCGAGCAGGTCTGCCTGAACGCGATCCCGGTCGTTGCCCTCGTGACGTTGCTGATCGGCGTCGTCGTGACGTATCTGCTCGGCCTGCAGGCGAAGCAGTACGGAGCGAACATCTTCGTCGTCGACGGGATCGGCATCGGCGCCACCCGGGAGTTCGCACCGATCATCGTCGCCATCATCGTCGCCGGCCGCTCGGGCGCTGCTTTCACGGCGCAGCTGGGCTCGATGCGGATGACGGAGGAGACCGATGCCATCCAGACGCTCGGCCTCTCGCCGCTCGACGTGCTGGTGCTGCCGCGCGTGATCGCGCTGATGATCGCGATGCCGCTGCTGGTCTTCGTTGGCGACGTGATGAGCCTGGCCGGAGGGATGCTGATCGCCGAACCCATGCTCGACATCACGCCACAGACCTTCCTCGAACGGCTGCGCGACGCCCTCGACATCTCCCACGTCTACGTCGGACTGTCGAAGGCGCCGGTGTTCGCGCTCGCGATCGCCGTGATCGGCTGCCACATGGGGATGACGGTCGAGCGCGACACGCGCGCGGTCGGCATGGCGACCACCTCAACGGTCGTGCAGAGCATCGTGTCGGTGATCCTGCTCGACGCCGCTTTCGCCATCTTCTACCAGGAGCTCGGCATCTGATGGCGCGCGACGACGTCGTCATCGAGGTCGATCGCGTCGTCACGCGGTTCGGCGCGCAGGTCGTGCACGACGGCGTCAGCTTCACGGTCAGGCGCGGAACGCTCGTCGCGCTGATCGGCGGCAGCGGCACCGGCAAGTCGGTGCTGCTGCGCGAGATCATCGGGCTGCAGCGGCCCACGCAGGGCCGCATCCACCTGCTTGGAACGGACGTGTGGTCGAGCACGGCGGACGCGCTCGACGCGGTGCGCCGGCGGTTCGGGATGATGTTCCAGGACGGCGCGCTGTTCTCCTCGCTCACGGTCGCGCAGAACGTCGCCGTGCCGTTGATCGAGCACGCCTCCGTGCCGCCAGACCTGTTGGAGCCCCTGATCCGGCTGCGGCTGGCGCAGGCCGGGCTGGGCCCCGACGCGGCGGAGAAGATGCCCAGCGAACTGTCGGGCGGCATGCGCAAGCGGGCGGCCATCGCGCGGGCGCTGGCGCTCGAACCCGAGGTGCTCTTCCTCGATGAGCCGACCTCCGGCCTCGACCCCACCACGGCGCGCGGTTTCGACGCGCTGGTCCGCTCGCTCGTCGACGACCTCGGGATCACGGTGTTCCTCGTGACCCACGACCTCGACACGCTGCTGACCGTGGTCGACCGGATCATCGTGCTCGCGCGTGGCGCGGTCCTGGCCGACGGCCCCGTGCGGGAGATCCTCGCGGTCGACGACCCGTGGATCCAGTCCTATTTCTCGGTGCGAACCACGGTCGGCTCATGAACGGGTCGATCCTCCGCGATTCCGGCGCCAACCCGTCCTAGAATCCGACTGCGATGGAAGCCGAATCCAAGTACACGTACGTCGGACTGGCGCTGGTCGTCCTCGTGGCGGCGCTCGTGACCGGGGTCATCTGGCTGAACCGGACCGGCACGCGCACCGACTTCAACTACTTCACGATCTACTTCGAGCGCCAGCCGCTCGACGGCCTGCAACTGGGCGCCGACGTCGACATGCGCGGCATCAAGATCGGCCGCGTCGAGGACTACCAGCTGCTTGCGGAGAACATCAACCGCGTCAGGGTCACGGTCCGCGCCGACCGGCGTGCTCCCGTGCGCACCAACACGGTGGCGATCGTCACGCGCAACTTCGTGACGGGCATCGCGAAGATCAGCCTGATCACGCCCGAGCCGCTCGGGCCGCCGCTGACCGAGACCCGGGCCGACCAGCAGCATCCGGTGATCCCGGAGGGCGAGTCCAACCTCGACGCGCTGGCCGGCAAGGTCAACCAGCTCGGCGACATGGCAGCGGAAGCCCTCGAAAACCTCAACGACGTGCTGAAGCCGCGCAACCGCGTGGCGTTCACCGAGACGCTCGACAGCCTGCGCAAGCTGACCGCCGGCCTGAACGAACGGCTGAACGAAGTCGACAAGTCGATCGCGGCGATGAACGCCGCCATGGCGGACGTCAGCAGATCCAGCAACCGGATCGCGAAAGTGGCCGAGAGCACGGGAGGCGACCTCGGCCCGACGATCCGGCAGGCGGAAAAGACGCTGCAGGACATCTCCACCGCCGCCCTGTCGCTCGACAAGCAGGTCACTGCCCTCTCGCGCGACTTCGGCGGCGCGGCCAACGCGACCGAGGAGCAGCTGACGGCGGCGGTGATCGAACTGAGGCGCACGGTGGACTCGATGAACCGCGTGCTCGACCGGCTGCAGGATCCGCGCGCCGCGTTGCTCGGCGCCACGCCGAAGCAGAGAGGACCCGGAGAATGAAGCCAGCCACACGCCGGTCTGCCCTGGTCTTCGGCTGCTCCGCGCTGCTGCTCGCGGGCTGCATCAGCGTGGACGTCGGCAACAGCGACGACAACGTCCGGGCCCAATTCCGGCTCGACGACCTCGCGCCGCCGCCGGTCCCGGCGGGCAAGACCGTGGCGCGTTCGCTCGTCGTCGTCTCGATGCCTTCGCTCGGCATCGGCGACACCTTTTCGATTGCGTACTCACGCGCACCGCAGCAGCGCGCCCTCTACCAGAACGCGTCGTGGGCGGATCGTCCGTCGAACCGCGTCGTGCAGCTGCTCGTGCGGCGCATCGATGCACGCGCGGCTTTCGCTTCGGTCGTGGAACTCGGCAGCGGCGTCGGCGGCGACCTCGCGCTCAACGTGACCGTCGATGAACTCCTGCACGACACGGCGGCCGCGCGGGCAAGGCTGGATCTGACCGTGGAACTCGTCGATCGCAGGACCCGCACCCTGGTTGCGCGCCGTCGCTTCGTCGCCACTGCGCCAGTTGCCCAGGAGAACGCGCGTGGTGCGGTCGAGGCGCTGAGCCTGGCGCTGACGAGCGTTCTCGACGAACTCGTGCCGTGGCTCGAAGCGTCCGCGGCGAAGCTGCCCGCGGTGGCGACCCGCTGATCGCCGCGGAGGCGCGATGCGCGACGCGAGCAAGGGCGGGTCCTCGGCACGCAACGTCCTCGGTGGCGAACTGATCTGCTGCTGCGAGTCGCCCGCCACCGGCTTCTACCGCGACGGCTACTGCCACACGGGTCCGCACGACCTCGGTTCGCACACGGTGTGCGCGCGCATGACGCGGGAGTTCCTCGACTTCTCGGTCGCCCGCGGCAACGACCTCGTCACCCCGCGTCCGGAGTACATGTTTCCCGGGCTGAACGCGGGCGACCGCTGGTGCCTGTGCGTCGCGCGCTGGAAGGAGGCGTTCGAAGCCGGGGTCGCGCCGCCGGTGTGGCTGCTGGCCACGCACGAGCGCGCGCTCGACGTCGTGACCCTCGAGCAACTGGCGAAGCACGCGCTCGACCTGCAATGACGCCGTTTCATCCGCGGGTGGTGATCGACACCAACGTGCTGCTCGACTTCTGGGTGTTCGACGATGCGGCATCGCGGCCCCTGCGGTCCGCCGTCGAGCGCGGGCAGGTGAACGCGCTGCGCAGCGGGGACAGCGTCGACGAGTTCACCCAAGTGATCATGCGCGAGAAGTTCGAACTCGCGACCGATGCGCGCTTCGGCATCCTGCGCGACTGGGACCGGCTCGCGACGCCCATCGATCGTGTCTTCGCGGCGCCGTTCGCGTGCAGCGACCGGGACGACCAGAAGTTCCTCGACCTCGCCTACACGGCGCGTGCCGACTGGCTCGTCACCAGGGACAAGGCCCTGCTGAAGCTCGCGCGCCGGGCGCGTCGTGACGGGCTGAAGATCCTCGCGCCGGCCGCCGCGTGCACGGAGCTCGGGACGGCCGTCGCGTGAAGCCGCGTTCCCGTGCGATGGTCTTCACCGCTGCCCACGCGCCGCTCGCGCTCGTCGAGCGCGACGTGCCCGCGCCGGGCGCGCACGAAGTGCTGGTGCGGGTCGACGCGTGCGGCGTGTGCCGCACCGACCTGCACATCGTCGACGGCGAGCTGGCGCAGCCCCGGCTGCCGCTGGTCCCGGGCCATGAAGTCGTCGGGCGCGTCGAAGCGCTCGGGACCGGGGTCACGTCGTTCGCCATCGGCGACCGCGTCGGCATCCCGTGGCTCGGCGCCACCTGCGGCGCCTGCCCGTACTGCCGCGAGCATCGCGAGAACCTGTGCGACGCGCCGCAGTTCACGGGCTACACGCGCGACGGCGGCTATGCCGAGCACGTCGTCGCGCGTGCCGACTACTGCTTCCGCCTGCCCGAGGCCTTCGATTCCGTGCACGCCGCACCGCTGCTGTGCGCCGGACTGATTGGATACCGCGCGCTGGCGATGGCGGGCGACGCCCCGCGGCTGGCGATCTACGGCTTCGGCGCGGCGGCGCACCTGATCGCGCAGGTCGCGGTCTGGCAGAGGCGCGAGGTCTACGCCTTCACGAAGCCCGGCGATCTCGAGGGGCAGGCGTTCGCGCGCTCGCTCGGCTGCGCATGGGCCGGCGATTCCGACGCGACACCGCCGGAACCGTTCGACGCGGCGCTGCTCTTCGCGCCGGTCGGGGCGCTCGTTCCGGCCGCGTTGCGCCACACGCGCAAGGGCGGGATCGTCGTCTGCGCCGGCATCCACATGAGCACGATCCCGGCCTTTCCCTACGAGATACTGTGGGGCGAGCGCGTCGTCCGCTCGGTCGCCAACCTCACGCGCCGCGACGGCGAGGATTTCCTCGCGCTCGCCGCGCGGGTGCCGGTCCGCACGACCGTCGAGGTGTTCCCGCTGGCGGAAGCCAACGCCGCGCTCGATGCCGTGCGCGGCGGCCATGTGCGCGGCGCCGCGGTGCTCGACTGCCGCCCGACCGCCTGACGAATCCTCGCTGTCGGCGAGCGGCACGGCGCACGGGCGAATCGCGTTTAGCAGGTCCGCACGATGATCGACCCGACCACGGCCGAGTAACAGGATCGCATTCGCCGGGTTCGCCTCACCCGGCGAGCTCGCTCACTCCGGCGGAGGCGCAACCCGGGGGCTGAGCAGCAAGTGCCGCAGCGCGCGCGCGTCGTCGAGCGCGTGGTGGCGCCTCAGGTTGAGCGCCTCGGTCGCGTGGTCGAGTTCCTCGTACGCCACCGTCACGCGCTTCCACTCGACCCCGCCCGGAAGATCCTCCTCGCCGAGCAACTCGGCGATCGCCCAGCGATCGAACCCGGAGTCGCTGATGATGGTCGTGGGCGCCCGACCGACCCGTTCGTCCAGCCATGCGGCGAAGGCCTCGGTGGCCATCTCCATCGGCACCGCGTCGCCATCCAGCAGCGGCATCACGACCTCCCGAACGAACTCGCTGGCTCGATCCGGACTCCAGCCGCGCATCTCCGCGTAGAACGCCGTCGCGTCGGTCGCCACGGCACCGATGCTGATCAACTCAGGTTGGTGGAGGCTCGTGAATTCGCTGTCGATGAACACATAGGTCCGCCCCTCCTCGCGCTGCAGGGTGGAAGACGGCGCAGACAGGACGCGGAACAGCAGCACCTCGTCAAAGCATTCGCCTGGCGGCAGCTTCAGTTTCGCGACCACCTCCCGCGCCGGCACATCGCCCTCGCGGAATCCGGCGCGCCGCAGCGCGCGCAGCGCGCGGACGTTGCGGCGCGATGGCCGGGCGAGAAAGCGGTTGACGCCGTAGCTGGCCTGCAGCCACTCGGTCAGCACGGCCAGCGCCTGCGACGCGGTGCCGCGCCCGGTGTGCTCCGATCCGGCGAGCCATATGTCGAGCTCGACGACGTCGTTCAGCAGGTCGATCGGTCCGTGCGCCACGCACCCGACCTCGTCGTCGCCGACGTCGATCACGAACATCCGACCCGAATAAGGACGCGTGCCATCGAAGAACGAATTGACGTAGCGAGCGGCGAACCTCTCGGGCGTGGGCACCTCGCGCTCGGGAAAGAGCGGGCCGTAGACCTGTGGCGTGAGGTCCGACTGCACGAGCCACTCGTACGCCCGGGGCCGATCCTGCAGGTGGGCGCGCCGGATCGACACGCGCGAGCCGGTGGCGACCGTCATGTTCGCTGCAGGTGCCGCAACACCGGATCGAGCATCGCCGCCCCGAGCCGCTGGCTGCGCGCGGCGCTCCAGCCAAAGCGCGCATCCGGCGCGTTGGCGTTGTCCTTGAACGGCATCTCCAGCGTCAGGGACAGGCAGCCGAAGGTGTGGCCGATGTACTTCGAGGCGAGCTTCAGGACGTCATCCTTGTACTTGCTCGGCGAGTAGCCGTGCGTGGTCTGGAAATCGGGGCTCGCCCCGGCGAAGTCGGCGCTGAAACGATCCTGCTCGGCCCGCTGGCGCTCGCCGAAGTTCGGCAGCATCTCGCACCCGGCGACGAACACATAGGGCAGGTTCTCGTCGCCGTGGATGTCGAAGAACGCGGCGCATCCCGTCGCATGGATCGCGTCGCGCACGGCCCGTACCTCCGGGCTGCGTTCCAGGGTGGGCTCGAGCCACTCGCGGTTCAGGTTGGCGCCGGCGGCGTTCGTGCGCAGGTTGCCGACCACGGACCCGTCCGGGTTCATGTTGGGGACGATGTGAAAGGTCGCCTGCCGGCGCAGCGCGCGCGCAGTCGGGTCGGCCTCGTCGAGCAGGCGCGCCAGCAGCCCCTCGATGAACCACTCGGCCATCGTCTCGCCGGGATGCTGGCGTCCGATGATCCAGACCGGCCGCGCGCCCTCGCCCGCCACCAGAGCGTCCAGGTCGCGCCCCTGCAGCGTCGATCCGAGAAGTCGCGCCGCCGCGCCGCGCGCGCAACTGTCGGCGAGCAGCGCCAGATGACGTTCCCACGAGTACGGCTCGAAATACGCGACGTAGGACGGGCCGGATGCGGGCGGAAGATCGATCGTCATCACCTCGCCATCGAACGCCGTCTCGACGCGCTCCCAGAACCGGCGGTCCCAGCTCGCCACCGCGCGGTAGTCGCGCCACCCACCGGCATACGTGGTCTGGCCCGCGTTGACGATGCGCAGCCGAGCTCCGTCGCGCTCAGCGCCGCAGACCCGGAAGTGAAACCACTGCAGGAACTCGCTGCGCGTGCCGTCGGCGGCGAGGTCGTGGCGGATCGCGAGATCGGCCTGCGTCCCGTCGAGCGCGAGGACCTCGATCGAACCGCTGTCGAAGGCGCTGCTGATTGCGATCGTCATGGTGCCGGGCGATCCGCCTCAGGCAGCCAGCCGTCATGCGTCCGCGCGCTGCGGAACAACGGGTCGGGCGCGGAGTCGTCGATGCACATCATGTTGGAGCTTTGAACGGAACCGCGAAAGTATAATTTGCCGCCTCGCAAGTCCCTGCCTTTTCCTCGAAGAATTATCTTGAACGAACCCGCGTCACCGTCCGTGTCTGCCGCCCGGATTCCACCGAGCAAGCTGCCGCGCGTCGGCACGACCATCTTCACGGTGATGTCGCACCTCGCCATCAAGCACGGCGCGGTCAACCTCGGCCAGGGATTCCCGGACTTCAACTGCGACGAACGCCTCCAGGCCCGGCTGGCCGAGGCGGTGCGCACCGGCCACAACCAGTACGCGCCGATGACCGGCGTCGCAGCCCTGCGCGAGGCGATCGCCCGCAAGAATGCGGCGCTGTACGGCCACCGCCACGACGCCGACGCCGAGATCACCATTACGGCTGGCGCGACGCAGGCCATCATGACGGCGGTGCTCGCGCTGGTCCAGCCGGGCGACGAGGTCATCGTTCTCGAGCCGGCGTACGACAGCTACGTGCCGTCCATCGAGCTCGCCGGCGGGCGTCCGGTGTTCGTTCCGCTCGACGCCTCGCGCGGATATGCGCCCGACTGGGACCGCATCCGCGCCGCGATCACCTCGAAGACGCGGCTGCTGATGCTCAACTTTCCCCACAACCCCACCGGGCGCGTGCTCGACGACGCCGATCTCGCCGCGCTCGAGCGCATCGTTGCCGAGACCGGAGTGCTGCTGCTGTCCGACGAGGTCTACGAGCACATCGTGTTCGACGGCGTCGCGCACCGGTCGGTGATGCGCTCGCCGCTGCTCGCGTCCCGCAGCGTGGTCATCTCGAGCTTCGGCAAGACGTTTCACACGACCGGCTGGAAGGTCGGCTACGCATGCGCGCCGAAGGAGCTCACCGCGGAGTTCCGCAAGGTGCACCAGTTCATGGTGTTCGCGGTCAACACGCCGGCGCAGCACGCCTTCGCGGCGTATCTCGACGACCCGACGCCCTACCTCACGCTGCCCGCGTTCTACCAGGCCAAGCGCGACCGCTTCGTCGCGGGGCTGAGAGACACGCCGTTCAAGGTCCTGCCCTGCCCCGGAACCTATTTCCTGCTGGCGGATTACAGTGCGGTTTCCAGCCTGCCTGAAGCGGAGTTCGCGCAGAAGATGATCGTCGACTACGGCGTGGCCGTGATCCCGGTGTCGGTGTTCTACGACCGGCCTGTCGAGAACCGGGTGATCCGCTTCTGCTTCGCGAAGAGGGACGAGACGCTGCGGACGGCGCTCGAGCGCCTGCAACGCGGGACACCGGCATGACGACGGTGCCCACCGCGAGTGCGTCGGAGCGCCACGGCGCGCTGGAGAACATCAACGTCGTCGGCCTCGATTCGATGCCGACGCCCGCCGACGTGCACGCGGCGGCGCCGGTCACGCCCGCGGCCGCTCGCACGGTCGAAGCCGGCCGGGCCGCGCTGCGCGCGATCCTCGAGCGCCGCGACCCGCGGCCGTTCGTCGTGGTCGGTCCCTGCTCGATCCACGATCCGGCCGCCGCACTGGACTATGCGGCGCGGCTGAAGGCCCTTGCCGCGGAAGTCGAGGAGCAGATCTTCATCGTCATGCGCGTGTACTTCGAGAAGCCGCGCACGTCGACCGGCTGGAAGGGCTACGTCAACGATCCGCGGATGGACGACTCCTTCCACATCGAGGAAGGCATCACCGCCGCGCGCCGCCTGCTGGTCGAGCTGGCGGAGCTGGGCCTGCCCACCGGCTCCGAAGCGCTCGATCCGCTGTCCCCGCAGTACCTCGCCGACCTGATCAGCTGGTACGCGATCGGCGCGCGCACGACCGAGTCGCAGACGCACCGCGAGATGGCGAGCGGCCTGTCGACCCCGGTCGGTTTCAAGAACGGCACCGACGGCGGGCTCGACGTCGCGGTCAACGCGATCCAGTCTGCCGCCCATCCGCACAGCTTCCTCGGCATCAACTCCGAGGGGCGCACCGCGATCGTCCGCACGCGCGGCAACGCATACGGGCACCTCGTGCTGCGCGGCGGCGGCGGCCGTCCCAACTACGACACGGTCAGCGTGAAGCTGGCCGAGCGCTCGCTGCAGAAGGCGAAGCTGCCGGCCAGCATCGTCGTCGACTGCTCGCACGCGAACTCGCTGAAGGATCCCTCGCTGCAGCCGCTCGTCCTGATGGACTGCGTGCACCAGATCAAGGAAGGGTCGCAGGCGATCGTCGGCATGATGATCGAGAGCCACCTGCACGCCGGCAACCAGCCGATCCCGGCAGACCTCGCGCAGCTGAAGTACGGCGTGTCCGTGACCGACGCCTGCATCGACTGGGAGACCACGCGCAGCGTGCTCCTGCGCGCGCGCGATGAGCTCGCGCCCGTGATCGAAGCCCGGCGCCGCGCAGAAGGCGGCGCCGAGTTCACTCCACGCTGAGCCGCGCAGGCTGAGCCGCCTCCGTTCGACCCGAGCGACGCCCCGTGGCCCATCGGGCCCGGCGACGCATACGGCCCGCGCTGCGGCCGGCGCGTCTTCGGTCAGGGCGACGGCTGGTCGTCGACGACCGGGGGCAGCAGCTGGACCGACTGTTCGACCGGCAACGCCTCGACGGTCTTGAGGGCACGATCCATCTGGCGGGTGCGGGTCTCCGCCTTCTCGATCGTGTTGGACGCCGCCTGCAGCTGGTCCTTGACTCGCGCCAGCGTCTCGCCGAACTTGCCGAACTCGGTCTTCACGGCGCCCAGCACCTGCCACACCTCGGCCGAGCGCTGCTCGATCGCGATGGTCCGGAAGCCCATCTGCAGGCTGTTCAGGATGGCGGCCAGCGTGGTCGGGCCGGTCACCACCACGCGCTGCTCGCGCTGCAGGTTGTCGACCAGCCCGGGGCGCCGCAGCGCCTCCGCGTACAGCCCCTCGGTCGGCAGGAACAGCAGCGCGTAGTCGGTCGTGTGCGGGGGCTCGATGTACTTCTCCCGGATCCGGCGCGCCTCGAGCTTGATGCGGTTCTCGAGCGCGCGGCCCGCCTCCTCGACTGCAGGCAGATCGACGCGCTCCTGGGCCTGGTGCAGTCGTTCGTAGTCCTCGATCGGGAACTTGGCGTCGATCGGCATCCAGCACGGCTGGCCGCGGCCCGGCAGCTTGATCGCGAACTCGACGCGGTCCTTCGAGCCGGGCCGGGTCGCGACGTTCACGTCGTACTGCTCCTTGGTCAGCATCTGTTCGAGCAGCGCCCCCAGCTGCACCTCGCCGAAGCCGCCGCGCGTCTTCACGTTCGTCAGCACGCGCTTGAGGTCGCCCACGCCCGCCGCCAGCGTCTGCATCTCGCCCAGGCCCTTGTGCACCTGCTCGAGCCGCTCAGACACGAGCCGGAACGACTCGCCGAGGCGCGCCTCGAGCGTGGTCTGCAGCTTCTCCTCGACCGTCGCCCGCATCTGGTCGAGCTTGGTCTCGTTGCCCTGCTGCAGCGTGAGGAGCTGCGTCTGCAGCGTTGCGCGCACCTCGGCGAGGTTGTTCTGGATGCCGCGGCTCATGTCGGTGAGTTGCTGCTGCATCAGCGTCGCGAAGTCCTTCAGCTGCTTCGCGCTCTCTTCGCGGTTGGCGCGCGCCGCCGCTGCGCCCGCCTCGTTCACCTTCGCGACCTGTTCGCCGAAGCCGAGTAGCTGCTGGCCCTGCATGCCCGCCATTCCGGTCATCTGCTGCGTCAGTCCGGACTGGACCTCGGCGAGCCGGGCGCTCACGTCGACGCGGACCTGCGCGGAAGTGCTCGCTACCGCCGCGCGCAACTCGCGCTCGAGCCGCTCGTTGTCCTGCGCGAGCGCGGCGAGGCGCGCATCGAGTTCCGGCGTGCGATCGCGGCGCACCGCGACGAGCAGAGCGATCAGCGCGAGCGCCAGCGCCGCGCCGAGGACGGCCATCAGAAGCGTTGTTTCGGTCATCCTGTCGATGATACGGGCGCCCGTGGCTCAGGCGACGAGCCACGGCTGGCGTCGCGGGTGCGGGCTCGAAGTCAACGTGCCGGCGTCAGCCGGCCTGCTTCCGCATCCAGTCGCCGGTCTGGAAATCAGGTCGTAGAACCGGTCGACCAGCGTTCGCACCGCCGCATCTCCGCCGAGGCGCTCGTACGGCGTGGCGCCAAGGGGGCACGCTGTTCACGGTGTTCGGTTCGGCCGAACTCCGGTCGCCGCCAGAAGGTCCGCGAGCCCGCGGAAGAACCGCGGGTGCGCAACGGCGCTGCGCGCATACGGCGCTTCCTGCAACGCTCCCTTCGATAGCAGCATGGCGCCAAGCGCGAGGCGTTCCGCACGCGGCCAGGAGGTCCAGCCCGGCAGCGCCGCGACGAGCGGCGCGAGTCGTTCGAACGCCGATCGTTCAGACGCGGCGCGTCGATGCAGTTGCAGGCCGCACGCCCGCGCGACCTCGGCGGCCAGCGCCCGCGCACCGTCCTGGCGCGACCAGTGCGGCTGGACGGACAACTGCCGCGCCACCACCGTTCCGAGGCGGTCGAGCGATGTCTCGTCGAAGGCGTCGGCGTCGTCCCAGTCCGGCAGGTCGAGCACGAGGTCACCCCGCGCGAGCTGCCGCAGCGTCGCCGCCGGGCTGCGCCCGCCGCTGCCCTGCAGCCGCGTCCCTTCGACCTCCGCGAGCTGCTGGTTCTGCGTCGAGGTCGGACGGAACCCGAGGCGGTAGTAGAACCAGTAGGCGCCGCTCGCGATCGCTTCGGCGTTGCCGGCGCCGAACTGGTATCCGTTGATGATGAAGCGACGCACACCGAACAGGCTGCGGAACGCGCGCAGCGTCTGCGCCCACAGGTACGTCGCTTCGCTGGCGCGGAAGGGATCGAACACGTTGATGCCCGTGTTGGCCTGCCGGAACAGGGGCGACACGCCACCGTATCCGATCGGCACGCCGTTGGACAGCAGGACGTAACCGTAGTTGGCCTCGAGCAGCAGGCGCTGCGCCGGCAGCACGCCGATCACCGCCAGTTGCACGCCTTCACCGAGGTCGGCCAGATAGACCTCGTCCGGGTTCGCCTGGTTCATCGCATGGACTTCACGGCACCGCGCCGCCAGCGCCGAGCGGGCGACGTCGATGACGCGAACGGCGTGCCGGTGCGACAGGCGCTCGATCGCATCGAGCGGCGCCATCACGTGGCGCGCGAGCGGAACGGACAATCGGCGGAAGCCGGTGCGCAACACCGGCGCGCGCACCTCGATCCGGTTCAGCGTCACGCTCCGCGCGGAGCCGTTCAGCCGCCACCGGACCGGCACCTCCGCCTGGTCCCACGCCGCTGTGAAGTGGCGCCGCTCCGACGCCGGCAAGGCATCGCCCGCCTTCAGCAGCCACTGCAGCGTCGAAACGGCGTCGCGCCGCTGCGCGCGCGCCACCCAGCGGCGCGTCGGCAGGTCGACGCCGAGCGACTCGCGCTCGACGTCGTTCAGGACCCTTCCGATCAGTTCATCGAGCCCCGCCGGGTCGTCGACGTTGGACCAGTCGAGTTCGATCGCCGCGGGATCGTCCGTGCAGATCAGCGCCGCGATCGGGTGCGCGATCGCATAGCGCGACACGCTGCCGGCGATCCCGGTGTTCGCGAACGCCGCGCGCCCGGCGGCACCGAGCGCGACGACCCGCCGGGCCATGGCCTTCAACTGCTCGACGGCCAGGTCCCGCACCTGCGCCGAACCGGGAAACGCGATGAGGAACAGAAGGTCCTCGTGATACGTCGAAAGCAGCGGCGGCGCCCGGAGTTCCTGCGCAGCCAGCGCGGCGAGCAGGCGTTCCTTTTCAGCCTCGGCGGCCGCGCCGTACGTCGAGCGAACCCGACGCAGTTCGCGCTGCAAGGCGACGGCGGACGTCATGGAGACTCCTGACCGGAAACGGCAGCGAGCATTGGCCGCGGGCGGTGCGCCGTCAACCGGACGGATCAGGCTTCGCGCAGCGTCGCGAGCGGCGGCGTGTTCAGCACCCCGCGCAGGCCGAACCAGCCGCCGACCAGCGCCGCCAGCGCCCCGCCGCCGATGCCGGACGCGAACACCCAGGGCGACACGACGTAGTCGAACTCGAACGCGTAACGCGCCAGCGCCCAGCCGATGCCGCTCGCGCCGGCAGCCGCCAGGAAGCCGGCCAGCCCGCCGATGCAGATCATCTCGGCCACCTGCGCGCGCGACAGCTGCTGCCGCGAGGCTCCGAGCGCGCGCAGCAGTCCCGCCTCGCGCACACGCTCGTCGCGGCTCGACGCCAGCGCGGCGTAGAGCACGAGCACGCCAGCCGCCAGCGTGAACACGAACAGGAACTCCACGGCCGCGACGACCTGGTCGATCACCGCCTGCACCTGGCGGAACACGGCAGTCGTGTCGACCACGGTGAGGTTCGGAAACTCGCGCAGCAGCTCGCCCGAGAACGCGGCACGCGCCGCGGGCAAGTGGAACGCCGTGATGAAGCTCGCCGGCTTGTCGGCCAGCAGCGACGGCGGCATGATCACGAAGAAGTTGGCGCGCATCGAGTCCCAGTTCACCTTGCGCAGGCTCGTGATGCGCGCCGTGACGCGCTGCCCGACGATGTCGAACGTCATCGCGTCGCCGATCTTCAGCCCGAGCGTGTCGGCGATGCCGACCTCGAGCGACAACTCGTCACTCCCGTCCTGGAACCAGCGCCCCGCGGTGATGCGGTTGTGCGTCGGCGCGTCCGTCGCATACGAGAGGTTGAACTCGCGGTCGACCAGCCGCTGCGCGCGATCGCCGGTGAAGTTCTCGGGACCGACCGGCCGCCCGTTCAGCTCGACCAGGCGGCCGCGCACCATCGGATTGATCGCTGCGTCGACGCCGGCCGCGCGCAGGCGCTCGCCCAGCGCAGCGACCTGGTCGGGCTGGATATTGACGATGAACCGGTTGGGCGCGTCGGGCGGCGCGGAGCTGCGCCACGCGTTGACGAGGTCGGTGCGCGTGACGGTCAGCAGCAGCAGCGCCATCAGGCCCACGGCCAGCGAGACCAGCTGCACCACGGTGGCCGCGGGGCGCCGCTGCACCGCCGCCAGCGCGAACCGCCAGGAGATGCCGAGCTTGCCGGTCATGGCGCGCAGCGGCTTCAGCAACTGCAGCGCGAGCCACGCGACGAGCGCGAACACCACCAGCCCGATCGCGAATCCGCCGGCCGTCAGCGCGCCGATCTTCA
>CAYGXL010000045.1:0-15680 GCA_964353935.1 uncultured Burkholderiaceae bacterium | reverse complement strand
CGCCCGCGTCGACGCGCGCGGAGTCGAGGTACCCCGCAGCCCGCCCAGGCGCAGGGAGTGGCGGACCAATGGGTCAATCGCATCGCCAAAAAGTCTGACACCGCGCGCGGGAGCGATCTATCCGAGTTTCAGGTCGCACGACCAACCGCTTCCGCGATCGCCTTGCCGAGGTCGACGGTCGTCGCCGTGCCACCGATGTCGCGCGTCAGCGGCGCGTTCTTCGGCCCCGCTTCGAGCACGCCTTCGATCGCACGCATCACCGCCGCGGCCGCCTCGCGTTGGCCCAGCCAGTCGAGCATCAGCGACGCGCTCCAGATCTGCCCGATCGGATTGGCGATGCCCTTGCCGGCGATGTCCGGCGCGCTGCCGTGCACCGGCTCGAACAGCGACGGGAACGTGCGGTCGGGATTCAGGTTGGCCGACGGCGCGATGGCGATGGTGCCGGTGCACGCCGGGCCGAGGTCGGACAGGATGTCGCCGAACAGGTTGGAGGCGACGACGACGTCGAACCAGTCCGGGTGCTGCACGAAGTGCGCGGTCAGGATGTCGATGTGGAACTTGTCGATGCGCACGTCGGGATAGCCCTTCGCGTTGGCCTCGAAGCGGTCGTCCCAGTACGGCATCGTGATCGAGATGCCGTTGCTCTTGGTCGCCGACGTCAGGTGCTTCTTCGGCCTCGACTGCGCAAGCGCGAACGCGTACTTCTGCACGCGGTCGATGCCATGCCGGCTCATCACCGTTTCCTGGATCACGATCTCGCGCGGCGTGCCTTCGTACATCTTCCCGCCGACCGACGAATACTCGCCCTCGGTGTTCTCGCGCACCACGACGAAGTCGATGTCGCCCGGCTTGCGGTTGGCGAGCGGCGACGCGATGCCCGGCATCAGCTTGCACGGGCGCATGTTCACGTACTGGTCGAACTCGCGCCGGAACTTCAGCAGCGAGCCCCACAGCGAGACGTGGTCGGGCACCGTGGCCGGCCAGCCGACCGCGCCGTAGAAGATCGCGTCGACGCCGAGCAGGCGGTCCTTCCAGTCGGCCGGCATCATCGCGCCGTGCTTCGCGTAGTAGTCGCAGCTCGCGAAGTCGTGATGCTCGTACTTCAGATCGAACCCGAACCGGCGCGCGGCCGCGTCGAGGACGCGCAGCCCTTCGGGAACCGTTTCCTTGCCGATCCCGTCGCCCGGGATCACGGCGATGCGTTGTGCCATGGCGTTCCTATTCGATGAAGCGTGCGAAGCCGCCGACCGGCTCGCGCTCGGTCACCAGCGTGTTCTCGACGTGGCTCATGTCGGCGTAGCCGAGCGACATGCCGCAGACGACCATCTCGTTGTCAGGCAGCGCGATCTGCTCCTTGATGATGCGATGGAACTGGGTGAACGCCGCCTGCGGGCAGGTGTCGAGCCCGCGCGCGCGCGCGGCGATCATGATGTTCTCGAGGAACATGCCGTAGTCGAGCCAGCTGCCCTGCTCCATGATGCGGTCGATCGTGAAGATCATGCCGACCGGCGCATCGAAGAACGCGTAGTTGCGGCCGTGCTGCTCGTGCATCCGCGCCTTGTCGTCGCGCCCGATACCGAGCAGGCCGTACAGGTCCCAACCGACCTTGCGGCGGCGCGCGAGGTACGGATCGACCCACTTGACCGGGTAGTAGGCGTACTCCTCGGTGTGCTGCTTGCGCTGCTCCGGATCGTCGTAGGCGGCGCGGATCGCGTCCGTCAGCCGCTGGCGCGCAGCGCCGGTCAGCACCGTCACCTTCCATGGCTGCGTGTTCGTGCCCGACGGCGCGCGCGAGGCGACCTCGAGGATCTCCTCGATCGTCGCGCGCGGCACCGGCGTCGGCAGGAAGGCGCGCAACGAGTGGCGCGTACGGATCGCGTGATCGACGACTTCGTGCGGGCCGATCGGCGCGCGGCTGCTGGCGGGTGTGCTCATGCCTGGATTCTCTCTAGGGCGGCGCGCAGCGGCGCCGGAAGCGCCGTCGGCCGGCGGGTGGCGCGGTCGACGTAGACGTGGACGAAGTGGCCCTGCGCGCTCGCGGCCGGCTCGCCTTCCGCGAACACGCCGATCTCGTAGCGCACGCTCGAGGTGCCGAGCCGGCCGATGCGCAGCCCGAGATCGACGGGCTGCGGGAACGCGAGTTCGCTGAAGTAGCGGCACTGCGTCTCGACGACGAGGCCGATCACCGCCCCACCCGTGACGTCGAGCACGCCCTGCGCGATCAGGTACTCGTTCACCACGGTGTCGAACCAGCTGTAGTAGACGACGTTGTTGACGTGCCCGTAGGCGTCGTTGTCCATCCAGCGGGTGGTGATGCGGTGGAAGTGGCGGTAGCCGTCGCGGCGATCGGGGGCCGGGCGCTCGGTGCTCATGGACTTATGGACTCTTTCTTCCGGTCTTCAGGACCAGCGCCACTCCGGCCATCGTCACGACGACGCCCGCCCAGGCCAGCGCGCCGAGCCGTTCGTCGAACAGCAGCCACGCGAACAGCGCCGTCGTCGGCGGGGTCAGGTACATCAGGCTCGCGACCTCGGTGGCCCTTCCGCGGCGAATCATAACGAGCAGCAGCGTGATCGCGACGATCGACAGCGCCAGCACCGACCACGCGAGCGCGCCCCAGAACTCCGCCGTGAAGTCGACCTGCGTCGACTCGAGCGCCAGCGCAAAGGGCAGCACGACGACGAACGACGCCGCGAACTGGATCAGGCTGCCGGTGCGCAGGTCAGCCGCGCCGCCGTGCTTCTTCTGGTACAGCGTGCCGACCGTGATGCCGGCCAGCGCGATCAGGTTCGCCGCCAGCGCGAGCGGCCCGACGCCGGCCAGCGTCAGGCGGTCGGACAGGACCAGCGCGATGCCCGCGAACCCGAGCAGCAGCCCGACCCACTGCAGGCGCGTGGCGCGCTCACCCACGGTGAACGCGAACAGCGCGGTGAACAGCGGCTGCGTGCCGACCAGCAGCGCCGACACGCCCGCCGGCATGCCGAGCGCGATCGCGACCCAGACACCGCCGAGGTAGGTGGCCTGCAGCAGCACGCCGACCACCACGATGTCGCGCCACGCGCGCGCCGTGCGCGGCCACGGCGCGCCGGTCAGCACGATGATCGGCAGCAGCACGGCGATCGCGCCGACGAAGCGGTACAGCAGGAAGGTCAGCGGCGGCGCGTGCGGCGCGGCGTACTTCGCGACGATGAACCCCGTGCTCCAGATGAGCACGAACACGAAGGGCATCGCCGTTAGCCAGGCCTGCTGCGCGCCCGACGACGAGGCGTCACGCACCGACGCCCGCCTGCTTCAGTTGCGCGCGGCGGCGCCACGCGCGGCACGCGAGGCGAACGGTCTGGAAGTGCAAGGCGACGGTGAGGTCGATGTCGCGCCCGTAGCCGCCGGCCATCGTGACCACGATCGGCACGCCGAGGCGCTCGGCGAAGTCGAACACCTTTTCGTCGCGCGCGCGCATCCCGTCGACGGTCAGCGCCAGCTTGCCGAGCCGGTCGTTCTCGTGCGCGTCGGCGCCGGCGAGGTAGATGATCAGCTGCGACGCGAAGCGGCTCTCCAGTTCCGCGAGGGCGCGATCGAGTTGGGCGAGGTACGCATCGTCGCCGGTGCCGTCGGGCAATCCGATGTCGAGGTGACCGGCCTGCTTGCGGAACGGGAAGTTCTTCTCGCCGTGCATGGACAGCGTGAAGACCGAGTCGTCGGCGCCGAGGATCTGCGCCGTGCCGTCGCCCTGGTGCACGTCGAGGTCGATCACGGCGACGCGCACGCGCGTGCGCGTCGACGCCGCGTCGGCCTGGATCACGCGCGCGGCGACCGCGGCGTCGTTGAAGACGCAATACCCCGCGCCGCGCGCGCGCGCTGCGTGATGAGTGCCGCCGGCGAGGTTCGCGGCCACGCCTTCGCCGAGCGCGACACGCGCGGCGGAGATCGTCGCGCCGGTCGCGCGCCGCGAGCGCTCGACCATCGCCTCGCTCCACGGAAATCCGATTGCACGGATCTCCATCGGATCGAGGCGGCCGGTGGCGACGCGCTCGATGTAGCGCGCGTCGTGCGCGAGCGCGAGCTGGCCATCGGTCGCCGCAATGGGCTCGGCAAGCACCACCTCCGGCAGCTCCTGCTCGACCCGATGGCGCAGGCGCGCGTACTTCTGCATCGGGAAGCGATGGTGCTCGGGCAGCGGGAGCACGAAGCGGTCGCTGTAGAAGGCTTTCAAGGGTAGGGAGGGGGGATGGACGGCGGGGGCGAGCCGGGATTGTAGGCGTCGGCGACGAGCCGCCCGGCTCCATGCCGCGATGCCACATTAACGCTAGAGTAGTTCCTCGGACCCCGGCGATTTATCGATCTCAAGCTACTGATTTCTTTATGTTTCCGATGGTGTCACGGACGCTGGTCGTCTCATGGTGCGCCGCACCAAAACGTCTTGACTTCGATCGTCGAATCCGTACAATTCATTCTTGTGCAGCGCAACAAGCGCACCCGAATCCAGATCCCCTCCCCCGAGGGAACGCAAACGTAGCAGGACCACCAGGAGAGCCAGACCATGTTCACCACCCCCGCGCAATTCGCCGAGCTGCAAAAAGGCCAGATGGACGCCGCTGTCGCCCTGAGCCAGACCTTCTTCGACGCCGCCGAGCGCCTGATGGAACTGAACCTCGCCGCCGCCAAGGCGACGCTGGAAGAGTCCGTCGAGAAGAGCCAGGCCCTGTTGAGCGCCAAGGACGTGCAGGAAATGATGGCGCTGTCGAGCGGCAACGCCCAGCCGACGCTCGACAAGGCCGTCAGCTACTCGCGCACCGTGTACGGCATCGCCAACGGCGCCAACGCCGAAGTGGCGCGCATCATCGAAGCGCAGATCGCCGAAAGCAACAAGAAGGTTGCCCAGCTGATCGACTTCGCCGCCAAGAATGCCCCGGCCGGCTCCGAGCCCGCCGTGACCGCGTTCAAGACCGCCGTCGCCGCCGTCAACACCGCGTACGACACGTTCTCCAAGGCCGCCAAGCAAGCCGTCGAGATGGCCGAGTCGAACGTCGTTGCTGCCACGTCGGCCACGATGAAAGCCGCCAACGCCGCCTCCGATACTGTCAAGGTCGCGAAGCGCAAGTAACACCCCGGGGTCGGAGGGGAGCTCGTCTCCCCTTGTCCCTGCAGGGCCTGCGGTTCACCCCTGCGAATCGGCTGTTTCTTGTCAGACTTCTGACATCACGCGCGAGCAGAATCGAGCCAGCGCTGATGTGAATGGTTTCAAGGTGAAGGCAGCAACTCACCTGCAACGGTTGTCTCCTTGGCACCACTTGCCTGGATGCAATTCCAGGCCCCTTCTGTCTCCTCTTATGGTGGTGCTTTTCAAGCCCGGTCGATTGACCGGGCTTTTTTTTGCTCGCCGCGCACGGCGGCGATCAGGGCCTCGGGTTGGCACGGCTTCGACAGCACGGTGAATCCCCGCGCCGACGCGTCGTGCAGCTGGCTGGCGTAGCCGGTGATCAGAACGACCCGCATCTCGGGATGTCGTTCGCGGAGCCACTCGGCGAGCGCGAGGCCGTCGAGCCTGCCGGGCATCGCCATGTCGCTCACGACGACGTCGAAGTGCGTGGCGCCGCGGTCGATCAGGTCGCGCGCGGCATCGCCGCTGCTGGCCCACTGCACGCGACAGCCGACGCCTTCCAGCAGCGCGCTCGTCACGCCCGCGAGGTCTTCGTTGTCCTCGACCAGCAGCACCGAGCAGTCGAGCGAGGCCTCCCCGGGTGTCACCGCGAGCGGCGCGTCGGCCTGGACCCCCGCGGCCGCCGGCAGGATGAGCTTCACCTCGGTGCCGCGGCCCGGCGTCGATTCGATGCGCGCCGTGCCGCCCGCCTGCGTGCACAGGCCGTAGACCTGGCTGAGGCCGAGGCCGGTGCCCTGCCCGTGCGGCTTCGTCGTGAAGAACGGGTCGAACACGCGCTCGATGACGTCGGGATCGATTCCCGTGCCGGTGTCGGCGACCGAGATCACGACGAAGTCGCCGGGCAGCCCGGCTTCGTGAGGCCGCGCGCTCCGCGCGGAGAGGCGAAAGGCGCCACCCTCCGGCATCGCATCCTTGGCGTTGACGGCGAGGTTGATGATCGCGAGTTCGAGCTCGGCGGCGTCGACTTCGATGGCCGGCGTGTCCGGTTCGACGATGCACTCGCCTTCAATGCGCGGCCCGAGCGTCGGCGCCACCAGCGCCAGCAGCACCGGCAGGCGCTCCTGCAGCGACAGCACTTCCGGGTGCAGCGGCTGACGGCGCGCGAAGGCGAGCAACTGGCGCGTCAGCCGCTCGCCCGAGGTGACCGCGCGTCCGATGGCGGCGAGCTGCCGGCTGCCTGCGAGCGACGGCTCGACGCGACGCAGCAGGTGCAGGTTGTTGCTGATGATCATCAGCAGGTTGTTGAAGTCGTGCGCCACGCCGCCGGTCAGCCGGCCCAGCGCTTCGAGCTTCTGCACCTGGCGCAGCGCGTTCTCCGCGCGCGCGCGATGCTCGGTCTCCTCGTGCAGTTTCCGCACGGCGGCCAGCTCGCGCTGGGTGCGCCGCAAGGCGACCCACGCGATGTAGATCAGCGCCATCGCCGTGGGGAACGTGAACGCGGCGAGCAGCGCGGTGCGCCGCTGCCAGGCCTGCATGATCGTTGCACGCGACACGCCGGCGCCCACGTACACCGGAAAGCGCTCGAGCTTGCGGTAGAGGACGAGGCGGCGCTCGCCATCCGCGGTCGATGATCCATCGACACGGCCCTCGCTGCGTCCCTGCGCAACCATCGTCCGGATCGGACTCGCGGGCGGCAGGCGGGCGTCGGGCGTGGCCGGGGCCGGCCGGCCCGCGAGGATCACGCCGTCGCCGCGGAACAGGTCGACGACGAGCGCGGGCTCGTCCTCCGCGAGTCCCGCGTAGAAGTCCGAGAAGTACATGGGGTGCAGCGACACCCACACCGCTCCCTGCCACGCACCATCCGGGCCGTCCCAGCGCGCCGTCAGGTCGAAGAACGGTTCCTTCGTGATGCGGCCGATCTGCGGCGCCGTGACGTACGGCCCGGGCGCGCCGGATCGAAAGACGGTCAATCCCTCGCGGTCGGAGAGGTCGACGTCGCGCGGCACCGGAAACACGCGGTTCGTCGCGACGGCGCGGCCGTCGCTGCCGATGATCCACACGGACTGGATCTGCGGAATGTCCTTGACGATCGCCTTCAGCACTTCGTGAAGCTCGCGTTCGCGGCCGCGCGCCTGCGCCAGCGTCGAAGTGCCCAGGGTGCCGAGGATGTGCCGGGCGATCGTCTCGTTGGTCTCCAGCACCTTCGACGCGTGCTCCACCCCCACGCGAGCGGAGCGATCGACGCGGGTCCAGGCATCCGCGACGGCGTCGCGGTACGTGCTCCACGCGGCGGCGGCGAAGAACAGCGCGGGCAGCGCCGCCGCCATCACCATCGACCAGCGCAGCCAGCGGACCAGGCCGGGGCGGCCCTCGTCGATGTCCTTCGCCTCCGTCATCAGCTGGGCGTGCGAGGCCTGGCCTGCGAAGAACGCCACCAGGAACGCCGACGGAAGAAAGAGCGCGACCTGCACCCATTCCTCGCTGGTCCCGATGTCGGGAGGGAGACCGGGCAGCGCGACCCAGACGGCACAGACGACGGCCGCGACCGCCCCCGTGCCCACGCCCGTGAAGAAGGCCACCGCAGCGACCGCGGGAAACGCCGTGACGAACGGCGCGGTGTCGGGGCCGAGCCAGGGCGCGATCAGCCCGCGAAGACTCATCGCCACGGCGACCCCGAGCGCGACGGCCAGCCCTTTCCCCACCAGGCTGCGCCAGTAGCCGGGCGGACGACGACGCGCGGTCGGTGCGGTCGGGTGGGGCACGCCTGGTACCGGGGCCGAGAGGGCGCTAGCCCGGCGTCGCGAGGAGTTCGAGCGGCGCGTCGAGCTGCCGCACCCCATGCACCATCGCCTCGAACGCGGGCGCGACCTGCGCGGCATCGCCCTTCACGCCGAGTTCGATGTGCCGTCGCGCCGGCCGCCCGTCGCGTCCGTCGCCGATCGAAGGCAGGCTGAACACCCGGATGCCGATGAACTCGCGCTCGATCGCTTCCATCACCGGCACCAGCGCGGACTCGGGCGTCTCGAACACGAGCATCGAGCGCTCGACGACGACCTGGCTGTGGAAGTACTGCGGGTAGAAGTTGTCCAGCGCCCACTCGATCATCGGCCAGGCCATCACCGGAAAGCCGGGCATGAACCAGTGGTGGCTGATCGAGAAGCCGGGAATGCGATTGAACGCGTTCGGGATGATCGAAGCGCCGGCCGGAAACTCGCCCATCTTCAGGCGCTGGCGATTCTCCGGGTGGCTCATGTCCGCCGTGCCCTTGCCCTCGCGCGCCATGTCGGCGCAGCGCTGCGCGATCAGCAGTTCGGCCTCGGGATGCAACACCACCGGCACGCCCAGCGCCGCGGCCGCCGACTGCCGCGTGTGGTCGTCGGGGGTCGAACCGATGCCGCCGCAACTGAAGACGATGTCGCCGGACGCGAACGTATCGCGGTACAGCGCGGTCAGCGCGTCGCGATCGTCGCCTGCGTAGCGCGCCCAGGCGAGCGCGAGCCCGCGCTGCGCGAGCAGGCGGACCACCGTGGCGAAGTGCTTGTCTTCGCGCTTGCCGGACAGGATCTCGTCGCCGACGATCACCAGACCGAAACGCGGCGCCGATTCGCTCATGATCCGCCCGCCGCGTTGAACATCCGTTGCAGGCCCAGCCACTGCTGGGCCCAGAAACCGCGCCCGTAGTCGCGCGCGCTGCCGTCGGGCCGCGGCAGCTGGTCGCGGATGCCGGTCGGCTCCACGCCGCGCCGGAAATCGGCAGTGCCGAACAGCATGTCCCACACCGGGAACAGCACGGCGAAGTTGCAGCCGTGGAACCGGCCCTCGTGGCCGACGCCGATGGCGTGGTGCCGGCGGTGGAAGATCGGGCTCACGACCAGGCGGCCCACCGGGCCCAGGGTCCAGCCGATGTTTGCATGCTGCAGGCTCTGCCACATGCGCGTGGCGATGATCAGCATGACGAACTGCGCCGGTTCCGCCCCGATGGCCAGCGCGACGGCCGCCTTCAGGACTGCCTGCAGCACGTCGTCGAGCAGGTGGTTGCGGTCGTCTGTCCACAGCGACATCTGCTGCTGCGCGTGATGCACCGCGTGCAGTTCCCACCACCAGCGGTAGGCGTGCTGTCCGCGGTGGATCCAGTAGTCGACGAAGTCGAGCACCACCAGGTACAGCAGGAACGTCACCAGCGGCACGTCGGTGACGCCCGGCCACAGGCTGTCGAGGTTGAACGGCGTGAAGCCGAACGAGCGCAGCGCTTCCGCGCCCGTGTCGAACATGGGCGACACCAGCAGGAAGATCGCGAGCGGCACGACACCGAGCCGGTGCAGCAGCGTGTACACGACGTCGACCCGGGTGGCGCGGCGGTCGGTCCAGCGTTCGGCCGGCGCCAGCGCTTCGATCGGGCGCAGCACCGCCCACAGCACGAGCACCTGGATCGCTCCGAGCAGGAACCACTCGGTGGCGACGTAACCCTGCTCCTGGTAGCGCATCTGCCCGGTGACGTAGAGCAGCGGCTGCACGGCGTGCTCGAACAGCCACGCCTGCACGGCGGTGAAGGCGCGGGAGACGGTCTCGATCATCGCGGGCTTATCGCGGCCGACTCGCAGCGAGCGTGGCGGGCGGCTGCTCCGCGCGGTAGCCGGGATGCTCACGCAGCGTGCGGAAGCAGAAGCCGCGCTGCTTCAGGCCGGCGATCAGCGGATCGATCATCGGCGCGAACGGATCGCGGCGCGACCAGATCCCGAGGTGCGCCATCAGGACGTCGCCGTCGCGCACGTTGCGCAGCGCCTGGGCCAGCAGCGCGTCGTTCGGGTGCGTCTCCGAGGGCAGTTCGTCACCGAGGAAGCCGGCCGGCGCCCACTGCACGTGCGCGTATCCGCAGCGCTGCGCGGCGTTCAGCGCGCCGGGTGTCGCCTTGCCGCCGGGAGAGCGCCACAGCGCGTCGAGCGGCCGGCCGGTGAACTCGCGGAAGGCGGCGTCCGGCCGCTTCAGTTCCGCGCAGAAGTCCTGCGGCGACAGCGTGACCGTGCGGCCCTCGTCCTGCCCGAACGTCGGCCGGTACTTGACCGCTCCATCGGCCGCGTCGGGGCCGATGCGGCCGTGGCGCCACGTGTGGCTGCCGAACGCGTGGCCCTCGGTGGCCAGTTGTTTCCAGTAGCCGGCCCACGCCGCGTCGAGCGAATGATCGCCGCGGGCGGTCTTCTCGTTCGCGAGGAAGAACGTCGCCTTCACGTCGTGCCTGCGCAGCGTGTCGGCGATCGACTCGGCGTGCCGCATGTTGCCGGTGTCGAACGTGAGGTAGATCACGCCCGAACACGGCTGTGCGAACGCGGCGGACGGCAGCACCGCCATCAGCCAGGCCAGAGCGAGTCGCCCGAGGTTCATTGGCCGCCGCGCCTACTTCCAGGGCGCGCTGTTGACGAAGAAGATGCCGTGCGGCGAGCGGCCGACGGGAATCGTCGCGACCACCTTGCGCTGGGCGATGTCGACCACCCCGACCTGCTTGATCCAGCGCTGGGTTACCCAGATGAACTTGCCGTCGGCGGTGACTTCCATGCAGTCCGGACCGCCCGGCACCGGGATGTCGTACTTCTTCTCGAGCGTGGCCTGGTCGATCACGCTGATCGAA
The DNA here is from genome assembly GCA_964353935.1 of uncultured Burkholderiaceae bacterium. GTDB lineage: Bacteria > Pseudomonadota > Gammaproteobacteria > Burkholderiales > Burkholderiaceae_F > JAOUJD01. Next base: position 4,959 of record CAYGXL010000045.1, on the reverse strand, counting down.
TTCTCGACGCGGTTCGACACCAGCAGGTGCCGCCCGTCGCCGAGCGGGCGGAAGTTGTGCGCACCTTTCGCGGTGGGAATGCGCTTCACCGACTTCTGCGCGCGCCAGTCGATCACGTCGACGTAGTCCGCGCCTGTCATGCCGACCAGCAGGTGCTTGTCGTCCGGCGTCATCCAGATGCCGGCCGGCATCGCGCCGATCTTCATCTTCCACAGCGCCGACTGGTCCGCCAGCCGGATCGCGACCACCTCGTCGCTGTCCTGCAGCGTGACGAAGGCGATCTGGCTGTCCGCCGAGAAGGCGATGTGGCTGGGCGTCTTCGACTGCGACAGCGCCTTGACGAGCTTGAGGTCCTCGCCATTCGCCGAGTAGATGTCGACGCGGTTCAGGCGGTTGCCGGCGACGACGAACCACTTCTTGTCCGGCGAATAGCCGATCTGGTACGGATCGGGAATGTCGCGCAGGCGGCGCTGAACCTCGCCCGTCTTCGGATCGAGGAACATCAGGTCGTTGCTCACGGAGTTGGCCACGATCAGCGACTTGCCGTCCGGCGTCGCCATCAGGTGGTGCGGTTCCTTGCCCACCGGATAGCGCTTGATCTCCGTGCGCGTGTCCTGGTCGATCAGGCTGATCGTCGCATCGCCCGAGTTCAGCACGACCACCACGCCCGCCATCGCCGGCGACACGGCGAACAACCCTGCCAGCGCGAGCGCGCCGAATGCATTCTTCATTTCCTGTCCCTTGCTGCAAGCCGTGGAATTCTAAGGGACGGACCTCCCTCGCCTTTCGACCCCTCGGCGCGCATGCACTTTGCCGGGAAGTGCCCCCCGCGAAGCCGCGATGCTTCGAACTCGACCAACGGACGATGCGGGAATCAAAGTTTTTGTGTCTAATCAGACTGACCTCCAGTTGTCCCTCCGCCAGGAGCACCCCATGACCCCTCGCCTGCCGCTGATGCTTGCCTGTTCGATTGCCGTTTTCGCGACCGGCTGCGCCACGTCCGGTCCGGGCGCGCCGCACGCCCAGGCAAAGAACCCGGCCGCCAGCGCCCAGGCCCGGAGCGCCGCGGAGTTCCACCCCGCGAACGTCGAGGTCGTGGCCGCGCAGTTCGGCGTGTTCGGCGCCGATTCGGGGGGCCGCCGCATGCTGTACGAGACCGACAAGTTCCCGGGCGTGGTCGCGGCGCCGTTCGGCTGGTTCATCGTCTTCAAGTCCGACAAGCCGACGGTCGTGTGGCGCGAGGAGTTCGAGTTGCCGGCCGCGCCGCCCACCTGGGGTCCCGGCGAGGCCTTGGGCATCTTCCAGGTGACGCCCGATCGCAAGACGGCCGTCACCGAGCGGATCATTCCGACCAAGCTCGGATTCATCGCCAACGAGTGGAGATACGCCTCGGGCGACCCGATCGGAGCACACAAGATGCGGGTCTACATCGACGGCCAGCTGATCCGCGAGTTCAGCTTCGACATCGAGCAAGCGCCGGAAGGGTTCGGTCCGCGCCGCAATCCGCATCGCGGCGACGGCTCGGCGTCGGGCTCGACCACCTGACCGCATGTGGACTGCCCTGCTCGCCGGCGCGCTCGTCCTGCTGTCGTCGGCACAGGCAGCCACGTTCGCCGGCGTCGACGTTCCGCCACCGCTGCCGCCCCAGCCCGTCGTCGACGTGCACTGGGGCGTGTCCGTCGAGGACCCGTACCGGTTCCTCGAAGACACCGCCGATCCCCGGGTGCAGGCGTGGATGAAGAAGCAGGCCGATGCCACGGCGTCGATCCTCGCGCAGCTGCCCGGGCGTGACCGCCTGCGCGCCCGGCTCGCCGAGATCGACGCCGAGATCCCGGCCGTCATCGGTGGCGTGCACCGCGACGCGCGCGGCCGCCTGACCTACCTGAAGCGCACCGCCGCCGACAACCAGTTGAAGCTGGTCCGCCGCGACACCATCGACGGCGCGGAGCGGCTGCTGGTCGACCCGGACGCGATCGCGAAGGCGACCGGCAAGCCGCACGCCATCGGCTCGTTCGAACCGTCGCCCGACGGCGCGCTGGTCGCCTACACGCTGTCGGCCTCGGGCGCCGAGATCGGCACGCTGCACGTGATCGACGCCGCCACCGGCAAGGAGGTGACACCGGCGATCGACCGCATCCGTGGCGGCGGCACGCAGTGGTTGCCGGACTCGAGCGGCTTCTTCCACGACCGCCTCGCCCCGGACTGGCAGACGCGCCCGCGGGCCGAGCGCTTCATGGACCATCGCACCTACCTGCGGCGGCTCGCGCAGCCGGACGCCGATCGCGTCGTCTTCGGGCCCGGCGTGCACGACGCCGTTCCGCTCGACCGCAGCGACGGCGCGGCGGTCGTTCCGGTGCGTGGGCGGGACGTCGTCTTCGCGGTCGTCTACCACGGTGTCCAGAGGGAACAGTCGCTGTACCGCGCTTCGCTGAAGGACGTCCTGGCCGGCACCGCCCGCTGGACCAAGGTGTACGACGCCGGCGCGAAAGTCCACGGCATCGGCTTCGCCGGACCCTGGCTGTACCTGCGCAGCGCGGACGACGCGCCGCGCTTCAAGCTGCTGCGCCTGCCGATCAACGGATCGCTGGCGGAGGCGCAGGCCGTGGTCGAACAGAGCGGCCGCGTGCTGACCGGATTCGTCGCGGCGCGCGACGGCGTCTACGTCACGCGGCGCGACGGCGTGGTCGAGCGCCTCGAGCGCCTGACGCACGAGCGCGCGCCGCAACTCGCGCGGATCGAGCTGCCGGTCGAAGGCACCGTTGGAATCGCGCACGCCGACCCCGAGCAGGACGGCGCGATCGTCACGCTCGGCGGCTGGACGCGCCGGGCGCGCCACTACGCGGTCGATGGCGCGTCGGTGCGCCCGCTCGCACTCGTTCCCGCCGGCCGCTTCGACGCTCCGGACGGCATCGAGGCGCGCGAGATCAAGGTCGCCAGCCACGACGGCGTCGAGGTGCCGGCGTCGATCATCATGGCCAAAGGCACCAAGCTCGACGGCCGCAACCCGCTGATCCTGTACGGCTACGGCGCCTACGGCACGGTCGAGGAGCCGGGGTTCGGCCCGCGCACGCTCGCCTGGCTCGAGCGCGGCGGCATCGTGGTGATCGCCCACGTGCGCGGCGGCGGCGTGTACGGCGACGCGTGGCATCGCGCGGGCTGGAAGACGACCAAGCCGAACACGTGGAAGGATGGCATCGCGATCGCCGAGTGGCTGATCCGGAACGGCTACACGTCGCGCGAGCGCCTCAGCGTGTCCGGCGGCAGCGCCGGCGGGATCTTCGTCGGCCGCGCGATCACGGAGCGGCCCGACCTCTTCAACGCGGCCGTCGTCAGCGTCGGCAACGTCGACCAGGTCCGTTCGGAGACGCGCGCCAACGGCGCGGGCAACATCCCCGAGTACGGCACCGTGACAAAGGAAGACGAGTTCAAGGCGCTGCTCGCGATGAGCCCCTATGCGAACGTGAAGCCAGGCACGCCTTTTCCGGCCGTGTTCCTGGAGCACGGCGTCAACGACAGCCGCGTTGACGTCTGGATGGCGCTGAAGTTCGCCTCGCGACTCGCGGCCGCCACGACCAGCGGCAATCCGGTCCTGCTGCGTCTCGACTACGACGCCGGCCACGGCGTGGGACGGACGCGCGAGCAGGGTCAGGCGCAGACGGCGGATCGCTGGAGCTTCCTGCTGTGGCGCGCCGGCCATCCCGACTTCCAGCCCGCCGCGGCAAAGTGAGCCGTGCGGCAGCCCTTGCGGTTCTGTTGCTCGTATCCGTCGGGAGCAGCGCGATGAACATCGATTCGTACTGGGAGTACAGCGACCCCGCGGCGAGCGAGGCGCGCTTCCGCGCCGCGCTGCCGCAGGCGACGGCCGATGAACGGCTCGAACTGCTCACGCAGATCGCGCGCACGCACTCGCTGCGACGCCAGTTCGGCGAAGCGCACGCGCTGCTCGACGAAGTCGAACCGCAACTGAGCGGTGCGGGTCCCGCGCCGCGCGTGCGCTACCTGCTCGAGCGCGGCCGCACCTTCAACTCGGCGGGCGACAAGACGCGCGCGGCGGGCCTGTTCCAGCAGGCCTGGGAGACCGCGAGCGCCGCGCGCCTCGACGGGCTCGCGGTCGACGCCGCGCACATGCTCGCGATCGTCGAGCCGCCGGCGAGCGCGGCCGCGTGGACCCAGCGCGGCGTCGAACTCGCGCGTGTCTCGACCGATGCCAAGGCGCTCGGGCTGCTGCCGGCGCTGCTGAACAACCACGCCTGGAACCTGCACGACGGTGGGCGCCACGACGAGGCGCTGCTCGCGTTCCGCGAGGCGGAGGCGGCGTGGCTCGCGACCGGCAAGCAGCCGCAGGGCCGCATCGCCACGTGGTCGGTCGCGCGCTGCCTGCGTTCGTTGAAGCGACACGAGCAAGCGCTGCAGCTGCAGCAGCGCCTGGAGCAGGAGTGGCAGGCCGCCGGCAGCGCCGACGGCTACGTGTTCGAGGAGATCGCCGAGAACCTCGAGGCGCTCGGTCGCTTCGAGGAAGCGACGGCGTACTTCCGTCGCGCGGAGAACGAGCTCGGCAAGGACCTTCAGTTCGCGCGGGAGAATCCGGCACGCCTGGCGCGCATCACGGCGCTGGGCAGGCGGTCGTTGTAGCTTCGATAGACCAGCCGGTTGCTTCCTTTACCTGAGAGGCATGCGGTCCGGCACGCTCTAACTTGATCGAGTTCGAGCGGACCTCGACGGGACGTCGTCTCCTGCGCCTGAGCGGGCGGCGGGGTACCTCCCTCCGCGCCCGTCGCGGCGGGCGTCATTCAGCGCGCCGCGCGCCCTGCGGGCCGGCGGATTTCTGAGCGTTGCCTTCGCCGTGCCGGCGGTGGTGCCTCGCGGCTGCGCCCACCTGGCCCGCTGCCCTCGCGCAACTGGTACGCCCGCCGCGCGTCGCGCGGAGTCGAGGCGCCCCGCAGCGCGGTTGGCGCGCAA
>CAYGXL010000044.1:0-15684 GCA_964353935.1 uncultured Burkholderiaceae bacterium | reverse complement strand
TCAGCGCGCCTCGACGCGCGCGAGGTTGTCGTCGGAGTTGCGGTCGATGCGCTTGTTGTATGGATCGACGCCGACGAACTTCGGCGCGCGGTCCACCACCAGTGTGACCTGCTGCGTGCCCGACTTCATCGGCCGGCGCTCGAACGCGAGCACCGAGCCCGAAGCGAAGTCCTTGCCTCCCGGCTCGTCCGCGAAGACGCCGATGTCGAAGGCTTCGTCGAGGGCGGCCTCGGTCTCGCGTCCCTTGCCGTCGGCGTAGAGCTTGCGCCCTTCCACGATGAACGTGACCTCGTAGCGGCCGTCCGGGCGCTTCGTCACCACGGCATCGCGCGCCTTCATGTCGTAGAGCGTGATGCGCTCGAACAAGTCCTCGATGAGCTGGGCGTGCTGCGGTCCGGCCTCCTCCCGCAACAGCGTCAGCAGGTCGAGCGTGTTCGGGTACGGCGCCGGCTTGAACGCGTGCTGCCGGATCAGGCGCTGCAGCGCGCGGTTGACCGTCGGCTCGCCGACCACCTCGCGCAGCCAGTACATCGCGAGCGTGCCCTTCTGGTAGTGGATGTACGGCTGGTTCTCGACGCGCGCGAGCGGCAGCTCCTCGACGACCTCGCCGCCTCGCGCGCGCAGGTAGCGGTCCAGTTCGTACTTCAGGAAGCGGCGGACCTGGTCACGCCCATACATCTGCTCCATCACCAGCAGCGCCGAGTACTGCGCGAGCGACTCGACCAGCATCGTCGCGCCCTGCTGGTCGCTCGGCACGACCTGGTGCGCCCACCACTGGTGCGCGATCTCGTGCGCGGTCACGTACGTGACCATGTCGATCTTCTCGGGGCTCGCCGCGTGGTTGAAGACGAAGCCGATCGTTTCCGAGTACGGGATCGTGTTGGCGAACGACTGCGCGAAGTTCGCGTAACCCGGGAACTCCAGGATCCGCGCCTGCCTGAACTGGAAGGGGCTGAAGCGTTCGCTGAAGATCTCGAGCGAAAGTTTCATCGCCGACAGCATCCGCTCGACGTTGTATTCGTGCGCCGGGTGGTAGTAGACGGCGAGGTCGACGTCGTTCCAGCGGTCGCGCTTCACCGCGTACCGCGCCGATTGCACCGAGAAGAAGGGAATGATCGGCGCGTCCGTGCGAAAGCGGGCCGTGCGCCGTCCGTTCGCGGTCGTGTCGCCGATCGTCGTTCCGGGAGCGATCGGCGTCTGGTCCGCGTCGGTCGTCACCGTGATGTCCGCGGTCACCCACTCGGCGTCGCCGCGCAGCGCGTTGCGCGCGCGGGCGCTGTCGTCCTCCAGCTTTGCGGGCCGCAGCTCGGGTTCGAGCCCGTGCTTGCGGCGCTTCGCGCGCTCCTGCAGCAGGCCGTCGCGCGACATGCCCAGCGACGGCGTGATCTCGGTGTTGTCGACGAAGGTCCCGTTCTCGACGATGCGAGTCAGCGGCCGGCTGTTGCCGAAACCGCGCTGCTCCAGCGTGGTGGCGAACGTCATCGTCCGCCGCTCGCCCGGCGCCATCGCCGGCTCCAGACGGTAGATGCGGTAGGCGTGCTGCGCGTACTCCTTCGCCAGGACACCGCCGGGAACGGACAGCGCGTCCATCTTCAGCCGCTGCGGCCAGCGCACGTGCACGGCGTCGAGCGGCTTGCCGGTCCGGTTCTCCAGCAGATACTCGCCGCGCGTGACCGCGCGCGCCTCACGCGGGAAGAGCTGGACGTCGAGCCGGACGTCGACGATCGTCGGCTGCGGCACCGACTCGTAGCCGATCAGTGCCTTCTCGAGTTCCGCCAGGCGCTGCTCCCGCTCCGGCGTCGTCACGTACTCGTTCAGGACGTTGGTGTTGTAGTAGATCCACCCGCCCAGGCCGATCGCGCCGGCGGCGGCGACGCTCAGCACCGCTGCGGGAGTGCCGCGCAGGCGCTGCGGCAGACGCCGCAATCGCGTTCGCAGCGGCGCGCTCGCGCCGCGCACCCAGAGCCCGTAGGCAAGGACGAGCAGCATCAGTGCGACGAGGCCCCAGTAGGCGAGGAACGCGTAGCGACCGACAGCGAACCGCCCCATGCCGTTCATGTCCGACAGCGGGACTTCCGGCGCGCCGGCGTACTGGTACAGGTTGTGCTCGAGCCCGATGTTCTCGAAGGCGACCGAGGCGACGAGGTACAGCAGCATGACGGCCCAGCCGAGGAACTTGTGCGGCACGAGCACCTGCACGAACACGGAGAGCACGGCGAACAGGACGGCCAGCGCCGCTCCCGGCAGGACGAACCACCGCAGGTAGTTCAGCAGTTCGAAGTTGGAATAGCCTTTCAGGGCCTGCACCGACACTCCGGCCAGCATCGCGACGAGCAGCGTGGCCGTGAGGACGAGCGTGATCGCGAGGACCTTCGGGACGATGAACGCCCAGTCCGGCGCCGGCGTCGCGTCGACGATCTCGTGGACGCGGCGGTCGCGGTCGCGCCAGACCAGTTCGCCGGCGTAGAAGATCGCGATGATGATCGGGATGATCGTGAAGGCGCCGTTCAGGCTGGCGACCATCAGCCGCGTCACCGGGAAGACCTCGCCGCCGTAGAACTGCCCCGCGTACCAGAGCGAGCCGAGCGAATTCAGCATGCCGATGCCGAGCAGCACGAAGAACGCGGGGCTGCGGAACACGAACGCCATGTCGAACCGCGCCAGCCTCCAGAGTTGCTGCCAGCGGGTGGCGGCACCGGGCGCCGGCACTGTCACGACCGACCGCGTCGCCGGCGGCTTGCCCGCCTCCTCGCCCTTCGCCTGCTTCCTGCTCGCGCGGGTTCCGGCGCTTCCCGCCTGCGTCATCGAAAACCGTGCGTAGGCGATCGCGAACAGCGCAACGCCGACCCCGAGCCAGAGCGCCCGGTTGGCCAGCATCACGCCGGCGATCTCGGGCAACTGGCCGTTGCGCTCGGCCGCCGTCCAGTACTTGGTGACCACCGACAGGGTGGCGAGCCCGAACGGGTCGGCGAGCGCGGCCAACTGGTCGTGCTGGGGCTCGCGCAGCAGGCCGCGCAGGACGAAGTAGCCGACCAGCAGCGCCAGCGCGCCGACGTAGGTCCACATCAGCGAGCGCGTCGCGGTGGCGAGCGAGAAACAGATCGCCGACACGATCAGCAGCGTCGGAGCCGCGAAGAAGAAGAGCGCGTAGCCGTAGTCCCACGGCCTGAACGGCCCCACCTTCTCCGGGTCCAGCCACGGCATGACCGATCCGGCCAGGATCCCGAGCGGCATCACCGCCAGCACCAGCAGGGCCGCCGCCGTCGCGCCGACATAGCGGCCGACGAGGTAGTCCCGCTTGCTCACGCGGGTCGACCGGATGATCGGCGCGAAGCCGGTCTCGTCATCGCGCAGCACGACGTTGGCGACCAGCGCGACGATGACGAACGTCGCGAACAGCGTCATGATCGCCATGACCTGCAGGATCGCGAACGGCGCGTTCACGTGCACGTTGCCGCGCGACCCGATCTGCACCTGGTCGACGGTGATCGATCCGAAAGTCAGCAGGAAGAAGATCAGGCAGCCGACCCAGAAGACCGGGCTGCGGAGCTGGTAGCGCAGTTCGAACGCGGCGATGGCCCGCAGCATGGCGTCAGGCCGCGGCGGCGAGCGGCGCGGGGCGGCGGCGCTGCTCGGCCAGAGTCGCGAAGTAGACGTCCTCCAGCGTACCGTCGACGCGTTCGAAGCCGGCACCCGGCGAACTGTCGGCAATCACGTGGACCATCGTTCGCCCTTCGCTCAGGCGCGTCGAGATCACCTCGTGCCCGGCGCGGAAGGCCTCGAGCTCGGAGCGCTCGATCGTGCGCCGCCAGATGCGTCCGGCGAGGCCCGCGATCAGGTCGTGCGGGACGCCCTCGCGCACGATGCGCCCGCCGGCGATGATCGCCATCCGCGAGCACAGGTCGGTGACGTCGTCGACGATGTGCGTCGACAGGATCACGACCACGTTCTGGCCGATCTCGGCCAGCAGGTTGTTGAAGCGGTTGCGCTCCTCGGGGTCGAGCCCGGCGGTCGGTTCGTCCACGATGATCAGCTTCGGACTGCCAATCAGCGCCTGCGCGATTCCGAAGCGCTGGCGCATGCCCCCGGAGAAGCCGGCGAGCGCCTTCCTGCGCACGTCCCACAGGTTCACCTGCGCCAGCAGGCCCTCGACCACCTCCTTGCGCACCCGGCGCTCGCCGATGCCCTTCAGCACGGCGAGGTGGTCGAGCATCTCCAGCGCCGACACGCGCGGATAGACGCCGAAGTCCTGCGGCAGGTAGCCGAGCAGCGCGCGCAGTGCCTGCGGCTCGCGCAGCACGTCGACGCGCCGGCCGTCGGTCTCGAGCGCGATGCTGCCGCCGGTCGGGATCTGCAGCGTCGCGATCGCCCGCATCAGCGTCGACTTGCCGGCGCCGTTCGGCCCGAGCAGGCCGAACATTCCGCGCGGCACGGTGAGCGTGACGTCGTCGAGCGCGCGCGTGCCGTTGGGGTAGACGTGCGACAGGTGCGCGATGGACAGCATGGACTCCTCCGACGGTGCTTGCGCGCGACGGCTGCGAGCGCGGGTCGCACTGTAAACGTCGCGCTGGCACGGCTGCCGGCCGATGCGACGAACCGCGGAAATCGGGCGCCCAGCTGCAGGCGCGCCCGGTGGCCGCCCGGGACGCGGCACAATGGCGCTCGACGAGGGGAATGAGGCAGCATTCATGGCAGGGGGCACGAACCCCGCTGACCGGGGAGACCGGCTGCGGGCGCTGTTCACGACGATGGCGCGGATCCGCGCGTTCGAGGACGCCGCCGAGGCGGCGAGCCAGGGTGGCGTGTCCGCCTGGGGGCTCGAGGCGTCCGGCACGCCGGCGCGGGTGCGCGGCCCGCTGCACTTGTCCACGGGCCAGGAAGCCGTGGCCACCGGCGTCTGCGCCAACCTGCGGCGCGACGACCTGCTGACATCCACCCATCGCGGCCACGGGCACACGCTGGCCAAGGGCGCCGACATGACGGCCATGATGAGCGAGCTGTTCGGCCGCGCGACCGGCACCAACGGCGGCAAGGGCGGCAGCATGCACATCGCGGACTTCTCGGTCGGCATGCTGGGCGCCAACGGCGTCGTCGCCGCCGGGATACCCATCGCGACCGGCGCGGCGCACGCGCTGAAACTCGCGCACTCGGACCGCATCGTCTGTTGCTTCTTCGGCGACGGCGCGATCAATCGCGGGCCGTTCCTCGAAGGCCTGAACTGGGCGCAGGTCTTCCGGCTGCCGGTGCTGTTCGTCTGCGAGGACAACCGGATCGCGGCCACCACGCCCACGCGCACGATGACCGGCGGCGAAGGCGCCGCCGCGCGTGCCGCCGCGCTCGGTCTCGCCACGCTGACGGTCGACGGCAACGACGTCGAGGCGGTCGACGCGGCTGCCGCCCGGCTGAGCGCCCAGGTGAGGGCCGGCCGCCCCGCCCTGTTGCACGCCATCACGTATCGCTTCAAGGGCCACGTCTCGGTCGACCCGGGCCGCTACCGCGATCCCGCTGAAGTCGAGCGCGCGCTGCAGGACGATCCGCTCGCGCGCGCGCGGCGGCGCATGAACGAACTCGGCCTCGGCGATGAGGCGCAACGGATCGCCAACGCGGCCCATGCCGAAGTCGAAGCCGCGCTCGCCGCCGCCGAGTCGGCGCCGTTTCCCGACCCGTCGCGCGCCTACACGGACGTGCTCGACACTGGAGCCGGCCGATGGACGTGAAGGCAAGCTCCGCCGTGGAGACGCTCAGCTACGCACAGGCGGCTGCAACGGCGCTCGCAACGGCGATGGACGCCGACCCGCGCATCATTGCGCTCGGCGAGGATCTCGGACGAGGCGGCGTGTTCGGGCAGTACACGCTCGACGGCCAGCCGCTGGCGACGCGCTTCGGTCCCGAACGCATCATCGACACGCCGATCTCCGAGGCCAACATCATGGGTGCCGCCGTCGGCATGGCGCTCGCGGGACTGAAGCCGGTCGTCGAGATGCGCGTGATCGACTTCGCGCTGTGCGGCATGGACGAACTGGTGAACCAGGCCGCGAAGAACCGCTACATGTTCGGCGGCCAGGGGCGGGTGCCGCTGGTCGTCCGGATGCCGATCGGCATCTGGACCGCGTCGGCCGCGCAGCACTCCCAGAGCCTGGAGGCCTGGTTCGCGCACCTGCCCGGACTCGTCGTCGTCTGCCCGGGCACGCCGCAGGACAACCATGGACTGCTCGCCAGCGCGCTGGCGTGCGGCGACCCGGTCGTGTACCTCGAACACAAGGAGCTCTGGGGGCTCCGCGGCGAAGTCGATCGCGGCCTCGACGTGCCGCTCGGACGCGCGCGGATCGCCCGCGCCGGACGCGACCTGACGCTCGTCACATGGTCGCGCACGCTGCAGGAGTCGCTGAAGGCCGCGGAGGAACTGGCGCGCGAGGGCGTCGACGTCGAAGTGATCGACCTGCGCACGCTGTGGCCGTGGGACCGCGAGACGGTGCTCGCGTCGGTCGCGCGCACGAAGCGCCTGCTGGTCGTGCACGAGGCGGTGCAGGTCGCCGGCTTCGGCGCCGAGGTGGCAGCCTCAGTCGCCGAGGAACTCGGCTGCCCGGTGAAGCGACTGGGCGCGCCGCGCATCCCGGTCGGCTACGCGCCGACGTTGGAAGCGGAAGCGCGCGTCGATTCAACCAGGATCGCCGCCAAGGTCCGCGCATGGCTCCAGGCCTGAAGAGAAGCACCATGAATCCTGAACTGCCGACGGAACCCGACGAGACTGCGACGCGGACACGCGTCCCTCTGGCGCTGGAGGACGTCCTGGCCGCCGTCTGCATGGGCGTGCTCGCGCTGATCACATTCGCCAACGTCGTGTTGCGCTACCTGACCGACCAGTCGATCGCGTGGACCGAGGAGATCTCCATCTCGATGATGGTGATCATGACTCTCGCCGCCGCGGCCGCCGCCGTCGCGCGCGAACGCCACATCCGCATCGACTACTTCCTGGAACGCGGGTCCCCGCGCCGTCGACGCGTGCTCTCGCTGATCGCCACCGGCACCGTCATCCTTTTCTTCATCGCGATGGCGGTGCTCTCCAGCCGCGTCGTGTGGGACGAGTTCCGGTTCGAGGAGACGTCGCCCGGCATCGGCGTGCCGACGTGGTGGTACACGGTCTGGCTGCCGCTGCTGTCGACGGCCATCGCACTGCGCGGCATCGGGCTGTTCGTGCGTCGCTGGAAAGAGCACTGAGCGATGCTGATCGCGCTGCTCCTCTTCACGGTGTTCATCGGCCTGATGCTGCTCGGCGCGCCGATCGGCGTTGCGCTGGCAATGGGCGGGACGATCGCCATCGCGGTGGCGAACGCCGACGTGCAGTGGTTCGGACTGCTTGCGGTGCCGCAGAACTTCTACGCGGGCATGGCCAAGTATCCGCTCCTTGCCATCCCCATGTTCGTGCTGGTCGGCGTGATCTTCGACCGCTCCGGTGTAGCCAATCGGCTCGTCAACCTCGCCATCTCGATCGTCGGCCGCGGCCCCGGCATGCTGCCGCTCGTGGCAATCGCGGTCGCGATGTTCCTCGGCGGCATCTCGGGCTCCGGTCCCGCCAACGCGGCGGCCGTCGGCAGCGTGATGATCGGAGCCATGTCTCGCGCGGGATACCCGCCGGCCTTTTCCGCCAGCGTGGTCGGCGCGGCCGCGGCGACCGACATCCTGATTCCTCCATCGATCGCATTCATCATCTATTCGGTGCTGGTTCCAGGCGCAAGCGTGCCGGCGCTCTTCGCCGCCGGCATGATCCCGGGGATCCTGTGCGGCCTCGCGTTGATCATTCCCGCCGTGTGGCTGTCGCGGCGCAACGGCTTCGGCGCTGCGGAAGCCAGCCTTCCGCGGCCCCCGTTCTGGCGCAGCCTGCGCGATTCGATGTGGGGCATCTCGGCGCCGTTCCTCATCCTCGGCGGCATGCGCGCCGGGTGGTTCACGCCGACGGAGGCAGCGGTCGTTGCCGTGTTCTACGGTCTGTTCATCGGTTTCTTCGTCCACCGCACGATGAAGCTCAAGGACCTGTTTCCGATACTGCGCGACGGCGCGGAAACGTCTGCCGTCATTCTCACGGTGGTGGCCCTGGCGGGCGTCTTCGCGTGGTCCCTGTCGACGCTGGGTATCATCGACCCGATTGCCAACGCCATCGTCCATTCCGGGCTCGGCGAAGGCGGGGTGCTCGCGCTGCTGGTCGTGCTGTTGATGGTCACCGGCATGTTCCTCGACGGCATCTCGATCTTCCTGATCTTCGTGCCGATGCTGGTGCCGATCGCGCAGGCCTACAACTGGGACCTGGTGTGGTTCGGCGTCGTGCTGACGCTCAAGGTCTCGCTCGGACAGTTCACGCCGCCGCTGGCCGTGAACCTGATGGTGTCGTGCAAGATTGCCGGGGTGAGCATGGAGAGCACCGTGCGCTATGTTGTGTGGTTGCTCGGCGCCATGTTCATCGTGATGGTGATGGTGCTGGTTTATCCGCCGCTGGCCACCTGGCTGCCGGGCGTGCTCGGCTACTAGGCGGAACGGCTTACAAAAGAGGAGATTGGAGACATGAAACGACGCTTTCTGATGGCCGGGGCCGCGGCGCTGCTCGCTGCGACGCTCGCCGCGCCTGCGCAGGCGCAGACGAAGTACAAGGACGAATACAAGGTCTCGACGGTCGTCGGCACCGCCTTCCCGTGGGGCAAGGGCGCCGAGATCTGGATCGACCTCGTGAAGCAGCGCACCAACGGCCGCATCAACATGAAGCTGTACCCGGGCGTGTCGCTGGTGCAGGGCGACCAGACGCGCGAGTTCACCGCAATCCGCCAGGGCATCATCGACATGGCGGTCGGCTCGACGATCAACTGGTCGCCGCAGGTCAAGGAACTGAACCTGTTCTCGCTGCCCTTCCTGATGCCCGACTACAAGGCGATCGACGCGCTGACGCAGGGCGACGTCGGCAAGCAGATGTTCGGCATCCTCGAGCGCCAGGGCGTGGTGCCGCTCGCGTGGGGAGAGAACGGCTACCGCGAGCTGACCAACTCCAAGCGCGAAGTCCGCAAGCCCGACGACCTGAAGGGCCTGAAGATCCGCGTCGTCGGATCGCCGCTGTTCCTCGACACCTTCCGCGCGCTCGGCGCCAACCCGACGCAGATGAGCTGGGCCGACGCCCAGCCGGCGTTCGCCTCCGGCGCGGTCGACGGACAGGAGAACCCGATGTCGATCTTCACGGCCGCCAAGCTGCACACCGTCGGCCAGAAGTACGTGACGATGTGGGGCTACGTGGCCGACCCGCTCGTGTTCGTCATCAACAAGGAAGTCTGGGAGAGCTGGACGCCGGCCGACCGCGAGATCGTTCGCCAGGCCGCCATCGACGCCGGCAAGCAGCAGATCGGCATCGCGCGCGCCGGCCTGGTCGCGCCCGACCTGTCGACCGTGAAGAACGTGCAGGCGCTCGGTGTCAACGTCACCACGCTGACGCCGCAGGAGCGCGACGCCTTCGTCACGGCCACGCGCCGCGTCTACGCGCAGTGGAAGGCGACCATCGGCGCCGACCTCGTCAACAAGGCGGAAGGCGCCATCGCCGCCCGCAAGTAAGCAGCCGCTTTCCCCCCGAAACGCCGCGCCGGTCTGCCGGGGCGGCGTTTCTTTTTTTGCTCGGCGCGCACTGGAGTTTCGGTTAGCCTCTCGCCCTCCTTCCTGCCGCCCCCGTGCGACGATGCCCTTCGATCCCGACTCCCTCGCCCAGCGCTTCCGCCGCCTCGCGCCGGCCGCCGACTACTGTTCCCTGCGAGCGGTGGAGGAGCGCTCCGATTCGGTCAGCGTGCGCCAGGACACCGCGGAACCGGTGCGTTCCTCGATCGACCACGGAGCGATGGTGACCGTGATCGACGGCGACGGCGTCGGCTACGCGGCGACCAGCGATCTCTCGGACGAGGGACTGCGCTGGGCGATCGCGAGGGCGGCCGAATGGGCGCGCCTCGCGCGGGGCCGCAGCGTCTTCGCCGGCGAGCCGCCGCGGCTGCCGCGCCCGCACGGGCGCTATGCCTCGCCGGTCGTCCGTCCGATGGAGTGGTCCAAGGCCGATCGCATCGACGTGCTGATGCGCGAGTCGCAGGCGTGCCGGCTGTCCGACTGCATCGTCGACTGGCAGGCAGCGCTGTGGACGATCAGCACACAGCAGTTGCTGATCACCGCCGACGGCCAGGCGGACGACGCCGCGCTCCAGGAATTCCAGTACACGATTCCCAGCCTGCACGTCGTGGCGCACGGCGGCGGCGTCACGCAGACCCGCTCGTGGGGCGGGCGCTACAACGGCTACTGCCAGCAGGGTGGACTCGAGGTCGTCGAGCGTTCCGGCTTCATCGGAAGCGGGCGCGTGACGGCCGAGGAGGCGCTGCAGTTGCTCGCGGCGCCCAACTGCCCGGGCGGCCGCATGGACGTCGTGCTGATGCCCGACCAGATGATGCTGCAGATCCACGAGTCGATCGGCCATCCGCTCGAACTCGACCGCATCCTCGGCGACGAGCGCAACTACGCGGGCACGAGCTTCGTGACGATGGACATGTTCGGCACCTTCCAGTACGGCTCGCCGCTGCTCAACGTCACCTACGACCCGACCCGCGGCAACGAGTTCGCGAGCTTCGCCTTCGACGACGAAGGCACGAGCGCGCAGCGCACCTTCCTGATCCGGGGCGGCCTGCTGCTGCGCCCGCTCGGCGGAACCTCATCGCTGCAGCGCGCACGGCGCGCCGCGCCGACGCTTGCCGGCGTGGCGACCACGCGGGCCTGCGCGTGGAACCGGCCGCCGATCGACCGCATGAGCAACCTCAACGTCGAAGCGGGCGCGAGTTCGGTCGACGAGATGATCGCCGCGACCGAACTCGGCGTACTGATGAAGACCAACCGCTCGTGGTCGATCGACGACTCGCGCAACAAGTTCCAGTTCGGCTGCGAGTGGGGGCGGATGATCCGCGGCGGCCAGCTCGCCGAAGTGGTGCGCGACCCGAACTACCGCGGCGTCAGCCGCGACTTCTGGCGCTCGCTGGCGATGGTCGGCAGGCCCGATACCGTGGAGGTGATGGGCACGCCGTACTGCGGCAAGGGCGAGCCCAACCAGGCGGTGCGCGTCGGCCACGCGAGCCCGGCGTGCCGCTTCAGCGGGGTCGACGTGTTCGGCGCGGAGCAGTGACGATGAAGGAACTGTTCTTCTCGCTCGCCGACCACGCCTGCGCCGGCCTCGAAGGCAACGAGGTGCTGCTGCTGAACTTCTCCGGCGAGGTCACCGACTTCGTCCGTTTCAACCATGCGCAGGTACGGCAGCCGATGACCGTGCGGCAGGCGCAGCTCGGCCTGACGTTGATCGACGGAATGCGCAGGAACGAGATCACGCTCACGCTGGCCGGGACGCCGCTGCAGGACCGCGGGACCGTGACCGCCGCCGTGCAGTCGCTGCGCGCCGAGCTTCCAAAGCTGCCCGAAGACCCGTACCTGCTGTACTCGACCGAAGCGACGCGTTCCGAGCGCATCGACGCCGGCGCGCTCCCGGGCGCCGCGTCGGCGATCGGGGACGTGGTCGAAGCGGCGCGCGGCACCGACCTCGTCGGCCTGCTGGCGAGCGGCCCGATCATGCGCGGCTTTGCGAGTTCGATCGGCGCGCGGCACTGGCACGCGGTCGATGCGTTCCTGCTCGACTGGTCGCTCTATCACTCGGGCGACAAGGCGGTGAAGTGCGCGTGGTCGGGCAGCACCTGGGATCGCGCCGAACTCGACCGCCGCATCGGCGAAGCGCGCCGGCAACTCGCGCATCTCGGCGCGTCGCCGCGCACGCTCGAGCCGGGCGAATACCGCGCCTACCTGGCGCCCGCCGCCCTCGACGAACTGCTGTGGATGCTGAGCTGGGGCGGCGTTTCGGAGAAGGCGCAGCGCACCAAGCAGAGCTGCATCCAGAAGCTGGCCGAGGGACAGGCCGCGTTCTCGCCGCTGGTCGGGATCGCGGAGGACATCGCCGGCGGGCTCGCGCCGGCGTTCGACGAAGCGGGTTTCACGAAGCCGGCCCGCGTCGAGCTGGTGCTCGATGGCCGGCACCGCGGCAGCATGGTGAGCCCGCGCACCGGCGCGGAGTACGGCATCGCGAGCAACGGCGCCGACCAAGACGAGGGCATGGCGGCGATGGCGGTGGGCGCCGGCACGCTGCGCGAGGACGACGTCCTCGAGGCGCTGGGTACCGGCCTGTACGTCGGCAACCTGCACTACCTCAACTTCTCGGATCGCGCGAACGGCCGGGTGACAGGCATGACGCGGTTCGCCACCTTCTGGGTCGAGAACGGCCGGATCGCCGCGCCCGTGAGCGTGATGCGGTGGGACGACACGCTGTACCGGATGCTCGGCGACAACCTCGAGGCGCTGACCGACCGGCCGCAATGGATCCTCGACACCGGCACCTACGGACAACGGTCGGTACAGACCAGCCGCGTGCCGGGCGCGCTGCTGCGGAAGATGGCGTTCACGCTGTAGGTCCCGCACCGCGGCGCGGCCGCCTGCGAGGCGGCCCGATGCCGCAAGAGCCGCCGCCCGAGCGCCCAGCCGCGCTCAGTGCGCCTCGTCCCAGTTGGTCCCGACGCCGACCTCCGCCAGCAGCGGCACCTTCAGTTCGGCCACCGACGACATCAGCGCGGGCACGCGGGTGCGCACCTCGTCGACCTCGTCGTCCGGGACCTCGAGCACGAGTTCGTCGTGCACCTGCATGATCAGCCGCGTGCCGAGCCGCCCGTCCTTGATCCACTTCGACACCGCAATCATCGCGAGCTTGATCAGGTCGGCCGCCGTGCCCTGCATCGGCGCGTTGATCGCCGCGCGCTCGGCGGCACCGCGGCGCGGTCCGTTCGGTGAATTGATTTCCGGCAGCCACAGCCGGCGACCGAACACGGTCTCCACGTAGCCCTGCCGTTTGGCGACCGCGCGCGTGGCCTCCATGTACTTCGCCACGCCCGGATAGCGCATGAAGTAGCGCTCCATGTAAGTCTTCGCCGCGTCGCGCTCGATCCCGAGGTTCGACGCCAGGCCGAACGCGCTCATGCCGTAGATCAGGCCGAAGTTGATGACCTTCGCATAGCGGCGCTGCTCGCTGCCGACTTCGCCGAGCGGCACTCCGAACACTTCCGATGCCGTCGCGCGGTGGATGTCCTCGCCCTTGCCGAACGCGTCGAGCAGGCCGCTGTCACCCGAGATGTGGGCCATGATGCGCAGCTCGATCTGCGAGTAGTCCGCCGACACGATCCGATGCCCGGGCGGCGCGATGAAGGCCTCGCGGATGCGGCGGCCCTCGGCCGTGCGGATCGGGATGTTCTGCAGGTTGGGATCGCTCGACGACAGGCGCCCGGTGACGGCGATCGCCTGTCCGTAGTGGGTGTGCACCCGGCCGTGCGCATCGGCCATCGCGGGCAGCTTGTCGCAGTAAGTGGACTTCAGCTTCGACAGGCCGCGGTGCTCGAGCAGCATCTTCGGCAGCGGGAAGTCCTCGGCGAGCTTCTCGAGCACCTCCTCGTCGGTCGACGGCGCGCCGCTCGCCGTCTTCTTCACGACCGGCAGGCCGAGCTTGCCGAACAGGATCTCGCCGATCTGCTTCGGGCTACCGAGGTTAAACGGCTGCCCCGCCGCTTCCTGCGCCCGGATCTCCAGGTCGGCGATGCGCGCGCCGAGTTCGCGGCTCTGCGCGCCGAGAAGCTCGCGGTCGATCAGCACCCCGCAGCGCTCCATCTCGAACAGCACCTGCGCGGTCGGCAGCTCGATGTCCTCGTAGATGTATCGCAGCGGCGGCTCCGCCTCGATGCGCGGCCAGAGCGCCCGGTGCAGATCGAACGTCACCTCGGCGTCCTCCGCCGCGTACTCCGTCGCGCGGTCGAGCGCGACCTCGTCGAAGCGCAGCTGGTTGGCGCCCTTGCCGCACACCTCGACGTAGGTCAGCGTCCTGCGCTGCAGGTGGCGCTCCGCGAGCGAGTCCATGTCGTGGCTGCGATGCGCCTCCAGCACGTACGACTGCAGCAGGGTGTCGTGCGCAATGCCCGCCAGGCGGACACCGTGGTTCGCGAACACGTGCATGTCGTACTTCAGGTGCTGGCCCACCTTGCGATGGTGCGGGCTCTCGAGCCACGGTTTCAGCGCGTCCAGCGTCTCCTGGAACGGCAGCTGGTCCGGCGCTCCCGCGTAGCGGTGCGCCAGCGGGATGTAGCAGGCCTTGAACGGTTCGACCGACAGCGAAAGGCCGACCAGTCGCGCCGCGAGCGGATCGAGCGACGTCGTCTCGGTGTCGATGCTCGTGAGCTCGGCCGCGCCGATCCGGCCCAGCCAGTGCTCCAGCTGCTCGCGCGTCAGCACCGTTTCGTACTGCACGTCGGGCCGCACGAAGGCCGCGGGCGCCGCCTCGGCATCGACCGGTGCGTCGCCGCCCGCCGCCGGCGGCGGCTGGCCGATGTCCTTCAGCCAGCTCTTGAACTCGTAGCGCATGAAGAGTTCGCGCAGGCGCTCGCTGTCTTCGCCGCGGTCGGCGAGCGCCTCGACCGAATCGACGTGCCCGCCCAGGTCGCAGTCGGACTTCACGGTGACGAGCGCCCGGGCCGTCGGCAGCCACGGCAGCGCCTTGCGCAGGCTCTCGCCCACCGCGCCGCCGATCTCGCCCGCGTGCTCGACGATCGCGTCGAGCGAACCGTACTGGCTGATCCACTTGCCGGCGGTCTTCGGGCCGACCTTCTCGACGCCCGGCACGTTGTCGACGGCATCGCCGACGAGCGTCAGGTAGTCGACGATCCGATCCGGCGGCACGCCGAACTTCTGCTGCACGCCCGCGGCGTCGAGCGTCTCGTTGCTCATCGTGTTGACGAGCGTGACGTGCTCGTCGACGAGCTGCGCGAGGTCCTTGTCGCCGGTCGACACGATGGTCTTCAGTCCGTGCGCCGTCGCCCGCCTCGCGAGCGTCGCGATCACGTCGTCCGCCTCGATTCCCTCGATCTCGATCACCGGCCAGCCGAGCGCGCGTACGGCGTGGTGGATCGGCTCGATCTGCAGTGCGAGGTCGTCCGGCATCGCCTTGCGGTTGGCCTTGTACTCGGCGTACATGTCGTCGCGGAAGGTCCTGCCCTTGGCGTCGAACACGCACGCGAGGTAGTCCGCATGGACCTGCTGCCGCAGCGTGCGCAGCATGCCGATGAAACCGCGGATCGCACCGGTCGGCTCGCCGGCCGAGGTCCGCAGGTCCGGAAGCGCGTGGAAAGCGCGGTATAAGTAACTCGATCCGTCGACGAGCAGCAGAGTTTTCATTGGAGGAGATGCAACGTGCTCGACCACCAGAAGAACATTCCCAGCCTCCGCGCGGTCGCCATGCCGGAACGCGCCACCAGCCAGAAGGCCCGCGAGTCGTGGCACGTGCTGGGCATTATTTCAGAGTTCATCGAGGCCGCTGAGCGCTTGTCGGAGATACGCCCGGCAGTGTCGATCTTCGGCAGCGCGCGCACCGTGCCGGGCGCCCCGATGTACGACCTGACGGTCGAGATCGCCCGCAAGCTGTCGGACGCCGGCTTCGCCGTGATCAGCGGCGGCGGCCCCGGCATCATGGAAGCCGCCAACCGCGGCGCGTTCGAAGGCGCGTCGCCCTCGGTGGGCCTCAACATCGAGCTGCCGTTCGAGCAACACGGCAACCCG
>CAYGXL010000043.1:0-15850 GCA_964353935.1 uncultured Burkholderiaceae bacterium | reverse complement strand
TCGCCTTGCCTCGGCAATGGTCTCGTCGCCGCGCCTAGCTGCGCGGCCCGCCAAGGCCCGGCGCATGCGCGAGCCAAGCGTTAGCAGGCCCTGGAGCGACGTGGATCGCCTTCGTTCCCTACGGTGTCTTGCCTGTTCGCGCGAGCGGCAGCGCGGTGGCGTGATCGTGAAGCTCGCGCTGTTCGTGCTCGGCCTGGCCGCGGCGACGGCGTTCGGCGCGCATTGGTACGTACATCAGCGGCCGCTGCCGATGACCTCCGACCGCATCGAGTTCCGCGTGCCCGCGGGCGCCGGGGTGCGCGCGATCGCGCAGAGCGCGCGGGCGGCCGGCATCGGAGTTCAGGCCGACACGATGGTCGTCGCCGCGCGACTGACCGGGGCGACGGCGAACCTGCGCGCGGGCCGCTACGCGGTCGAGCGCGGCATCACGCTGGCAGGACTGCTCGACAAGCTGAAGGCCGGCGACGTCCTGCGCGAAAAGCTCACGGTGGTGGAAGGCATCACGTTCCGCGAGCTGCGCGCGCTGCTCGCCTCTGCCACAGAGTTGAAGCAGGAATCCGGATCGATGTCGAATGCCGACCTGCTGAAGGCCGTCGGCGCGAGTGAGACGCATCCGGAGGGCCTGTTCGCGCCGGACACCTATGTCTACGATCCCGGCACTTCGGATCTCGACATCCTTCGCCAGGCATATCGGCGCCAGATGAAACTGCTGCAGGACGTGTGGGACGCACGCGCTCCGGACCTGCCGTACAAGTCGCCGTACGAAGCGCTGATCATGGCGTCGATCGTCGAGAAGGAGACGGGCCAGCCGTCCGAGCGCGGCATGATCGCCGGCGTCTTCGTCAACCGCCTGAAGCTCGGCATGCTGCTGCAGACCGATCCGACGATCATCTACGGAATCGGCGAGAAGTTCGACGGCAACCTGCGCAAGCGCGATCTCGTCACCGACGGTCCCTACAACTCGTACACGCGCGCGGGCCTGCCGCCGACCCCGATCTCGCTGCCGGGCCGTGCCTCGATCGAGGCGGCGCTGAAGCCGGCGAATACGAAGGCGCTGTACTTCGTGTCGCGCGGCGACGGCACCTCGCACTTCTCGGGCTCCCTGGGCGAGCACAATCGTGCCGTGGACAAGTACCAGCGAGGGGTGCGATGACCGCGCGCGGTCGCTTCATCACGTTCGAAGGCATCGACGGCGCGGGCAAGAGCACGCAGATCGCGGTGGTCGCCAATGCGCTGCGCGCGCGCGCGTTGCCGGTCGTCATCACGCGCGAGCCGGGCGGCACCCCCGTCGGCGAGGCGTTGCGCGACGTGATCCTCCACAAGCCGATGGGCATCGGCACCGAGACGCTGCTGATGTTCGCGGCGCGCGCGGAGCACCTCGAGCGCGTGATCCGCCCGGCGCTGGAGGCGGGCACCTGGGTGCTGTGCGACCGCTTCACCGACGCGACCTACGCCTACCAGTCGGGCGGACGCGGCCTGTCGGCCGAGCGCATCGGCGAACTCGAGCAATGGGTCCATCCCGACTTGCAGCCCGACCTCACGCTGCTGATCGACGTGCCCCCCGACGTCGCCGCGCAGCGCCTCGCGCGCGCCCGCAGCGCCGACCGCTTCGAGGCCGAGCAGGTCGAGTTCTTCGCGCGCGTGCGCAACGCCTACCTCGAACGCGCGCGCTCGGAGCCGCAGCGCTTCATCGTCATCGACGGCACGCAGCCGGCCGAGGTCATCGGCGCGCGCCTCGGCGAACTGATGCAGCGATGGAACGGCTAGCGCCGCTGCCGTGGCAGTCCGCCCTCTGGGACCAGCTGGCGGGCTGGCGTGAGCGCCTGCCGCACGCGGTGCTGCTGCACGGCGGCCGCGGCATCGGCAAGCGCCACGTCGCCAAGGCGTTCGCGCAACTGCTCCTGTGCGAGTCGCCGCGCGGCGCGCAGGCGTGCGGAACCTGCGCGAGTTGCCAGCTGATCGCCGCCGACAACCACCCCGATTTCCGCTGGCTGATGCCGGCGGCCGATATGCCGCCGCGCGAGGACGAAGCCGGTGACGCGGAGGAGGGGAGCGAAGTGGTCGACGCGACTGCGCCCGGCGGCAAGTCGAAGAAGCCGCCCAGCCGCGAGATCCTGATCGACCAGGTGCGCCGCGTCGGCGACTTCCTCAGCGTCTCGTCGCATCGCGGCGGGCGCCGCGTCGTGCTGCTCGCGCCGGCCGAGGCGTTGAACGGTCCGGCCGCCAACGCCTTGCTGAAGATGCTCGAGGAGCCGCCGGCAGGCGCCGTGTTCCTCGGGGTGTCCGACCAGATCGACGCCGTGCTGCCGACGATCCGTTCGCGCTGCGTGCTCGTTCGCGTGCCCGCGCCGCCGTGGGCCGAGGCGCTGGAGTGGCTGCGCGGCCAGGGCGTGGCGGACGCCGAGTCCCGGCTGGCCGAAGCCGGCGGGGCGCCGATGGGCATCCTGGACGAGGAAACCGTCGACGAGCGACGGCGCCTCGACTCGGGCCTGCGCGAAGCGCTGCTGCAACTGCTCGCGCGCGGCGCGGCGTCGACGGCGGCCGACGTCGTGGCGGCGGTCCCGCGCGAAGTGGCGGTTGGGCCGGCGATCCGTCTGTTTCAGCGCTGGGGATGGGACTTATTGGGGGAAAGGATGGCCCAGCGCGTTCGATATCATCCCGGGCACAAGCGAGCCTTGACCACCCTGGCGCGCGCGGTCGATCCCCCGAAGCTGGTGGACTGGCTGGCGACGCTGGACGAGGCCCAGGCGGTGAGCGAACACCCCTTGAATGCGCGGCTGGCGGTCGAACAGGCTCTGCTCGGCTACCTGCACGCGATGCAAGGGGCCGCGACGGGCCGCTGAAAAGAGATCGAAAACGGAACCAACTGACTCATGAACGACGGCAAGATCGCGGGGAGCGGACAGGCAGCCAATGCAGCAGCCGGGGCACGGCCTGCGGTGCTGTCGCTGTCGATCAAGGAAAAGGCGGCGCTGTACGCCGCGTACATGCCGTACCTGAAGAACGGCGGCATTTTCGTTCCGACAACGCGCGCTTACCAGCTCGGCGACGACGTCTACCTGATCCTGACACTGCTCGACGATCCGACCCGCATTCCGGTCGCGGGCAAGGTCGTGTGGATGAGCCCGGCCTCCGGCGGCAGCAAGACGCCGGGCATCGGGGTCCACTTCCCGGCCGATGAGAGCGGGCTCAACGCCCGCAAGCGCATCGAAGACTCGCTCGGCGCCGCCTTGAAGTCGGCGCGTCCGACCCACACGCTGTAGTCTCTGGCGCGGCCCTTCGCCGCGCTGCCGTTGTTCCCCGCCGATGTACGTCGACTCGCATTGCCATTTGTCGTTCCCGGAACTGCAGGAAGACCTTCCGGGCGTCCTGGCGCGCATGCGCGAGGCGAAGGTCGACGCGGCCCTGAACGTCTGCACGACGCTGCCGGAACTTCCGTCCGTGCTGGCCGTGGCCGAGCGGGCCGGGAACATCGTCGCCTCGGTCGGCGTGCATCCCGACTACACCGAGACGCCTGAACCCACGGTCGAGCGCCTCGTCGAACTCGCGCGCCACCCGAAAGTGGTGGCCATCGGGGAGACGGGCCTGGACTACTACCGCCTGGCCGAACCGCTCGAGTGGCAGCGGGACCGGTTCCGCGTGCACATCCGCGCGGCGCGGGCGTCCGGCAAGCCGCTGATCATCCACACGCGCGCCGCCGCCGAGGACACGATCCGGATCATGCGGGAGGAGGGGGCGGACCACGCCGGCGGCGTAATGCACTGCTTCACCGAGTCGCTGGAGGTGGCCAAGGCCGCCATGGACCTCGGCTTCCACATCTCCTTCTCGGGAATCGTGACCTTCAAGAACGCCCGGGACCTGCACGCGGTCGCCCAGGCGGTACCGCTCGCGCGCATGCTGATCGAAACCGACGCTCCCTACCTCGCCCCCGTGCCCCACCGCGGAAAGCGCAACGAGCCGTCGTTCGTGCCGCACGTCGCTGCCAGACTCGCTGAACTGCATGGCGTGGCGGTGGAGCGGGTAGCCGAGCAGACGAGCACTAACTTCTATCGTCTTTTCAAAGCTTTGTAGTTTATTCTTCGACTCGTTTTTTAAGGTCTGGAAGGGCGGTTCCGCCGTTCGCCGAAGCTCGGCGCGATCCGGCTTGCAGAATCGGACCATCGACGTAAAACCCATTTAGATCAATTGCTTGTCAGCGAAACCTCAAGCTGCATAGCTGATGTGGCGCATTAAATCGAAAGCTCGTCGAACGTGACGATCCACGGTTGGAAGAAGTCCCTGGCGAGGGGCTCGCGCCGCACCTGCACCGCCTGGAAACCGGCCTCCGCGGCTGCCTCCAGTTCCGCCGCGATGTCCGACAGGAACAGCAGCTGGGCTGCCGGGCGCCCGATCGTGAGCGCAATCCGCCGGTATGACTCGGCCTGCTGCTTCGGTCCGGTCGTCGTGTCGAAGTAGCCCGCCAGGCACGCGGTCAGGTCGCCGGCGGCCGTGTGGGCAAAGTAGAGCTTCTGGGCCGCGACCGAGCCGGACGAGTAGACGTAGACGGGCATCCGGGCGTCGGCCCAGCGTTTCAGGGCGGCGACGGCGTCGTCGTACAGGTGCGCGACCAGTTCGCCGGACGCGTAGCCGCCCGCCCAGACCATGCCCTGCAGCGCCTTCAGGGGCGTGGCCTTGCGGTCGGCGTCGCTCCAGCGCTCCAGTTGCTCGATCTGGCCTTCGACGTCGGCGACTCCGGTCTCCGCCTTGATCGCTTCCAGCTGCCGGGCGACGTCCGGCTGCGTCTGGTTCGCGAGCACGAACGCCCGCAGCCGCGAGCGCGCGAACGGGAACAGGACGTCCTTGACGAAGCGAATCGACCCGACCGTCCCTTCGATGTCGACGACGACGGCGGCCGGCGCGCCGATCCCTGTCGCGGTCAATGCTCGTAGCGCGGGAAGCGCGTGGCGATGTCGGAACCGGTGAACTCGGCCACCCAGCCAGCCGGATTGGTGAACAGCCGGATCGCGGTGAAGGAGGGCTGTGGGCCCATGTCGAACCAGTGCGGCGTGCCGTCGGGCACGCCGATCAGGTCGCCTTCCTGGCACAGCACTTCGTACACGCGATCGCCGACGTGCAGCGAGAACAGGCCGCTGCCCGCCACGAAGAAGCGCACCTCGTCCTCGCCGTGCGTGTGCTCGTTCAGGAACTTCTGGCGCAGCGTGTCCTTGTCCGGATGGTCGGGCTTCAGGCTGATGACGTCGCAGGCCGCGTAGCCGCCGTCGATCTTCAGCATGTCGATCTCCGGCGCATAGGCCGCCAGCACTTCGTCGGGCGCCGGCGCCGCCGACAGCGTGCGGGTGGCCCAGCGTTCGAAGCGCACGCCTTGCTGCCCGAGCTCGTCGGCGATGCGCGCGTGCTCGCCCGTCTCGAGCAGCGGCGCGGCGCCGTCGGTTTCGGAGTAGATCCGCAGTCGGCTCATCGGTTGAATCTCCTCAGTTCCATTTCACAGCCCAGCAGGAAGTCGAACGCCTCGAGGTGGCGCAGCGCGTCGGCCAGGTCCACGCCCCAGGCGTAGATGCCGTGCCCTTCGATCAGGTAACCGAACAGGCGGTCGCGGCGGCCGAGGCGCGCGTCGACGGTCCGCGCGAGTTCGTCCATGTCCTGCGTGTTCGCGAACACGGGCAGCTCGACGCTGGTGGCGTGCGTGCCGACCCCGGAGAACGCCTTCAGCAGTTCATAGCCTTCGAAGCGGATCGAACCTTCGTGCGCGAGCACGCGCCCGGCGACGGTCTGGTTCGGCGAGTGGGTGTGCAGCACCGCCCGGATCGACGGATCGTGCCGGTACAGCTGCAGGTGCAGCGGCGTCTCGGCCGACGGCTTGCCCTGTCCGTCGACGACGCGGCCGTCGAGATCGACGAGCAGGAAATCGCGCTCGGTCAGCTTGCCCTTGTCGCGTCCCGACACGGTGATCGTCGCGTGCCGCTCGTCGATGCGCCCGGAGAAGTTGCCCGCCGTCGCCGGCGCCCAGCCTTTCGCGGCGAGTGCGCACGCCGCCAGCGCGACTTCGCTCGCGGTCTGGCGCCAGTCGATGGTGGTGATGTCGGGACGCATGGCACGCCGGATGCGAAAGGGCCGAATTGTAGGTTCTTGCCGCGGCCGGTTCGCGGGCCGGCGAGGGCGGCCGCGCCGCTCCCGGCGCAGGCGCGAGCAGACGGCTAGAAGAGCCCGGACTGGCGCAGGGCGTCCGCCGCCGCCTTTGCGAGTTCCGCGATCTGGCCGGTCGCGTCCTGCGAGGCTGAACTCGATGCAAGCGCCGACCACATGAGGGCGCCGGTCGCCGGGTCGATCACCGCGGTCTCGGTCGTGTAGACGTTGCTGACCCGCGTGCCGCCGACCGGGAACGAAATTCCGCCGAAACCGCCGACGCCGCCACGGTATCCGCCGCCTCCGCCGATGCCGATCCCGACCGTCGGGCCAGTCGGTGCCGCCACGATGGCGCCGGTGCCAAGGGTCGTGCGAACGATGGCCCGCGCGCCGATCTTGCGGGCGGCGTCGAGATACGGGTCCGTACCCGCCACGGGGGTTCCGGCCGCGGCCTGCGTGCCGCGCGTCGGAACGCCGCCAAGGGCCGCGATCTGGCCGGCCACCTGGTCTTCACAGATTCGCTGCAGGGTCGGCTCCTGGGCTTCGCAGACGACGAGCACCGGCGCGCCGCGCAGGCTGCGGCCCGCGTAAGCGGGGTTGCTCCACTGCGCGTCGATCTGCGTCGTCGCGCAACCCGCGAGCGCGACGGTCAAGGTGGCGATGGCAACGGTTCTGATCATCGGATTCGGCGGCAGGTCGATGGGGTCGCGATGCAGGCAACGCGCCGGAGGTCGGCGTCGACGGCGGCGCCTGCAGGCAGGATGGCATTTGGCGACCGGGAACTCACTGTAACCGGAGTCGCGGCGAACCTCCAGCGGGCGCCCGACCATTCCGATGCGCCGAACCGATGAGACAGGTGTTTGATCGCGGCGATTCGCCAACTCCACCGAGTCGTCTACGATCGAGGCGGTCAGATCGCACAGTCGCCGCGCCTGCAGATTGCGCCGCGTCGCTGCTCACACGGAGAGCCGAATGAAGATCGCAAGTCGAATCGTGGCGGCCCATTGCGCATTGGCAGCTGCCGCACTCCTGCCCGCCGCCCATGCGCAGAGCCGGTCCG
Organism: uncultured Burkholderiaceae bacterium; assembly: GCA_964353935.1. Taxonomy (GTDB): domain Bacteria; phylum Pseudomonadota; class Gammaproteobacteria; order Burkholderiales; family Burkholderiaceae_F; genus JAOUJD01. The sequence continues at coordinate 8,667 of CAYGXL010000043.1, read as the reverse complement.
AACTGGAGCGCTGCAGCGCGATCGCGGACGCGACTGCGCGCCTGGCGTGCTTCGACGCTGCCGTCGCGGCGGCAGCGCGCGGCCCGGCCGACGCCATCGCGCCGGCGCCGGCCGCGGCGCCGACGCGCACGGAAACCGCAAGCCCGGCGAAGGCGAGGGCGGACGAACCCCCGACGGGGTCCACTCTGCGGCCGACCGGCACGCTGGAAGGTGGCCAGTCGCTGATCGCCCAGCGCTGGGAACTCGAGGACCGCTACAAGCGTGGCCTCTTCGCGTTCACCTTCTACCGGCCGAACTACATCCTGCCGGTCGTGTGGTCGAATGACGTCAACAACGCGCCGCGCACGCCCACGCAGCCTGCGCCGGTGTTGCCCGGGACGCTCGACCAGACCGAAGCGGAGTTCCAGCTGAGCTTCAAGCTCAAGATGTGGGAGAGCATCCTGGGCGGTGGCTCCGACCTCTGGCTCGGGTATACGCAGAAGAGCTCCTGGCAGATCTACAACGAAGATCTCTCGCGGCCGTTCCGGGAGACGAACTACGAACCCGAGCTGATCTGGTCGATTCCGACCGACTACTCGATCCTCGGGATGCGCGGACGGCTGCTGGCGCTGGGGCTCGTCCACCAGTCCAACGGCCGCGGCGATCCGCTGTCGCGCAGCTGGAACCGGGTCTACGCGATGGCTGCGCTGGAGAACGGGCCGTTCGTGCTGCAGATCAAGCCCTGGATTCGCCTCAACGAAAGCGACGACAAGGACGACAACCCCGACATCGTCGATTACATGGGGCGCGGGGAAATCCTTGCCTTCTACAAGTGGCGCGAGCAGTACACCGCGGCGCTGAGGCTGCGTCCCACGTTCAAGTCCGACCCGAGCTGGGGCTCGGCGCAACTCGACCTGCGCTTCCCGATCGTGTCGGACCTGCGCGGCTACTTCCAGGTCTTCTCCGGCCACGGCGAAAGCATGATCGACTACAACTTCCGCAAGACCTCGGTCGGCATGGGGATCTCGATCGGCACCTGGTACTGACCGCGGCGGGTCGAATCAGGGGTCGACGGGCGGCGCGAAGGAGATGGCGACGAACGTGTTCCGGCGGGGCCTGGATTCGATCGGCGCGACGCTGCTCGCCGGGCTGCTGGTGCTGCTGCCGATCGCGCTGACGGTCACGGTTCTCGGATGGGTCGTCAGCCTGCTGCTCAAGTTCATCGGCCCAAGTAGCCTCGTCGGCCGCCTGTTCGCCGCCATCGGCTATCCGTTTTCCAGCAATCCCGAACTGGCGTACCTGCTGGGCACGCTGATCCTGCTCGCGGGCATCTTCGTTCTCGGTTTGCTCGCACGCGCCGGGCTCAAAGGGCAATTCGAGGCGCTGGCCGACCGCACGGTGCGTCGAATTCCCGTGATCGGCAGCCTGTACGGGCTGGCGGACCGCTTCGTCGGCGTGCTGGACCAGAAGCCGGGCGCCGACATCGGCGGCATGAGCCCGGTGTGGTGCTTCTTCGGCGAGAACTCGGTGGCCGTGCTCGCGCTGGCGCCGACGTCCGAGCCCATCGACATCGGCGGCCGCAACTATGTCGCGGTGCTGGTTCCGACCGCGCCGGTGCCATTCGGCGGTGCGCTGATCTACGTGCCGGTCGAGTGGGTCCGTCCGGCGGAGATCGGCGTGGAGCGGCTGACCGCGATCTATGTCTCGATGGGCATCACGCCGCCGACAGACCCGCCGCGGCGCTGAGTTGCAGCCCATAGGGAGTGGCTTGCCGTTCGTCCTATCGAGTTATTGTTCATGCGCATAATGTGCATTATGTCAAATGCAAACTTTGTTCACAGTTCTGTCCACATGGGCGACCTTGTTTCCCGGCAATTGAGTTGGAAAACGAGCAATTTCCCTGAAAACGTCTCCTCCAGTGGCGACGAGAATCGCCCCATCACGGACCTCGGACTTGAAAGAGCGAGCGGAAAAGACGGCTACATGAAGAAGATCGCTAAGAGGAAGGTCGAAGCCGACGGAAGCGGCACGCCGTCGGCACTGCGCAGCCTGTTCCGTTCATTCGCGAAGCTGGCCGAGCAGGCAGGCGACGGACGACCGCTCCTGCGCGGGTTGCGAGTTGCCCAGGACCCCACTGCCGACCGGATCGTCATCGTGCACGGCGGGGCGCGAGTCGAGTTCATCCTCGTTCCCTGCATCGGCGACCCGGCGCACGCGGACGTCGAATGCCGGCGAATGGACTCGATCGGCGCGACGGAGGCGACGCCGATCGCCAGTTTCCGGTTCGATGAAACGGGCAATGTGTCGCAGTCAGGCGTGCCCGAACTGTTGAACGAGAACATCGCCCAGCCGAACGGAGCCTGGAGCATCGTCGGTGCGGTGATCTGGAACGCCATGCAGGGACCTGGGTAGAGTCCCTCGGCCCCGGACGGCCTCCGCCTAGAGCGGACCTCGTCAAGGCACCCTTCCCTCGCCTGTTGACATCAGTCGCCTCGGGTATCGATGCCCCCCGGCAGCGGGAGTAATGCTGAGCGCAATGACGGCGTGATCCCTTTCCCGTTCTACGACCGCTCTGAGGTGGAGGTTTCCGAGGTCGGGCACAGCACCTGAACGACAGGGCAGGTGCGATCAGTCCTGGTCGATGTACTTGTCTTCCAGGAGCTTGGCCTGTGCCGCGGCGAGCCGCGCCACCGGCACGCGGGGGCCGGAACACGACACGTAAGTAAGGCCGATGTGATGGCAGAAGTGGATCGAGGCGGGGTCTCCACCGTGCTCGCCGCAGATGCCTACCTTGAGGTCCGGCTGCGTCTCGCGCCCCTTCGCGACGGCCAGTTTCATGAGCTGCCCAACGCCCTTGATGTCGAGCACCTCGAACGGGTTGTCCTGCAGGATGCCCGTCTCGGTGTAGGCCGGCAGGAACTTGTTCTCGGCGTCCTCGCGGCTGAACGAAAACGTCGCCTGGGTGAGGTCGTTGGTACCGAACGAAAAGAACTCGGCGGTCTCCGCCATCCGCCCGGCGCGCACGCAAGCGCGCACCACCTCCATCATCGTTCCGAACTTGAACTTCACGTTGATGCCATGGGTCAGTTCCACCACTTTGTGGATACGCTGGACGTAACCATGAATGCGCTTGAGCTCCTCCACCGTGGCAACCTGCGGCACCATGATCTCCGGGTAGACCTCGATGCCCTCGCGCGCGCACAGCGCCGCGGCCTCGAGGATCGCCCTGATCTGCATCGAGTAGATCTCCGGATAGGTGATCCCCAGGCGCACGCCGCGATGGCCGAGCATTGGATTGACCTCCTCGAGCGCGCGCACCTTCTTGAGAATCGCCTCCTTGCGGTGAATCACGTCGTCTTCGAGGTGTGATTCCTCGAAGGTGTGCAGCCCAACGACAAGCCGGGTCAGGCCATCGGCGTATTGCTGGTAGAGCTTCGGGTTCAGCAGCTTGAGCGTGTCGGGCAGTTCCTTCAGGCCCTTGATGCTGTCGTTGAGCTGGTGGAGGTGTGCGATCTCGAGCTCGAGCTGCGCGGCCGTGGGCAGGAATTCGTGCATCGGCGGGTCGAGCAGGCGCACCGTCACCGGCAGCCCCTTCATCGCCTTGAAGATGGCCTTGAAGTCGGCGCGCTGGATCGGGAGCAGGCGGTCCAACGCTGCCTGGCGTTCCTCCGGTGTCCCGGCGAGGATCATTTCCTGCACGATCGGCAGGCGATCGGTGCTGTTGAACATGCGCTCGGTGCGCACCAGCCCGATTCCGACGGCGCCGAACTGCCGCGCGCGGCCAGCATCCTCGGGCGTGTCGGCGTTGGCCATCACCTTCAGCCGCGCCACTTCATCCGCCCAGGCGAGCAGCGTGACCATTTCGCCCGAGAACTTGGCCTCGACGGTCGGCACTTCACCGGCGTAGACATGCCCGGTGCCGCCGTCGATCGTGATCACGTCGCCTTCGTGCAGCGTGGTCTCGCCGATGACGGCGCGGCGCGCCTTGTCGTCGATCACGATCTGCTCGCAGCCTGAAACGCAGGGCTTGCCCATGCCGCGCGCAACGACCGCCGCGTGGGAGGTCTTGCCACCGCGGCTGGTGAGGATGCCCTGCGCCTGGAAGAACCCGTGGATGTCCTCGGGTTTGGTCTCCTCGCGCACGAGGATGATTCGTTCGCCGGCCAGTCCTTTCAATTCCGCGGAATCTGCATCGAACACGATGCGCCCCGAGGCCGCGCCGGGCGAGGCGGGAAGCCCCTGCGCCAGTGATTTTCCGAAGAAACTGGGCGAGAGCTGTGGCACCAGAAGCTGCTCCAACATGGTCGGCTCGACCCTGAGCAGCGCCCGCTCCTTGGCAATCAGCCCTTCGCTGTACATCTCCACCGAACTGCGCACCATCGCCCGCGCATTCATCTTGCCATTGCGGGTCTGCAGGCAGTAGAGCGTGCCCTTCTCGATCGTGAATTCGAAGTCCTGCACTTCGCGGTAGTGCGACTCCAGCCGGTTGCTGAGTTCCAGCAGCTGGCGGTAGATCTCCGGCATCTCCACTTCCAGCTCGGCGATCGGCTTGGGCGTGCGAATGCCGGCGACTACATCCTCTCCCTGCGCGTTGACGAGGTATTCGCCGAAGATCAGCTTCTCGCCGGTTCCGGGATTGCGCGTGAACCCCACGCCGGTGCCGGAGTCATTGCCCATGTTTCCGAACACCATCGTGCAGATGTTGACCGCGGTGCCGTTGGCCATGTCCGGTGTGATCTTGAATTGCCGGCGGTAGTCCACCGCGCGCTTGCCCATCCAGGAACGGAACACCGCGCCGACGGCAATCTCGAGCTGTTCATACGGATCGTGCGGGAACGGCCTTCCGGAGTGGCGCTTCACGATGTCGAGGAAGTCACCCGCGAGTTCCTCGAGGTGTTCGGCGTCGAGCTCCAGATCCACCCGCGCGCCGTACTTCCTCTTGACGGCCGCCATGCGCTCGTCGAAGTGCTCGTCGGCGACCCCCAGGGCGATCTTGCCGAAGAGCTGAATGAAGCGACGATAGGCGTCGTAGGCGAATCGCTCGTTCGAGGTCTTCCTGATCAGCGCTGCCAGCGACGCTTCGTTGAGGCCGAGGTTGAGGATCGTGTCCATCATGCCGGGCATCGACATGGCCGAACCCGATCGGACGGAAACGAGCAGCGGGTTCGTCCCGCTGCCGAAGCCCTTGCCGGTCTTCTTCTCCAGCAGGCTGACATGACCACGGACCTCGTCCATCAGGCCGGCAGGCAGCTGGTTCTTCTCGAGATAGACCAGGCATGCCTCGGCCGAGATGACGAATCCGGGCGGCACATTCAGGCCTAGTTGCGTCATCTCACACAGGTTGGCTCCTTTGCCTCCCAGCAACATCTTGTTCTTGCCGTCGCCGTCCTCGAACGCATAGAGGTACTTTCTGTTGCTCATTTCTCGCCGGCTCCCTCAGTAGATGCGCATCTCGGCAATCGTGCCGCAGGATCGTTGACGATAGAGAGTCCCACTGGCGGATCGTTGATCGGATCGGGGTCGTTTGCGTTCAACGCGGAGCGACCAGACCGAGCCGTTGCTGCCCTTCCGGTTCCCTCCAAGGGACGGGGGCGTCCGCCTTGTTCATCCGACGACGCAGTTCGTCCCATGGCGCGCCGTCGTCCCGGCCTGTGCCCGACGCCCTCGTCAGTCGCGCTGGAGAGCAATGTGTCCGTTGATGGCCGTCGCCGCGCCGGGCGTCGATGCGCGCGCTTGCGTCGTCCGTCGCCTGCGGGTGGACACCCTGCCCGACGCCCGCGCCTCACGCCGTGCCGATCCGCGCCGCGCAGTAATCGACGACCTGGTCGAGCGTCGCCAGCCGCGCCGCCTCCGCGTCCGGGATGTCGACCCCGAGGTCGGCATGCACCGCCACCAGGAAGTTGAGCCAGTCGACCGAATCCAGGTCGACCTGGTCGCGCAACCGGGCCGCGGGCTGCAAGGCGTCGAGCTCGATTTCCGGGGCGATGCGACCGAGGCACGCGCGGATGCGGGCGGACAGTTCGTCGCGCGTCATGGTGTCGCCTTCGCCAGTTCGTCCGGCCGTTGCAGCAGGTCGCGGACCGCCGCCAGCAGCAGCGCGCCGCGATGGCCGTCGCTGACCCGATGGTCCGCGCCGAGGCTGGCGGTCACGACCGGCGCAGGCTGGACCGCGCCGTCGACGATCCACGGCCTCTCGATCACGCGACCGAAGCCGACGATCGCCACCTGCGGCGGGTAGATGATCGGAAACACGCTGCGCACGCCCTGCTCGCCGAGGCTCGTCACGGTGATCGTGGGGTCGGCGACTTCGGACGCCTTCAGCGAGCCCGCGCGCGCGCGCTGCACGAGATCGAGCAGCGCGCGGTTCAGCGTGGCGATGTCCCGGCTCGGAACATCGTGCAGCGCCGGGGCCACCAGGCCGCCGCCGCGCAGCGCGATCGCGACACCGCAATGCACGCCCCGGCCCGGGACGAACGCACCGTCCCGGAAGAAGCCGTTGAACTCCGGATAGCGCTGCACCGCGCGCGCCACGGCCTGCACGAGCAGCGGCGCGAGCAGCAGCCGCTCGGTGACGCTGCGGCCGGCGTTGCGCTCCGCGAGGTACGCCGTGGCGACGGCGAGCGGAATGTCTTCCGACAGGTAGTAGTGCGGAATCTCGCGCTTGCTGCGGGCCATCGCCGCGGCGATCGTCTGCCGCATCGCCTCGCCGCGACTCACCGGAGCGGCCCTGGCGGCCGCGGCCTCGACATCGGCGAGCGTGACCGCCCCGCCGGGCCCTGTGCCGGAGATGGCATCGACGCCGACGCCGAGTTCCGCGGCACGCTTGCGCGCCGCCGGCGACACGGGGACGCGCCCTGCGGCGACCGTGGCCGGAGCCGCGGGCCGTTCCGGAGGAATCGCCGAGGGTGCGGCCACCCGGGCGGGCGCCGCGCGCAGCGCGTCGATCTGCGCCCTCACCTGTTCCGACGTTTCGCCGGGTTCCCGCAGGACCGCCATCACGGTGCCGACCGGAATCTCGGCGCCCGGTTCGACGAGCAGTTCCTCGACGGTGCCGTCGTGCCAGCACTCGACGTCGATCGCGGCCTTGGTCGTGTCGACGATCGCGATGACGTCGCCCTTCTTCACCGCATCGCCGGGACGCACGCGCCACTCGAGCAGCGTGCCCTTGTCCATGTCGGCGCCCAGCGACGGCAGGCCGAAGGCGATCATGCGGAACGCCCGAGAAGAGTCAGCGCCGCCGCGACGATCTTCGGCGGCATCGGCAGCGCGGCGTCTTCCAGGTGCTTCGGATACGGCATCGGAACCTCTTCGCTGCAGACGCGCGCCGGAGGCGCATCGAGGTCGTAGAACGCCCGCTCGACCACCCCGGCGATGATCTCCGCCGCGAGGCTGCACGTGCGCCAGCCTTCGTCGACCACCAGCACGCGGCGCGTCCGGCGCACCGAGGCCGTGATCGTGTCCCAGTCGAGCGGCCGCAGCACGCGCAGGTCGATCACCTCCGCCTCGACGCCCTGCCCCGCGAGCGTGCCCGCCGCCTCGGCGACACGAGGCAGGCTGCCGCCGTAGGTGACGATCGTCAGGTCGCGCCCCGCGCGCCGCACGACCGCGTGTTCGATGTCGACCGCGGGCGGCGGATCGGCAAGTTCGCCCTCGAGGTTGTAGAGCTGCGCGTGCTCGAAGATCACCACGGGATCCGGATCCTCCAGCGCGGGCCAGAGCATGCCGCGCGCGTCCTCGAGGGTGGCGGGCGCCAGCACGCGAAGCCCCGGCACGTGCGCGTACCAGACCTCGAGGCTGTGGGAGTGCTGTGCGGCGAGCTGGCGACCGGCGCCCGTCGCCATGCGGATCACCACCGGCACGGAGAACTGCCCGCCGGACATGTGCCGCACGGTCGCCCCCGTGTTGACGATCTGGTCGAGCGCGAGCAGCGAGAAGTTCACGGTCATGATCTCGACGATCGGCCGCTGGCCGCCGAGGGCGGCGCCGATGCCGGTGCCGACGAATGCCAGCTCGGACAGCGGCGTGTCGCGGATGCGGTCCGGTCCGAACTCGTCGAAGAAGCCCTTCGTCACCGCGTACGAGCCGCCGTACTGGCCGACGTCCTCGCCCATGATGAAGACACGTGGGTCGCGCTGCAGCGCTTCGCGGTGTGCTGCGCGCAGCGCCTCGCGGTAGGTGGTCGTCGTCATTGCCGTGTTCCTTCCGCGGCGCGCGGCGTTGTGACGTCGCGCAGCAGGTCTCCGACCGGCTCCCACTGCCCGGCTTCGGCGAACGCGACCGCTGCGTCGACTTCCGCGACGGCAGCGGCGTCGAGGGCGAGGAACTCGTCCTCGGTCAGCATCCCCGCGGCCTTCAGCCGCTGCGTGAACGTGTGGATCGGCCCGCGCTCCTTCCACGCCTCGACCTCGGTCTTCGCCCGGTACAGCTCCGCGTCGAACATCGAGTGCGCGCGGAACCGGTACGTGTGCAGCTCCAGGAAGTACGGTGTGCGCGTGCGACGCACGTGATCGGTCGCGGCGCGCGCCGCGCCGTCGACGGCGAGCACGTCCATCCCGTTGCAGTGGGCGGCGGCGATCCGGTAGGCGGCCGCCTTCGCCGCGAGATCGGTCTGCGATTCCGAGCGCGCGAGCGCGGTGCCCATCGCGTACAGGTTGTTCTCGCACAGGAACAGCACCGGCAGCTGCCACA
>CAYGXL010000042.1:0-16067 GCA_964353935.1 uncultured Burkholderiaceae bacterium | reverse complement strand
CGGCTTCGACCTTGAGCCGGCGCAGCAGCTCCTCGTTCATCCGCGGCTCGAACATCTGCACGCGGCCCGTGCCGCGCGCCTTGGCGTACGACAACGCCGCGTCGGCGTTGCGCAGCAGCATTTCGGAGCCCACGCCATCGCCGGGATAGCGCGCGATGCCGACGCTGACCGTGACGTTGATCTCCTCGCCGTCGATGGTGAACGGCTCGGACAGCAGCTCGGCAACCTTCTCCGCAACGCGCTCCGCGTCGTCGGTGTAGCGCAGTCGGCCGAGCACGACCGCGAACTCGTCGGCGCCGCTGCGCGCAACGAGGTCCGAGGTCCGCACCATGTCCATCATGCGCCGCGCCGCCTGCTGCAGCAGCGCGTCGCCGACCCGATGGCCGAGCGCGTCGTTGAGCTTCGTGAATTCGTCGATGTCCGCCACCATCACGGCGAGCTGGTCGCCGGCGAGCTGGTGATTGCGGACCGCTTCGTCGAGCCGCGACTCGAGCAGCCGGCGGTTCGGCAGCCCGGTCCAGTTGTCGTACAGCGCCATGTGGCGCGCGCGCTCCTCGACCTCGCTGCGCTCGTACATCTCGGCCACCAGCCGCTCGTTGGTCCACGCCAGTTCGTCGTGGGCCGCGCGCACCCGGTTCTCGAGTTCCTCGCGCGCACGGGCCAGCTGCGCTTCGGTGGCCTTGCGGTCGGTGACGTCCTCGACCATCCACACGGTTTCGCCGGCCAGTCCGCCCGGCGTGATGTTCTTCACCAGCAGCCGCGCCCAGAATCGCGCGCCGTCGCGACGGCGGGTCTTCCACTCCATCGACGGCGAGCCATCGGCCGCCAGCGCGTCGCCGATCTTCGTCGCGAACGACTGGAACTCCTCTTCGGACGCGAACACGATCGACGCCGGCCGGCCGAGCAGGTCGGCCTGCTCCCAACCGAACAGGCGGGCGGCGCACGGATTGCACTGCATGATCTCGCCGTCGCAGACGACGAGGATGCCGACCGAGTCGTTGGCGAGCAGTGCCTGGTACTCCTGCAACCGGCGCGCGATGTCGCGCTGGTTGAGGGAAGCGAGAAGCTCGTCGGAAGTCTGGCTCATGTGTGTCCTTGGTCTTTGCGCACCCCGGACGAGTCCAGCCTCGCGGGGAGAGGCGCCGAGGCGAGTCTGGGCGGAAGGCCCCCTGTCGAATCGCGGGATTACCCGCTAGCTCCCGGTCCTATTCGCGGGCAGAGTGACCCGGGTCGGTTGTGACGCGCCGCACGCGCGCTGCAGGCGGGCGACAGGCGGCCTTGTTCCCGACTCAACGGACCCCAAGGTAGGCAGCCGCGACCACCTTCCCGAGATCTCCATGCTGATCACCTGCCCCCACTGTTCGACCCGGAACCGCGTGGCCGCCGAACGCCTGGCCGAGGCGCCGGTCTGCGGCCGGTGCTCGAAGGAACTGCTGGCCGGCGCGCCGGTGGCGCTCGACACCGGAAACTTCGACGAAGTGACTCGCGGCGCGCGGCCGGTGGTCGTCGACTTCTGGGCGAGCTGGTGCGGCCCGTGCCGCGCCTTCGCGCCCGTGTTCGCGGCGGAGGCGACGAAGCGCGCCGACGTCGTGTTCGCGAAAGTCGACACCGACGCCAACCCCGAGTTGTCCGCGCGCTACGGCATCCGCAGCATCCCGACCCTCGCGGTGTTCCAGCGCGGCGAAGTCGTGCAGCGCATCATTGGCGCGCTGCCGGCCGGCGAGTTCGCGCGCTGGCTGCAGCAGGCGACGCCCTCGGCGAGCGACGCGGGCTGAGTTTCCCGCTCGGGCCGGTCAACGCCTGGATCGCACATGCGCGAGCCGAGCGCTGACAGGCCCTAGACTTGGACACAGGGCGCGGCCGCGCGCCGCCGGCCGCGATCGCCATGACCTTCCCCGCACCACGAACCCACCGCACCGCACTCGCCGCGCTGCTGTGGCTCGCGGTCTACCTGCTGGCGGTGACGGTTCCGCTGTTTGCGCTGCTGCCCGGAGCGGCGCGTGGCCTTGGATTCGCCTGGGACTTCTCGATGGCGCTCGGGTACGCCGGGCTGGCGATGCTGGGCGTGCAGTTCGCCCTCACCGCGCGCTTCCGGCGCGCGACGGCGCCGTTCGGCATCGACATCGTCTACTACTTCCACCGCTACCTGGCGGTGTTCGCCCTTGCGGTGATCGCCGGCCATTACGCAATGCTGCGCGTGATGCATCCCGAAGCGCTCGGCAGCGCGAATCCGGCGAGCGCGCCCGGGCACATGACGGCGGGTCGCGTGGCGCTCGCGCTGTTCGCCCTTGTCGTGGGGATCGCGCTGCTGCGCAAGCGCGTCGACCTCGAATACGACCGTTGGCGTTTCGTGCACGCCCTGCTCGCGACGGCCGCGTTCGGGCTCGCGCTGTGGCACCTGCACGGCGCGGGGCGGTACCTCGACACCGCGTGGAAGCAATGGCTGTGGGGTGCGTACGGCGCGTTCTGGGTCGCGCTGATCGTCTACGTCCGTCTCCTTCGGCCGGCGCACGCGACGGCCCACCCGTGGACGGTGGTCGAAGTCCGGCCCGAGCGCGGCCAAGTGTGGACGCTGGCGCTCGCGCCGCGCTCGGGCACGCCGCTTCGGTTCGCGCCCGGCCAGTTCGCGTGGCTCACCCTGCGCGCATCGCCGTTCGCGATGCGCGAGCATCCTTTCTCGATCGCTTCGAGCGCGGAGCGCGGGCAGCGCATCGAAGTGTCGATCAAGGCGCTGGGCGACTTCACGTCGACCATCAGGGACATCAAGGCCGGCGAGACCGCGTGGATCGACGCGCCGTACGGCACGTTCAGCATCGACGACGTGCCCGAGGCGGCGGGATATGCGTTCGTCGCCGGCGGCATCGGCATCGCGCCGATCATGTCGATGCTGCGCACGCTCGCCGACCGCGGCGACCGCCGGCCGCTGGTGCTGTTCTACGGCAACCGCGTGTGGGACCGCGTCGCGTTCCGGGAGGAACTCGACGCGCTGCGGACGCGCCTGAACCTGCACCTCGTGCACGCGCTGCTCGAGCCCGCGCCCGACTGGACCGGCGAGCGCGGCTTCGTGACCGAAGACGTGCTGATGCGCCACTTGCCGATCGAGCGCCACCGGTTCCACTGCTTCCTTTGCGGGCCCACGCCGATGACGCGAAGCGTCGAGCGCGCCCTCGGGGCGCTCGGCATTCCCGCTGCGCACGTTCACTCCGAGATCTTCGACTGGGTGTGAGGGGCGAACGATGACCCGCCAATCGCGCGCCCGCTGGCTCGCCTTCGCCACCACCCTGCTCGTGGTGCTGCTCGTGGCGCTGTTCGCGTGGCTGCGCAACCTCCCGCCTGCGTTACAGGCCGGCGCCGTTCAAGCGCCGCAGGCTTCCGGTCCCGGCGACGAGCCCGGCCGCGCCGCCTTCGTGCGCGCCGGCTGCAGCGGCTGCCATTCCGCCGAAGGACGCGGCAACCCGGGGCTGCCGCTCGACGGTGTCGGCGCGCGCCTCGATCGGGAGTCGCTGCGCGACGCCTCGTTCGCGCTGGGCGGCGCCGCGGAACGGTTCCCGCCCGCCGTGGCGCAGCGCAAGCGCGCGCACGCGAACGACGCGGATGCGGAAGCGCTGCTGGCCTACCTGCAGCGACTGAAGTGATGATCGGCCGCGCCGCGCGCGGGCCCGCTACTTGCCGAACCAGCCGAGAAACGCCTGCACGACCAGCGCGTTGGCGGTGTCGGTGAAAAGCGAGGCCGCCAGCGTGATGACGAGGAACGCCCGCGGCGCGTCGCCGTACTTCAGCGTCAGGCGCTTCATCGCCGACAGCCCCACCGGCATCGCCCCCAGCCCGAAGCCGACGAAGCCGGCGGCGCCGACCGCGCCGTCGCGGCCCTTCATGCCCGGGTAGAGGAGAAACACCGCCAGCAGCGTCACGATGACGATCTGCACGACCGTCGCGACCGCGATCATCGCGACGGAATCGCCGACCGCCGCCAGCTGCAGGCCGATCATCGCGATTGCGAGGAAGACGCGCAGCGCCAGCATGCCGATGAGGTCGACGCCGGCGAGGTCGATGCGCCGGCGCGCCAGGTCGGCCACGTTGGTGACCAGGACCGCGGCCAGCAGCACCGCGAGGAAGGCCGGCACGGTGGCGCCGAGCGCGCTGTTGACGGCCGGCCGGGCGGCCAGCCCCAGCCCGATGCTGAACGCCAGCCACAGCAGGGCCGTGATCCACCGGTCGGAGTCGAATGCGCCCTGCGGCCACTCCGGCTCGGGCGGCTCGGCGACGACCGCCACGCCCGGCGTGCGCGCCGCGTGCTCGACCAGCTTGGTGCCGACGATGCCGGACACGATCGCGCCCGCGACCAGCCCCAGCGTGGCGCACACCATGCCGATCTCGAGCGCGAAGGGCAGGTTCAGCGCCTGCTCAGACTCCGCCCAGGCCACGGTGGTGCCGTGGCCGCCGAGGAACGCCACGCTGCCGAGGAACACGCCGAGCGCGGCCGGCTTGCCGAACGCGGTGGCGATTGCCACCCCCGCGGCCGACTGCGCGATGGCGAGCACCGCGATCAGCACGCACAGCCCCGCCACCGCGGTGCCGCCGGTCTTGAGCCGCCTGAACTTGGCCGTCAACCCGAGCGCCGCGAAGAAGATCAGCAGCAGCCCATTGCGCAAGGTCTCGCCGAACGTCAGCGTGAAGTCGAACGCCACGCCGAGCACCGCGAGCAGCACCGCGATCGACAGCCCGCCGCTGACCGCCGGCGGGATGCTGTACTGCGTGAGCACCGGCACCCACCGGTTGAGCCTGACCCCGAGGAGGATCGTGGCCAGCGCCGCGACGCCGGTCCACAGCTCGTTGAGTGCGATGGTCATGCGCGGTGCCCCGGGGTGTTGTTGTTGGACGTTGGCCGAGCGATCGCAGGCTAGCACCGTGGCGGCCCGGGGCTTGGATGCGGTTCACGCGCGCCGCGGGACGGACGGCCCGGCGATTTGCATTTCGACAACACGGTGCCGACGCCGTACCTGTCACGGCCCTTCGATCACGGCGCCGACATCGTCGTGCACTCGCCGACCAGTAATCCTTTATAAATCATCAAGTTAGACGCGCTCGTCGGCCGTCATCAGACCTGATTAGTACCCCGCCTCAACACGGCATACGCGGCGCGGGCGCTGGCCGTACCATGGCGCGAGGTTCACTTCTGCTGCCCGAGCACTGCCATGCGCCCCGCGGTATCTGTCCCCGCTTCGTCACCACTCCGGCGGCGCCCGATCGCCCTGCCTCGTGGCGCCGTTCAGCTCTCACCTGAGGCGGCGTTTCCGTTGCGCATGACCGTCGGGCCGTTCCGGCTCGCGGTGGTTCATGTGCATCGGGACGAGATGCGCACCCGGCGACGACTGGTCGACATCGAACTCAGCCAGGGCATGGTCTGGCTGCACGAATCCCTGACCGAAGAACGCCTCGCATCCCACTTCTTCACCGCCGTGGTCCGGCTCATCCACGAAGCCACCGGGTGCCAGACGGGATGCGTCGAAGAGGTGTTCACCCAGAGCTTCGCGGCCGGGCTCGTTTCCTTCGCGCAGCAGAATCCGAAGGTCTGGCTCTGGTTCAACCGGCTGCTGGCCACCTCGGTGAAGCCCGGCGCGCGCTTCGAGCAGGTGGCTTCCGGCGCATCCCAGCGCAGCTTCTGCGTTCCGAAGACGGTCCTCGTCGACCACAACGTCGTGCGCTTCAAGCCGTTGCGACACCACACGGCGGTGCGCCACAGCGTCGACGGCTACTTCAGCACGACGAAGCACGAACACGTCGTCGAACTGTACGAACACCTGCGGGGTCCGCAGCGCGCGGTCGTGTTCGTCCACGAGGTGACACACGCGATCCACAGTGCCGCGCGGCTGCGCAATCGCGACACGCGGACGCGTTTCGTCGCGGCGCAGGTCGCCGGGTGGCTTCGGTTCATCCGGCACAACCCGGGCGCCTGGATGTGGCTCCTGGCCACGATCCGCGAGCAGGCGGAGTTCGAGCCGCTCGCGTCGAGACACTGAACGCGCGGCGCTCGAAGCTTCATTGCAGGCGGCCATCCAGAAGCTTGGGCTGCCCGCCCCTCGCGTTGGCACGGAAGGCCCAGGTCGTGCATCACGTCTCCCTCCCCGGCCTCGCGTGCCCCGGCCGCGCCTGGAGCACGCCTCCCGCCACCTTCAGCAACGCCCAGAGCAGCACCAGGGGAACGACGATCGTCTGCATCACGAACACGACCATCAGGTCGATGATGTGATCCGAGGCCTTGTCGACCGCCTGCTGCAACTCGGCCAGCTTGACTCCGACATCGAGGCCGGCGGCCTTCTGCTTGAGCTTGTCCCACCAGCTGTCGTCCTTGTTCGGCTCCGGGACCACCGCCACCGGCTTGCTCGCACTGGCCGAGGCGATGTCCAGCGAGTTGCGTGCCTGTTCGTAGCCGTCGGCAAGGAACGCGCGGAAGGTCCAGTCGCTGCCGATCGTGATCACCGGGATCGCGAACCGGATCATCACGAGGACGATCAGCACGCGCGACAGCCAGTGCGGTGCCCGGTCGCGGAAATGGAGCGCGGCCCAAGCGACCGCGACCACGGTCACCGCCAGGGAGATCGCCCAGTGCGCTCCCATGGCCAGCAGCGCCTTCTGAACCCCGAAGGCGATGGACGCCATCAGCATCAGGCTCGCGAACTGCTCCACCAGGTCGTTCAGCGGATCGAGGGCCTGGCCCAGCGTCAGGGTCAGGCCCACTCCAACCGGTTGCACGGCGACCTCGGTCCCTTGGGCAACGGAGATCGCGGCATTCAACGTCTTGGCGACCGCGAAGCTCACCAGCGCCCGCTTCAAGCCGGCATCGACCTGCTCGTTGGCGAGCGTCTGGATCGATGGCAGCCATGAACAGGCCACCGCCGCGACGACCGCGACGATGACGACGATGCGGCCAATCCAACGGGCACTGGCATCCATTTCCACTCTCCTTGCGCGATGACACCTTCCGGATGCCGAGCGACGCGGCGGCCTGCTTCACTCGACGCGACCGCCGACGACACGCGCCGTGCATCCCGGCGCGAGGTACAAGGCCTGTGGCGCGGCGGCATCGACAGCTCTTGCTGGCATTGAGTGCTCGAAGGGTAACTCTCCTGCGTCCCGCGGCGCGGCCCCGATGTTTCGGGGATGATTCCGCTGGTCAGTGGCCTGCACACGCATCTTCGTCCACCAAGAAACCCATGCCCACGATCCATCCGACCGGCTGGCGCGAACTCGAAGTCACCGGCCAGGCCGTGCGCGAGATCGAGACGCTGCGCCTGCTCGCCGACCAGCTTCCCGACGCCCTCGCCGTCTTCCACGGCGTGCACTGGACGCGCATCGAGCACGGGTTCAGCGTCATCGGCGAGATCGATTTCGTCATCGTCGGGCCGAGCGGCCGCCTGCTGCTGATCGAGCAGAAGTCCGGCTTCCTGAAGGAGGGCCCCGAGGGACTGCTGAAGACGTACCAGGGCAAGGAGAAGAACGTGGCCGCGCAATTGAAGCGCACGCTCGAGACGCTCTCGACGCGGCTGGCCGGCGTGCTGCAGGGCCAGCCGCTGCGGCTGGACTACCTGCTGTACTGCCCCGACTACATCGTCCGCAGCCCGGCGACCGCGGGGCTGCCGCCGGAGCGCATCGTCGACGCCCACCGGCGCGGCGAGCTCGCCCGGCGCATCACGGCGGCCTTTCCGGACGAAGACGGGAACGACGCGCTGGCGCATCGCCTGCGGCGCTTCTTCGGCGACGAGCTGAAGCTCGAGCCCGATGTCTCGGCGCTCGTCGGCCGCGCCGAGCAGCTCGTCACGCGCATCAGCGGCGGACTCGCGACCTGGGCGCGCCGGCTGGAGCTCGAGCGCTTCCGCCTGCGCGTCATTGGCACCGCGGGGTCGGGCAAGACGCAGCTCGCGCTCAAGGTGCTCGACGATGCCGCCGCGCAGGGACGTCGCGCGCTCTACGTCTGCTACAACCGGCCGCTCGCCGACCGCATCGCGCAGCTCGCGCCGAACACGGCGGAGGTCGCGACCTTCCACCAGCTGTGCGAGCGGCGGGTGCGCGCCGAAGGCGAGCCGGTCGACTTCCGGCAGCCCGGCGTCTTCGAGCGCCTCGCCGAGCGCATGGCCGAGCTGCCGGTCCGGGCGGCCGACCAGGTCGACGAGCTGATCGTCGACGAAGGGCAGGACTTCGAGCAGGCGTGGGTCGCACCACTGCTGGCCCGCGTGCGCGACCATGGGCGCATCTGGTGGCTCGAGGATCCGATGCAGAACCTCTACGGGCGGCCGCCGGTGACATTGCCCGGCTGGGCCGTGCTTCACGCGAACACCAACTACCGCAACCCGCGCGGGATCGTCGACACGGTCCAGAAACTCGTGCAGCCCGGCGAGCGCCCGGAAGCGGCCAGCCCGTTCGCGGAAGGCGTCGAGGACTTCCTCGTCTACACCGACACCAAGAGCCTGCTCGACGCGACCACGCGCGCGATCACGCTGGCGCTGAAGGCCGGCTTCAAGCGCGAGGAGATCGCGATCGTCACGTTCACCGGGCGCGAACGCTCGGCGCTGCGCGCGTTCGACCGGATCGGCCCGCACACGCTGCGACGGGCGACGGGCCGCTACGACCTGACCGGCGGGCCGGAGTACTCCGACGGCGACTTCCTGCTCGAGACCGTCTACCGCTTCAAGGGGCAGTCGGCGCCGTGCGCGATCTTCACCGAGATCGACTTCGAGCACTGGGACGAACTGGTCGGCCGCAAGCTCTTCGTCGGCATGACGCGCGCGTCGATGTGCCTGTTTCCGGTCTTGTCGGAGCGGTCGGCCGGGTTGTTGATGCAGAGGTTGAAGTAGCGGCGGACAGGTTCAGCTCGTGCGCGCAGGCGCCACGCTGTGCCCGACGATGCGCAGGCTCAAGTACGCGCCCCGCGCGCCGAAGCGCGCCGGGTGCGCCCGCGCGGCGGCTTTTCGGCGATCTGGTCGATGACCACCGCCGGACGATTCGGGAACTTCGCCACGAGTTGCAGCGTGCCTCCCATGCCCTCGACGTACTGACGAAGGGTGGACAGCAGCATATCGCTGCGCCGCTCGAGGCGCGAGATCGTGTCCTGGCCAACACCGAGCGCGGCGGCCAGTTCGTCCTGCGTCTGCTCGGCGGCGAGCCTCAGATCCTTGAGCGTGGCGAGTTCGAGCGCCCGTTTCTCGATCTTCGCGCGCCGCTTGGCCGGCAGTGTGCCGATTACGGATTCAAGACTTCTTGCCACGTGTGGCTCCTTTCGTCGCCGGCTCGAGGCCGGCGAGATGTTCGTCGAAACGCGCATCGGCCGCAGTGATCAAGCGGCGGTAGAAGCGCCTCTGGTCGGCTCCGCCCTTGTTGCCCGCAACCAGCAACACCGCCTGCCGCCTCGGATCGAAGGCAAAGGCGACGCGCCAGACCTGGCGCTTCCAGCCGAAGCGAAGCTCCTTCATGTTGGGGTGCCTGGACCCCTTCAGCGTGTCCACGGTCGGCCGCCCGAGGTCGGGCCCGCAGAGCGACAGCAAGCGGGCGTGCGCAAGCAGTTCGTCCTGCAGGTCGTCCGGCATGGACTCCATCTCTTCGATGAAGTCTTCATGCAGCAGAACCGTCCATGACATGCGCGCATTATGGACTCGGAGACATATGTCGTCAATACCATACTACATGCTTGCGGGCCAGCGGGCACCCAGGCCTGGCAGACCTGTGGCCGCTGGCTACCACTTGCAGGGCTGCAAGGAAGGTCCGCGAAAGCGTCGAGCGTTCCCGTCTCAGGGAACAGAACGGCGGCTCCGGCATCGTCACAGGACTGCCTTCCTGAATCGCGTAAAGTCCACCGTCGCTTGAACAGTCCCGCGCTCCGCGGTGACCACCCTTTCGATGTTCACCTTCCGTCTCGGTTCACTCAGCTTCCCTCTGCCCGCGAGAGACGACTTTCGCGCCATCCGGGCCGCGTCTTGGTGCAATCCCGTGATCAGCCCGTCCTCAGGGACATCGTCCTGACCGGAGACGGTCACAGCCATGTCGGCGTGCTCAAGCGCTGCGGCATGCGACCGGTGCCCCGCGTGCGGCTGACTGTCATCTGCCGCGAGTCGCGCACGCCTTGCTCCGGCATGCTGCCCGGCTACGTGGCCGGGCACTACGGCTTCGACGAGGTCCACATCGTCCTGAACGCTGAATGACGCACGGCCCTGGCTTCGACGACCGACGCCCCGCTTCGGCGCGAAACGGCCTTCCGCTCCGCGTAAGTAAGGTCGGAGCCCTGGCGCCGACTACTTCAGGTCACGAACCCCGCGGCGAATTTCTGCGCTCGACGCGCGAGGATAGTTAATGGACAGGAAGCGCCTGGCAGTGCTGGCTCTGGTCGCCGCGGCGATCGCCGCCTTCTTCATCCTCGACCTGAAGCAGTACCTGAGTCTCGAGTTCTTCCAGGCCAGCCGCGCGCGGATCGACGCCTTCCACGCGACGCATCCGCTGCAGACCGTCGGAGCCTTCCTCGTGGTCTACATCGCGGTCGCGGCGCTCTCGCTGCCCGGGGCCGCGATCATGACGCTCGTGGGCGGCGCGCTGTTCGGCGTCGTCACCGGCACGATCCTGGTGTCGTTCGCCTCGTCGATCGGCGCCACGCTCGCATTCCTCGCTTCGCGCTTCCTGCTGCGCGACTGGGTGCGGTCGCGGATCGGCGAACGGATGAAGCCCCTCAACGACGGCGTGGCGAGGGAGGGCGCGTTCTACCTGTTCGCGCTGCGGCTGGTGCCCCTCTTTCCGTTCTGGCTGATCAACCTGGCCATGGGCCTGACGGTCATCCGGACCTGGACCTTCTACTGGGTCAGCCAGGTCGGGATGCTGGCGGGCACGATTGTCTTCGTGTACGCAGGAACCCAGCTCGGCCAGTTCCGGATTTCCGGCGGGTTGATCTTCGCGTTCGTCCTGCTCGGGCTGTTTCCTCTCCTGTCCAAGAAAGCGCTGGATGCCTTCAAGGCGCGCAAGGTGTACGCCAAGTGGCAGGATCGCCGCCCCGCGCGCTTCGACTACAACATGGTGGTGATCGGCGGCGGCAGCGCCGGGCTGGTCTCGGCCTACATTGCCGCCGCGACGAAGGCCAGGGTGGCATTGATCGAGAAACACCGCCTGGGCGGCGACTGCCTGAACACCGGCTGCGTGCCCTCGAAGGCGCTGATCCGCTCGGCGAAGCTGCTGAGCCACATGGCCCGTTCGAAGGAATTCGGCATCGAGCGGGCCAGCGCGACCTTCGACTTCGCGGACGTGATGGAGCGCGTCTCCCGCGTCGTGAAAACCATCGAGCCACACGACTCCGTCGAGCGTTACACGGGCCTGGGCGTCGAGGTGATCGAAGGCACCGCGAGGATCACCTCGCCGTGGACCGTGGACGTGCTCACCGCGGCCGGGCCGAAGACCCTGACGACGAAGAACATCGTCATCGCGGCCGGCGCGCGACCGTTAGTGCCGCCGATCCCCGGCCTGGCCGATGTTGGCTACCTGACGTCCGACACCGTGTGGAACCTGCGTTCATTGCCGAAGCGGCTGGTCGTGCTCGGCGGCGGGCCGATCGGATCCGAACTCACGCAGGCGTTTGCCCGTTTCGGCGCGCACGTCACGCAGGTCGAGATGCTGCCGCGCCTGCTCGTGCGCGAGGACGCCGAGGTGTCGGCACTGGTGCAGGGCCGCTTCGAGGCCGAGGGCATCCGCGTGCTGGTCAATCACCGCGCAAAGCAGTTCCTCCGCGAGGGTGGCGAGAAGATCATGGTGGTCGAGCACGAAGGCCAGGACATCCGGATCCCGTTCGATGAGGTGCTGGTCGCTGTCGGCCGGATCGCGAACACGAGCGGCTACGGGCTGGAGGAGCTCGGCATCGGCACCACGAAGGCGCGGACCGTCGAAACCGACGAATACCTGCAGACGATCTTCCCGAACATCTTTGCCTGCGGCGACGTCGCCGGACCGTTCCAGTTCACGCACACGGCGGCGCATCAAGCCTGGTACGCGACGGTCAATGCACTATTCGGCCGGTTTCGCCGCTTCAAGGCCGATTACCGCGTGATCCCATGGACGACGTTCACCGAGCCGGAGGTTGCGCGGGTCGGACTCAACGAGCAGGAAGCCCGGGACAAGGGCATCCCTCATGCCGTGACCGTCTACCGGATGGACGATCTCGACCGAGCCATCACCGACGAGGAAGCCCACGGCTTCGTCAAGGTGCTCACCGCACCCGGCACCGATCGCATTCTCGGCGTGACGATCGCGGGCGAACACGCCGGCGACCTGCTCGCGGAGTACGTGCTGGCGATGAAGCACGGGCTGGGCCTGAACAAGATCCTCGGCACCATCCACACCTATCCGACGCTGGCCGAGGCCAACAAGTACGCGGCGGGCGCATGGAAGCGATCCACCGTGACGCAAGGCCAGTGGGCATTCCTGAGTGCCTTCCAGGCGTGGCAGCGCGGGGAACATGGAATCGGCACCGTGCTCGGGCGCGTGCGCGCGCTGCTCACCGACAAGCGAAAGGCGTATAGCGCCTGATAGCATCGATTCGAGATGACAGCCCGATTTCACAAGGTTGCGGTGGTGGGTGCCGGCGCCGTCGGCAGCTTCTATGGCGCGATGCTTGCGCGCGCGGGCCAGCGCGTGGTCCTGATCGGTCGGCCGCCGCACGTGGCGGCGATTGAACGGGAGGGGCTCAAGCTCGACATGGCGGGACAGATCGAGACGATCGTCGCCGACGCCAGCGTGACGCTGGAGGCCGTGCGCGGCGCGGACCTGGTCCTCTTCTGCGTCAAGTCCACGGACACCAACACAGTCGCGCGCGCACTGGCGCCATTGCTGGAGCCGCAGGCCGTCGTCCTCAGCCTGCAGAACGGCGTGGAGAACGCGGCGACCATCGCGCGCGCGGTGCGGCAGACCGTCGTGCCCGCGGTGGTGTACGTCGCCACCACGCTTGGCGCGCCGGGCACCGTCAAGCACCTGGGCCGCGGCGAACTCGTCGTCGGCGCGCTGAATGGCGACACGAGCGCCGAACCGCCGCTCGCCGGCGTGCTGCACGACCTGGTCGCGCTGTTCGGCACGGCCGGCGTGCAGGTGACGATCTCGAACGACGTCATCGCCGAACTGTGGTCCAAGCTGCTGGTCAACTGCGCCTTCAACGCGATCTCGGCGCTCGCGCAGGCGCCGTATGCGCGCCTCGCGGCCCTGCCCGAGATCCGCGAAGTCCAGCAATCGATCGTGCGCGAAGTGGTCGCGCTCGCGCAGGCGGAAGGCATCGCGCTGCAGGTCGAACCGTCGCTGCAGGCGGTGGAACGCATCGCCAGGACCATGCCCGCGCAGTTCTCGTCGACCGCACAGGACGTGGCGCGCAGGAAGCCTTCGGAGATCGATCACCTGAACGGGTTCATCGCCCGCCGCGGCCGCGAACTCGGCGTGGCGGTTCCCGTCAACCAGACGCTCGCCGCGCTGGTCAAGCTCGTGGAAGCCGGCTATGAGCGCCGCGACTGAGGCCGAAGTTCCGCCCGAGTTCGCGCAGGCGCTGCGCGAGCTGGGCCTCGCCGGAGCGGGCGTCGTCACCGGCACACCGCTCACCGGCGGAGTCTCGTCCGACATCTGGCGCATCGATACCCCGCAAGGCCCGGTGTGCGCCAAGCGCGCGCTCGCGAAGCTGCGGGTGGCGGCCGACTGGCGCGCGCCGATCGAGCGCAACCTGTACGAAGCGCGCTGGATGCGCGTGGCCAACGACGCCCACGCGGGATGCGCGCCGCGCGTGCTCGGGCAGCATCCCGGCCTCGGCGTCCTCGTGATGAACTACCTGCCGCCGTCCGAGTACGCCCTCTGGAAGCAGCAGCTGCGCGACGGTCACGCCGAGGCCGCCACCGCCCGCGCGGTCGGGCACGTCCTCGGCCAGATCCACAGCCACTCGGCGCGGCGACCGGAGCTCGCGGCCGAGTTCGACACGGACCGGATCTTCTTCGACATCCGCCTCGAACCCTACCTGCTCGCCACCGCGCAGCGGCACCCGGATCTCGCGTCCCGGCTCGAGCAACTCGTCGACGTCACGCGCTCGCGCCGCGTCGCGCTCGTGCACGGCGACGTCAGTCCGAAGAACATCCTCGTCGGCGCGACGGGACCCGTGTTCCTCGACGCCGAGTGCGCGTGGTGGGGCGATCCGGCATTCGACATCGCCTTCTGCCTGAACCACATGCTGCTGAAGTGCCTGTGGACGCCCGCCGCGACGCCGGCGCTCCTCGCTTCGTTCGACGCCCTGGCCGGGGCCTACCTGCAGGCGGTGGACTGGGAAGCGCCGGACCAGATCGAGCGGCGCGCGGCCGCGTTGCTGCCGGGCCTGTTTCTCGCGCGGATCGACGGCAAGTCGCCGGTCGAGTACGTGAACGAAGAGCGGCAGCGCGAGCAGGTGCGGCGCGTCGCCGGCGCGCTGCTGAAGCAACCGGTTGCCAGCCTGCGGTCGGTGCGTGCCGGGTGGGCGCAGGAACTCGAACGATGAACAAGACGATCCGCTCGATCCACGCGCGGCGCGTGTGGGACAGCCGCGGCCGGCCGACGGTCGAGGCCGAAGTGACGCTGAGCGACGGCGCGACGGGCCGCGCTATCGTTCCTGCGGGCGCATCGAAGGGCACGCGCGAAGCGCTCGAACTGCGCGACGGCTCGGCCCGCTTCGGCGGACTGGACGTGCTGCGCGCGGTCGGCAACGTCAACGAGGACATCGCGCGCGCGCTGGTCGGCACCGCCGCCGACGACCAGGCGGCGCTCGACGCGCGCCTGATTGCGCTCGACGGCACCGCCTCGAAGACCCGCCTGGGCGCCAACGCGACGCTCGCGGTGTCGATGGCCGCGGCGCACTCCACCGCGGCGTCGCGTGGCGTGCCGCTCTACGAGTCCATCGGCGGCGCCGGCGCCACGCTGATGCCGATGCCGCAGATCCAGATCTTCGGCGGCGGCGCGCACGCGGGCCGCCGCGTCGACGTGCAGGACTTCATGATCGTCTGTCCCCGCGCCGCGAACTTCGCCGAGGCGCTGGAATGGACCGCGGAGGTCTATCGCTGCGCGGGCGAGCTGCTGGAGTCGCGCGGTGCACGCTACGGCGTCGCCGACGAGGGCGGCTGGTGGCCGGCGTTCTCGACGAACGAGGAGGCACTCGAGGCGCTCGTCGCCGCCATCGAGCGCGCCGGATTCGTGCCCGGAGCGGATATCGCCGTTGCGCTCGACATCGCGGCGTCGGACTTCGGCCGCGCAGGTCGCTACCGGCTCGGACTCGAAGGACGCGAGCTCGATTCGGATGGGCTGATCGAACTGCTGCTGCGATGGACGGAGCGCTATCCCATCGCATCGATCGAGGATCCGCTGGCCGAGGACGATCCAGAGGGCTTCGCGCGCTTCACGCAAGCCGCGGGGCATCGGGTACAGGTCGTCGGTGACGACTTCCTGGTGTCGCACGCGCCGCTCGTCGAGCAGGCCGTTGCCGTCGGCGCGGCGAACGCGGTCCTGCTCAAGCCCAACCAGCGCGGCACCCTGACCGAGACGCTGCAGGCGTGGCAGGCCGCGCAGGCAGCGGGTTACGCCGGAATCGTGTCGGCGCGCTCGGGCGAGACGGAAGATACGACCATCGTGCACCTCGCGATCGGCTGGCAGACCGGCCAGCTGAAGGTCGGCTCGTTCGCGCGCAGCGAGCGCATGGCAAAGTGGAACGAGGCGCTGCGCATCGAAGAGCGCCTCGGAGGACGGGCACGGTTCGCCGGGCCTGCCGCCTTCGGCAGGAACGTCCGGCGGTGAGGTTCGCGCCTGACGAGGGTCATGCGCCGAGGAGTCTCGCAGCCAGCACCGACTGCATGTTCATGCGGCCATCGACGATCAGGTGAATCGTGACCGTCGTTTCCTGGACGCTGTAGACCACGCGGCAGGGCTTGAATGGTCTTGTTACGAAAAACGCGGGCGCACGACGCACGTCGGCCTGAAAGGAAAAAGGCCCCGATCGCTCAGGGCCTTCGTTCTTCGTGAAATCTGGTGGAGAAGAGGAGGATCGAACTCCCGAC
>CAYGXL010000041.1:0-16243 GCA_964353935.1 uncultured Burkholderiaceae bacterium | reverse complement strand
CGTCGTTGACGTAGCGGTCGTTCGGGCAGTTCATGCCGACCTCGAAGCCCTGCGGATAGCCGGCCTCGGCCATCAGCTTCTTCGCCGCCTCCACGTCGTACGGCAGGCGCTTGTTCAGCTCGGCGGGGAAGCCCGTGATGCCGGGCGCGATCATCAGGCCCGTCGGCGCCGACGCACCGCGCATCACCGACTTCTGGATCGCGTTGACGTCGATCGCCTGGTAGAAGGCCTGGCGCACTCGCTTGTCCTTGAAGGGGTTCTTGCCCTTGACGTTCGAGAACAGCAGCTCGTTGCGCGACTGGTCCATGCCGAGGAAGATCGTCCGCAGCTCGGGGCCCTGCAGCACCTTCAGGTTGGGGTTTGCGCTGACACGCGCGATGTCCTGCACCGGCACGGGCTCCATCATGTCGATCTCGCCCGACAGCAGCGCCGCGACGCGCGTCGACGGGTTGCCGATCGGCGTGAAGACGACTTCCTGGACGTTGCCTTCGATCTTGCCCCAGTAGGAGGGGTTGCGCTGCAGCGTCGTGCGGATGCTCGGTTCGCGCGAGCGCAGGCGGTACGGCCCGGTGCCGTTGGCCTTGAACGACGCCGTGTTCTCGACGCCCTTGCGCTTGTCCACCGGCTGCGTGGCGCGGTTCTCCTCGGACCACTTCTTCGACATGATGTACCAGTTGGTGACGACGTCCGGCAGGATGGGGAAGGGTTCGGACGTGATCATGTCGACCGTGTGGTCGTCGACCTTGCGGATCTCCTTGATCGAACCGACGTAGGTCTTGACGTCGGAGCCGGCGTCCTGCGCGCGCCCGTACGAGAAGATGACGTCGTCCGCCGTGAACGGCGTGCCGTCGTGGAACCTGACGTTCTTGCGCAGGTTGAAGCGCCACGTCGTCGGCGACGTCTGCTTCCAGTCCGTCGCGAGCGCCGGCACCAGCTCGAGCTTCTTGCCGCGCCCGATCAGCGGCTCGTAGATGTTGCCGGTGAACGCGAGCTGGAAGGACTCGTTCAGCGAGTGCGGGTCCATCGACAGCGCATCGCCCTGGTTGGCGAACTTGAATGTCTGCGCCTGCGCCGCCGGCACGACCGCAGCGCCGGTGGCGAACAAAGCGCCGGCGAGCAGAACGGACAGCACGGGCAGGCGTACGGAATCGCGTCGTGTCTTCATCGGGGGTTTCTCCCTGGAACGTCAGTGAAAGCCGCGGGGCATCCGCTGCTCGGCGAGCGCCGCGAAGAATGCGGCGCCGAGCGGGATCACGGCATCGTTGAAATCATATCGGCTGTTGTGCAGGAAGCAGTTCGACGGTCCGCCGCCCTGCCCCAGGCGAACATAGCAACCCGGCTTCTCCTGCAGCATGAAGGCGAAGTCCTCCGCCCCCATGCTCGGCGCCAGGTCGCGGATCACGTTGTGCTCCCCGACCAGCTTCGCCGCCACGTCGCCCGCGAAGCGCGCCTGGGCCGGATGGTTGATCGTCGCCGGGTAGATGCGCTCGTAGATGGTCCTGCCCTCGGCGCCGAAGGCGCGCGCGGTCGACTCGACCAGTTCGGTCAGCCGCTGCTCCACGACCTCCTGGACGTCGGCCTTGAACGTGCGGACGGTGCCGGTGAGCTTCGCTTCGCGCGGAAGCACCGAGAAGGCTTTCAGGTTGCCGGCGTGGATCGCGCACAGGCTGAGCACCGCGCTGTCGAGCGGCGCGACGTTGCGCGCCACGATGGATTGCGCCGCCGTGATGATGTGCGCCGCGGCCATCACCGGGTCGACCGTCAGGTGCGGATGCGCGCCGTGCCCCCCGCGTCCGCCCACCGTGATTTCCACGCGATCCGCGGCCGCCATCATCGGTCCATCGTTCAGGCCGATCTTTCCCGCGGGCAGGCCGGGCCAGTTGTGCAGCGCGTAGACCTCGTCCGCCGGGAAGCGGGTGAACAGTCCGTCCTCGATCATCGCCTTCGCTCCGGCGAAACCCTCTTCGCCGGGCTGGAAGATCACGTACGCGGTGCCGTCGAAGTCGCGCGTCTCGGCGAGGTAGCGCGCCGCCGCCAGCAGGATCGTCACGTGTCCGTCGTGCCCGCAGCCATGCATCAGCTCCGGCTTGGTCGACCGATGCGCGAACTCGTTCTCCTCGACCATCGGCAGCGCGTCCATGTCGGCGCGCAGCCCGATCGAACGGCGCGTCCGTTCGCCCCTGCCGCGGATCACGCCGACGACCCCGGTCCTGCCGATGCCGGTGTGCACCTCGACGCCGAAAGACCGCAGGCGCTCGGCGACCAGCGCGGCGGTGCGGTGCTCCTCGAATCCGATCTCCGGATTCGCGTGCAGGTCGCGCCGGAACTCCGTCAGCCCTTCGTGATGCGGCAGGATCGCGGCCAGCGGTCCGCGCAGCGCAGCGCCCAGGTAGGTTTCCATCAATGCGCCGCCGCCGCGCGGTCGATCCGCAGGCGGGGGTCGACCGCGAAATAGAGCAGGTCGACGATGAGGTTGATGACGACGAACACCAGCGCGATCAGGCAGAGGTAGGCCGCCATCACGGGAATGTCGGCGAACTGCACGGACTGGATGAAGAGCAGCCCCATGCCGGGCCACTGGAACACGGTTTCGGTGACGATCGCGAAGGCGATGATGCCCCCGAGCTGCAGCCCCGTGATCGTGATGACCGGCACGAGCGTGTTCTTCAGCGCGTGACCGAAGTGGACGGCACGGTCCGTCAGGCCGCGCGCGCGGGCGAACTTGATGTAGTCGGTCCGAAGCACTTCCAGCATCTCGGACCGCACGAGACGCATGATCAGGGTCAGCTGGAACAGCGCCAGCGCGATCGAGGGCAGGATCAGGTGCCTCCAGCCGGCGCTGGTCAGAAATCCGGTCGACCACCAGCCGAGCTGCACGACCTCGCCGCGGCCGTAGGACGGGAGCCACCCGAGCTGCACGGCGAACACGAGGATCAGCAGGATGCCGATCAGGAAAGTGGGCAGCGAAATGCCGACGAGCGAGGCGGCAAGCAGGAACTGGGCGAACCAGGAGTTGCGTCGCAGCGCCGTGTAGACGCCCATCGGGATGCCGGCGACCAGCGCGATCAGCGCCGCGACGAACGACAGCTCGAGCGTGGCAGGCAGCCTCTCCTTGATCAGCGACGAGACGGTCCGGCCCTGGCGCAGGCTGAGGCCGAAGTCCGCCTGCACGACGTTGCCGGCGAAGTGGCCGAACTGGACGTAGAAGGGTTGGTCGAGACCGAGATCCGCGCGAAGGCGCGCCCGGTCCTCGGGCGTCGCGTCCTGGCCCAGCATCTGGTTCACCGGGTCGCCGACGTACTGGAACAGCAGGAAGGCGACGAAGGCCACCGTCAGCATCACGAGGACAGCCTGCAGCAACCGGCGGATGATGAATGCGAGCATCGGGTGACCAGCGGCCCGTTCGCGCCGGGCCTTGGGGAGGCGACGAATATACCCGGAACCACCCGCCTTCCCGGCCTGTCTGTTCAGCATGCGACGTCAGATTTCGGATCGGGCGCCGACGAAGTGCCATTCACGCTGGAGACCCCAATGACCCGCCGCCAACTGCTGACCGCCCTCGCCGCCATCGGGTTTGCCCGGTCGGCGACCGCCGCCAAGAGCGCTCGCCCCGATGCCGTTCGAATCTCCGAGGCCGAGTGGCGCAAGCGCCTGACGCCGGATCAGTACGAGGTGCTGCGCCGCGAAGGCACCGAGCCGCCCTTCTCGAGCCCGCTGAACGGCGAGAAGCGGCGCGGCCAGTACCGCTGTGCCGGGTGTGAACTCGCGCTGTTCACCTCGGAGGCGAAGTACGACAGCGGCACGGGGTGGCCGAGCTTCACGGCAGCGCTCGAGGCTGCCGTCGGCACGCGCACGGACTACAAGCTGATCTTCCCCCGCACCGAATACCATTGCGCGCGCTGCGGCGGCCATCAGGGGCACGTCTTCAACGACGGGCCGCGGCCGACCGGCAAGCGCTACTGCAACAACGGCGTCGCGCTGAAGTTCGAACCGCTGGGAGCGTGAACATGTTCCGAACCAACCTCTTGCGCTGGGCTGCGCTAACCCTGGCGTTGGCCGCCGGCGCGGCGTCGGCCCAGACCCCGACACCGCCGCCGAAGTCCATGGCGGGACCGCGAGTCGCGGTCGCCACGTTCGCCGGCGGCTGCTTCTGGTGCATGGAGCCACCCTTCGACAAGCTGGACGGAGTGGTCTCGACCATCTCCGGCTACACCGGCGGCACGACCCAGCGCCCCACGTACGAACAGGTCTCCGCCGGGCGCACCGGGCACACCGAGGCCGTGCAGGTGACCTACGACCCCTCGAAGGTCAGCTACGAGAAGTTGCTCGACGTGTTCTGGCACAACATCGATCCGACCGTGAAAGACCGGCAGTTCTGCGACATCGGATCCCAGTACCGCAGCGCGATCTTCGTCCATGACGCCGAACAGCGGCGGCTGGCGGAGGCGTCGAAGGCAACGCTCGAACGGACCAGGCCGTTCAAGGGGGCGATCGTCACCCCGGTGGTCGAGGCCGGCGCCTTCTACCCGGCCGAGGAGTACCACCAGGACTACTACCTGAAGAACCCGGTTCGCTACCGGTACTACCGCAGCGGCTGCGGCCGCGACGACCGCCTGAAGGAACTCTGGGGCGATCTGGCGGGGCGTTGAGCCGGGCCGGTCGAAAAAAACCCGCGGCACGCAGCGCGTCCGCGGGTTCTCGATGGAGCAACTTCTATCAGTCGATGCGCACCCAGCTCGCCTCGAGCCGGTTGTCCGCGCGGTGCACCACGGTCACGTTCTTCCGCATCGCCCACGGAATCACCTGGTTGTGCAGCGGGATGTGCATCACCTGCTGGTTATGCATCATCAGGGCACGCGCGATGATGTCGTTGCGCTTCTTCACGTCGACCTCGCTCTTCATCGCCGTGACGAGCTTGTCGAACTCGGGATTGCTGACGCGGCCGAGGTTGAAGTTGCCGTCCCCCTCCTTGCCGACCGTCATCGCCAGCGACTGCAGCGAATAGAGCGCGTCGAACGTGGGCACGCCCCAGCCCAGCAGGTAGGCCGAGGTGTCGAACTTCTGGATCTTCGCGAAGTACGTCGCGCGCGGCATCGCGTTCAGGTTCACCTTGAGGCCGATGCGCGCCCACATCGAAACGACAGCCTTGCAGATGTCCTCGTCGTTGATGTAGCGGTTGTTCGGGCAGTCGAGGGTGAACTCGAAACCGTTCGGATATCCCGCATCGGCCAGCAGCTTCCTTGACGTGTCCACGGCGTACGGCAGGCGCTGGTGCGCTTCCTTGGTCCAGCCGTTGACCTGCGGGGCGATGATGGCGCCGGTCGGGTCCGACAAGCCGCGCATGACCGCGCGCTTGATGCCCTCGATGTCGATCGCGTGGTAGAGCGCCTGGCGGACGCGAACGTCCTTGAACGGATTCTTGCCCTTGACGTTCGAGTACTGCAGTTCGTCGCGGAACTGGTCGAGGCCGATGAAGATCGTGCGCGTTTCCGAACCCTCCGCCACCTTGATGTTCGCGTTCTGCTTCATCCGGGCGATGTCCTGCGGCGCCGGATCGAGCACGAAGTCCAGCTCGCCCGACAGGAGCGCCGCGGTGCGCGTCGACTCCGACTTCACCGGCGTGTAGACAACCTCGGTCACGTTGCCCTTCTTGCCGGCCTTGTTCCACCAGTTCGGGTTCTCGACGAACACCGTGCGGACGTCGACCTCCCGCGACTTTAGGATGTACGGGCCGGTGCCGTTGGCGTTTCGCGCCGCGTGCGTCTCTTCCTTCTTCACGAAATCCTGCGGGTTGGTGACCTTGTTCTTCTCCGACCAGGCCCTGCTCATGATCCGCAGCTCGGTCAGTTGCCTCAGCAGCACCGGGTTCGGCACGGTCGTGTAGATCAGCACGGTGTGGTCGTCGATCTTGCGCGCGCCCTGGATGCCGGTGGTGTAGACGCGGAAGTTCGACGTCGGCGACATCGCGCGCTCGATGGTAAAGACCACGTCGTCCGCGGTGAACGGCGTGCCGTCATGGAACTTCACGCCCTTGCGCAGGATGAACTTCCACAGGAGGTTGCCGTCGCGTGTCCACGTGGTCGCGAGCGCCGGCACCAGCTCGAACTTCTCGTCGTAGGTGAGCAGGGGCTCGTAGATGTAGGCCGCCGCCGTGTTGTTGAGGCTCTCGTTCTGGGCGTGCGGGTCCATGGTGAGGAAGTCGCCCTGGCTGGCCCAGCGCAAGGTCTTCGCGTGGACAGCGGGCCCGGCCGCCAGAACTCCGGCGGCGAGCAGTGCGGCGATGGCGAAACGGCGCATCGACGTTCTCCTGGTTGGGTTGGATGCGGGAAAGACCGGCCATGATAAACGGACCGCCGCCCTTCAGCCCGGTGGGCGGTGGCAAACCCTAGGGCAACCGCTTGAGCACGATGTCGCCGTAGAAGGCTTCGACCGATTCCCTCGTGTTGTCGGTGTCGGTCATGATGCCGATGCCGATGAGGCGTCCAGGCTCGGCGCCGAACGCGCGCCGGTAATCGTCGACGTAGTTGCGCTGGAACGCCTTCCATGTCCCGATCCGGTCGCGGCCTGTGCCGACGACGATCATCTTCACCTGCCCGGTGAAGGCATTGCGCAGCAGTGTCTCCGGGCCGAACCTGTTCTCCCACACGTACATCAGCGTGGCGTACGGCAGTTCCTGCCCGGTCAGCATGTGCGCCGTTTCCATCAGCATCTGCTCCTTCGCGGGAAGCGTCGCCTTGTCACCGTCGAAGAACAGCATCATGCGAGCCGGCGCGTCCTCCGAGTAGCGGTCCTGGCTGTCGGCGCCGGTGATGAGGTCCACCACCCGCCAGCGCCAGGCGATGAGCGGCCGGTCGGCAGGCGTCACGTCCAGTCGCTGCTTCAGTCCGCTCGCGGACTGTTCGGCCACGGCGCGGAGCACCACCTGCCCGGTGCCCGCGTCCTGGACGAGCTGATACAAGGTCGGCGCCTTGGCACGGTTGATGATCCAGGGCTGCCAGCCGCGCGGCAGGTCGGCCCCCGCCGCGTTGGCGGAAAATGGCTGCACGTCGGGCCAGGCTTGGCCGCCTGGCGGCGCCGATGCGCAGCCGCCGAGGAACACGAGAAGAGCGAGGAGCAGAGTGCGCATGGCGTCCATCGAAGTCGTGGCGATGCTACGTGCCGCCGCGCGCCGCTTCAACCCGCGTTTGACCCGATTCGGGACGAGGCCGACCGGCGGGCGACATCGGCGAACGCCGGCTGCGAACCGAAAGCCACCTGGCGGCAAGAGATGACGGCGAAGACAGGATCGAGAACGGCCATCGTCGCCGGCCCCACCGGGCTCGTCGGAAGCAGACTGCTGGACGTCCTCCTGCGCGAGCCGCGGTACGGGCGCGTCGTTGCCCTGTCGCGCCGGCCGCTCGAGCCGGGACCGAAACTCGAAGTTGTCGACGCCGACTACGACCGGCTGGATCACGTCCTGGGCGGGGTGACGCCGGCCGTTCAGCCCATCGATGTCTTTTGCTGCCTCGGGACGACGATCGGCCGCGCGGGCTCGAAGGCGGCCTTCCGCCGCGTGGACCACGATTACGTGCTCGCACTCGGCCAGTGGGCGCGCGGCGCCAGCGCCCACCGCATGATCGTGATCAGCGCGGTCGGCGCCGACCCGGCGAGCGGCGTGTTCTACAACCGCGTCAAGGGCGAGACCGAACGCGACCTCGCCGCGCTGCGACTGCGGTCGCTGGTCATCGCGCGGCCGAGCCTGCTCTCCGGACAGCGCGACGAGTTCCGCCTTGGCGAACGCCTGGCGCTGATCGCGACGCAGCCGTTCCGCAGGCTGATCCCGGCAGGCATGCGGCCGATCGACGCCGCCGACGTCGCGCGGGCGATGCTGGACGCCGCACTGGCCGATGCCCCACCCGCCGTGATCGACTCCGCGACCATGCAAGGCGCCGGCAGCAGGCGCTGACGCGCTTCACTTCGGCCGCAGTTCCAGCAAAAGCGCTTCGCGCCCAACGGCGGCCCGCATCGGAAGGTATCCAGCGGCCCGCCAAAGCGGCAGCATGTTCGCGTACAGGCCGGAGAACGGCGAACCGGATTGACCGGTCGACTGCACCCAGTACGAATTGGCGTCGAGCGCCGCGAGGTCATGGACAGCGCGCAGGCTCGCGGCGTGCCGCGTGGTGAACGGCGCGGAGGCCTGGTGAGTGAGGGCTCCGACATTCACCGTGTACGTGTCGCCGGGGAACGGGGTTCGGAGTTCGACGAGCCGCGCCAGCCAACCGACGCTCGACAGAGGCCGGTGCTCACCGATCGCAAGGTGAGCCTCGCCCCAACGCAGCCCGGCCACGTCGCGTCCGCTCCCGGACGTGAGTTCGGTGACGGCGGCATCGAGCGACTCGGCGGCGATCGCCGCACAGCCCTCGACCCGGTGTTCGGTGCGGCGGTCGTCGCACCAGTCCCGCGACCGCGCCTGGCCCGACAGCACGTGCAGCAGCAGCGGCGTTCGCTCGCCGGCATCGATGTACTCGGCGGCGAGCGGCCCGAAGTCGTCGTCGAAGATCCGCTGCTTCAACGCGCGCATCCACGCGTGGAATATCAGCGGCTCGGGACGATCGGGATCCATCCGACCGTCCCAGCGCAGCAGCCGCGCGATCGCGTCGCGCCCCGCCTCGGTCAGCGGATGCGTGTCCTTCAGCCGCTCCATCAGGTCGATCGCCGCCTGCGAGCGGATGTCGGACTGGATCGTCTTGAAGGTTGTCACGTCGTGACGTGCCCGCTCCTGCAGCAGCTGCTCGACGCGCTGCGCCCGATACGGCAGGAACCAGTCGAATGTGAGGTGGTGGGGATACTCCGGGCCGACGATGCGGTTGTTCGCGGTGACGATCACGCCCGAGGCCGGATTGCGCACGCGCGGGACCTGCTCGAACGGGAGATAGCCGATCCAGTCGTAGCGCGCGTCCCAGCCCGGAGCCGGCGCGATGCCGCGCAGGTCGTTGTCAGGTCGCCTGAGGGGAATCCGTCCGGTGACAACCATGCCGATCTGGCCATCCACGTCCGCGAACATCGCCGACTGCGTCACGAGCTGGAACTGACCCAGCGCAGCCTCGGCCTCATCCGCCGATCGCGCCTTGTTCAGCGCCCGGATCGCAGCGAAGCTGGCGTCGTCGGGCTCGAGCGCAGACCAGCGCAACGCGAGGACGAACTTCGGATGCGCGAAGGCCTTGTCCGTCGCGACCAGGCCGGACATCACCGGGCCGTGCCGGGTTTCGCGGACCGTCAGCTCGACGTCCGCCTGCCCCTTCACGCGAATGATCTCGGTGCGCCGCGCGAACGACGCCCACCCCTCGGGCGTCGCGTATTCGTCGGCGTTGTCCGGATTCACTCGCTCGATGTAGAGGTCCTGCTGGTCGACGCCGGTGTTGGTGAAGCCCCACGCGACGCGGTCGTTGTGGCCGATCAGCACGCCGGGCACGCCGGGCAGCGTGGCGCCGATGACCTCGAGGCCTGGGGCCGACAGCGCCGCGAAGTACCAGAGGGACGGCGTGCTGAGCCCGAGATGCGGGTCGTTGGCGAGCAACGGCTTTCCGCTGACGGTGCGGCTGCCCGCCGCGACCCACCCGTTGGAACCGACATCGTCGCTCGAGCCGAAGGCGATCCCGGGCGCGGCTGACGCGAGCCGCCTTGCGCTGTCGAGCACGCCGGCGTGCCGCAGCCCCATCAGCCGGTAAAGCTCCACGTAGTCGGCTGTCACGGGCGGGCCGTACCCCGGATACGGCGGATAGATGTCGCTCAGTTCGGCGAGCGAGAAACGCTGTGCAAGTTCCAGGCGGCGAAGCTCCATCGCCTGGCTGTAGCGCGCGAGGTCCCACGCCATGATCAGCGACCACCCGATCGAGTCCACCGCGGTCCACGGCTCGGGCGCGGCGGCGCGCGTCAGCAGGAACTCCACGGGAAGCGGTCCACTGCGGGTCGCGAGGAAGGCGTTCACTCCGGCGGAATACGCATCCGCGATCGCGCGGCTCTCCGCATCGAGGCCAGCCTGGATGCGTTCGGCCGCGCGCCGGATGCCAACCGTTCGGAGGAGCTTGTCCGTGTCGAGCGCCGCCGGGCCGAGGACCTCGGAGAGCCGCCCCGCCGCGATGCGCCGGTTCATCTCCATCTGCCACAGGCGGTCCTGCGCATGCGCATACCCGAGTCCGAACGCGGCGTCCTGTTCGCTCGCGGCGATGACGTGAGGCACGCCGTGCTCGTCGCGCTCGATGCGGATCGACTGCTGCAGCAGCGGCACGCGAATCGTGCCTTCGTGCGATGGCTGGCTGGCCTGCCGGAACCACAGGAAGAGCGCAATCCCGCTGACGATGGCGAGCGCGAGGACGAGTCCGACGATGCGTACGGCGCGCACGAGCAGTCCCGAGGGTCGAAGGGGCGACGATTGTCGCGCAGTCACGCAATCGCGGAGCGCGAACGCGGGGCCGGGCGCGCCACAGGCAGGCGCCACGGGGCGTGGCTGAAGTGCTCGAGCAGGAAGTCCACCATGGCGGCGACCTTTGGCGATCGATGACGGCCGGGCAGGTACATCGCATGGATCGGAACCGGTTCGACGTGGTGCGCGTTCGTCAGCAGCGGCACCAGTTGTTTCCTGCGCAACGGCTCGCCGACGAGGAGGTCGCCGAGCCGGATCACGCCGAGGCCGAGGATCGCGAGCTGCACGGCGGTCTCCGCGTTGTTGGCCGTCACGTTGCCGTGCACCTTGACACCGCGCGTTCCCTCCGGCGCGTCGAACGGCCACACCGGCGGGTGCGTCGAGACGAGGATGCAGTTGTGCTGCAGAAGTTCGTCCGGCGTTCGCGGCACGCCGTGCTTCTTCAGGTACGACGGCGCGGCGCAGATCACGCGCTCCATCAGGCAGATCCGGCGCGCGATCAGGCTCTCGTCGGCCACGTCGCCGCTGCGCACCGCGAGGTCGATGCCCTCTTCGGCGAAGTCCGGCTCGCGGTCGCCCATCGTGATGTCGATCTGCATCTCGGGATAACGCTGCATGAACTTCGGCAGGACGGGAGGCAGCTGGTGGAGGCCGAACGCCACGCTGACGTGCAGCCGCAGCAGCCCGCGCGGGGCGCTGCGAAACCGCGTGATCTCCTGCTCGGCCTCCTCGATGTCCGCCAATATCCGCCGGCTGCGGTCCAGGAACGTCTCGCCTTCGGGCGTCGTCGCCAGGCTGCGCGTGGTGCGGTTCAGCAGGCGGACACCCAGCCGGTCTTCCAGGCGGGAAATGCTCTTGGAAACTGCCGACGGAGTCAGCCCCAGCGCGCGGGCCGCCGCCGAAAAGCCTCCCAGTTCGACGGCCCGGACGAAGACCGTCATCTCCTCGGCGCGTTCCACGTTCATCTGTTCTTCCGGTTCATATATCTTGTTCCACGGAACAGGATTGTATGTTTATTCGTGCGGAATTACTGTTCGTCTCGTGGGGCCCCGAAGTGGAGCCCGGCTGAACCAGGAGCAAGAGTGTCCACAATGATCATTGTCCCGAGCAACACCGTGTACCGCGCGCGCGCTCGATTGGCGCAGGCCGAAGCCATCATCGCGGCCATCTCCGCTGCCTATGATCGCCTGGCCGCATTTTTCACGCGCGTTCCTCCTGCCAAGGACGAAGGCGCGCTGTCGATCCGCCGCGCTTGGCTGCGGGCGTCGGCCTGAGCAACGTCAACGGAGTCAACTATGTCGGCCGCTACCACCCTGACCGCGCACGTGCATTACAAGGACCAGCTGAAGTTGGTCCGCGCCGAAACCGCGACAGCATGGATGATCGCCTCGTTCGGCTGGCTAAGGGATGCGCTTCGATCCCACCCGGCGACGATGGCCACTCGGGATGAAGAAGCGCCTTCGCCGCAGCGCTACTACGGCGCTTTCCACTGCTGAAGAGGCGCTCGCAAGGTTGTCTCCCCAGGGACCGGCCGCTGCTCCCCCCGCGGCGTCCGGCTCCCGCCTCCAGATTCCCGGGTCCTCCGGGAACGATCGGTACCAGTGAAGGGCTGAAGGACTAGGCGGTGCGCGGCCGACTGCGCCCTCAAGACCGGCGCTGCAAGGACAGCGGCACCTCGAGGTGGCAGCTGGCGAGCAAGTCGACGTCGTCGAAGATCTCGCGCGGAGTACCGTCGGCTCGCAGGCTGCCGCCATGGAGCACGAGCACGCGCGTACAGACGTCCAGCACGAGATCGAGGTCGTGCGTCGCGATGACTCGAGTGTGCGAGAACGAGCACAACAAGGCGATGAGCCGCCGTCGCGCTGCCGGATCGAGTCCCGCGGACGGCTCGTCGAGCACCAGGATCGACGGCGACATGGCCAGCACTCCGGCGATGGCCGCAGCGCGCTTTTCCCCTCCCGAGAGCCGGTAGGGCGCGCGTCTCGCGAGCTGCACGGCGTCCACCGACTCCAGCGCTGCCTGGGCGCGCGCGCGCGCTTCGGCTGGCGACAGGCCCATGTTCATCGGTCCGAACGCCACGTCGTCGAGCACCGTCGGCATGAACAACTGGTCGTCGGCGTCCTGGAAGATGAAGCCAACCGACCTGTGAATCTGGTCTCGCGTCTTCTCGGTGACCGGGATGTCGCCGATGACGACCTGGCCCTCGGCCGGAGTCAGCAGCCCGTTCAGGTGAAGCAGCAGCGTGGACTTGCCGGCGCCGTTCGCGCCGACGATGCCGACCGACTCGCCGTGCTCGATCCGGCAACTGATGTCCCGCAGCGCCAGCGTCCCGTCCGGGTAGGCGTAGGAAACACGGCGCACCTCGATGTAGTGGTGGCTCAAGGCAGTTGACCAGTGGTTGCCTGCCCAAGCCACTGCGGGATGTTCACCCAGCGAACCAGCAGGAAGAACGCGCACCAGCCGAGGACGAACAACGTGTCGCGTCGCGTCCAGGACCGTGACGCTGCGCTGCGCAGTTCGCCGTCAAACCCGCGCGCGATCATGGCCAAATGGATGCGCTGAGCCCGTTCGAAGGCACGCAGCAGCAGGTGGCCTGCCAGCCCCCCGTAGTCCTTCAGTCCCGGCCTGCGTCCTCCCGATCTGAGTTCGTACGCGGTCATCATGCTCGACGCCTCGCCGCCGAGCACGAAAGAGTATCGAAACAGGAAGAGCAACTGGGCTGTGAAGACGCCCGGCACGCCCAGGCGACCCAGCGCCGCGCACAGTTCGTGCATGCCGGTTCCGGCAATCAGGACGAGCGCCGAGCCCACTGTCAGCGCAAAGCGCAGCATGATCGAGGCGAACGAGACCCACCCGCCGGCAATCGCGATCTCGCCGAGGGTCAGCAAGGGCGCGCGGTCAAGCAGCGGATTGAACAGACCGACCAGCATGGCAAAGGGTGCCGCGATCGCGAGCTTGCGCAGCAGCGGCCGTGCCGGCAGGTCACCGAGCGCGGCCAGCGTAATCGGGTACAGGGCGAGCGGCAGGAGCGCCGACACGGAGTAACGGTCGAACGACACCACGACCACGCAGAACACGAGCGTGGTGACGACCTGCGCGCGCGCATCCAGCCGAGTCAGGGGGGTGTCACGGCGCGCCAGGTCGTCCAGCGTGCGCAGGTCATGCAGGGCGACGTCGATGCGGCTCATTCAGCGCTGCGTCGCGACTCGATCTGCTGTCTTCGCCGGATCAGCCAGGCGATCAGCCACACCAGCGCCAACGTGATCGCTCCGCCGATCACTCCGGCCACCGACGTTCCTGCGTTGACGTTCGGCCAGGCGGGCTCCGGCGATCCGTCGGAGGCGATTGCCTTCGCCGCAAAGTCGTAGTCGGGCAGGACCGACGTTTTCTCCTGCACCCGCGCCAGCCAACCGTGCACGCCCAGCTCCGGCGTCGGCAGGCCGGCCGCGCCGGCGGCTCGCTCCAGGGACCACTCGAGCCCGTCCGGCTGCGTCGATGCGAACCACGGGAGCATGCCCGCCGTGACAGCTGCAGCCACGGCAAGCGACACGAGCAGCCGTCGGAACGAGGTGCGCGGTCGCGGAGCCGTCGTGGCGCGGTCGAGCAGATCGGGCCGGGCGCGGCGAATGAAGAGCAGCAGGGCAGACGTGGCGAGTCCCTCGACGATGCCGATCGCAAGGTGTATTGGCACCATCAGCACCACGAACGACTCGAACGAAAGGCTGGTGATGCCGGAGGCGACTGTCTGCGAGACGACACCGAGCGAGCCCAGCAGCAAACCCGAGACAGCCGCCGCCAGCGAGGCGGCGACGATGCGCGAGTTGGAGGCGCCCGGAGCGGCGATCGCGCGATACACCAGCGGGTAGGCGACGAGGCACGGCAGCACGCCGAGATTGAAGATGTTGGCACCGAGCGCGAGCAGGCCGCCATCGGCAAAGAACAGCGCCTGCACGGTCAGCACCGAGGCGATCACAATCAGCGCCGGGTGCGGGCCAAGCAGCGCCGAGAGGAGCAGGCCTCCCCCGAGGTGACCGCTCGATCCGGTCGCGGGTATCGAGAAGTTGATCATCTGCGCGGCGAAGACGAACGCGCCCAGAACCCCCATGAGGGGTGCGGTGTGGTCGTCTGCCTGCGACCGAACGCGACGGGCACTGCGCATGAGTGCGATCCCGCTCAACGCCCACATTCCCGCGCCCACGGCGGGCGAAAGAAGTGCATCGGCCATGTGCATCGTTTGCCCCTCGACTTGGTCAGAAGTTGCTCGCGGACCCTCGGAGCAGCGGTACGGCGCCGGCGCTGCCGCTGATCGGCCTCAGTTCCCCGACGAACGTATGCAGTATTTCAAATTCATCTTATCGAGAGTCTGAGCTGCCTCAAGCCTCCGCGAGACTAGGGTAAGAGGGGCCTCGGGAGCGTCTTGCGATCACAGAGCGCGCAGGAGAGCGACGACCGCCCTCGGCAAGACCTAGTGAGAGTGGTCGTCGTGCGGTGCCCGGTCGTGTTCAGGGTGATCGTGGTCGTGCGCAGACGGAAGCGCGTGCAGTGCCGTGGTTCCGTGCTGGTGATCGGCCTCGCCTTCGCCGTGCAAGTGCCGATGACCGTGCCCATGGGCGTGCTCATGAACGTGGGCGTGCGAATGCGGGTGCGAGTGATGCAGCTCGCCGTGCCAGTGCCAATGCTCATGCTCGTGAGCGTGTTCATGCGCATGCCGATGCTGGTGCCCGTGCTCGTGGTCGCCCTTCGTGTCGCTGTCGTGCGGCATATCGCTCTCCAGTCGGAAAGTTGGCAGGCACGCGCTACGGTAGTCCCTGCCGCGGCGCAAGGCAAAGTGCAACTCGATGGACCGAGGGCGAGCGTTCCTGCCCTCCCATTGGTCGATGCACTTCGAAAGCGATCAGTGACGCGGCTTCAAGTGCGCGTGGGTATGGGCTGCGACCGGGTCGAGTTCCACCATGACCAGGTTCAACTGGCCATGATGGACTCCGCGCTCGGCGGTCATCGCGTCGGCGAAGCGGCGCACCTCGCTCGCCTTGCCCTTCAGGATCACGCTCTCGATGCAGTGTTCGTGGTCGAGGTGTGCGTGCATCGTCGACACGGTCAGGTCGTGGTGCTCATGCTGGAGCATGGTGAGCCGCTCGGCCAGGTCGCGCTCGTGGTGCTTGTAGACATAGGAGAGGTTCGCGACGCAATGCGCGCGCGAATCGCTTTCCTCGCGCAGCCGGTCCAGGTGGGCACGAAGGATGTCGCGCACCGCTTCGGACCGGCTGCTGTAGCCGCGCTGCTCGATCAGGCGATCGAACTCGTGCGCGAGGTCGTCATCGATGGAGATCGTGAAGCGTTCCATGGTGTCCAGGTTGTCCAGGTTGTCCAGGTTGTCAAAAACAAACGCCCCGATGCAGATGCACCGGGGCGTTCGGGAGAGCTAGCCTGACGATGTCCTACTTTCGCAGGAAATACATCCCACTATCATCGGCGCTGAGTCGTTTCACGGTCCTGTTCGGGATGGGAAGGGGTGGTTCCAACTCGCTATGGTCATCAGGCAATCGGGTTGACCTCTTGCGTAGCCACCGCCAGGCGACGGCCATCAAGAGATCCAATCGGAAGAAGCAAAGGCTACGTGTTGCGTAGCGATCATGGTTGCGTTCGCGCCTCGACTCACTGAGGAGGCAGCACGGTTATAGGATCAAGCCTCACGGGCAATTAGTATCGGTTAGCTTAACGCGTTACCGCGCTTCCACACCCGACCTATCAACGTCCTGGTCTTGGACGACCCTTCAGGGAGGTCTAGCCTCCGGGAAGACTAATCTTCAGGCAAGTTTCCCGCTTAGATGCTTTCAGCGG